>JAFYDK010000041.1 GCA_017544805.1 Bacteroidales bacterium | reverse complement strand
GCCGTTGCGGTCGCCGTCGAAGAGGCTATGAAATAAGGAAAATCTTTAAAATCCAATAAAAACCAGTTAGTCCCGTCATTTTTGCGGTTTTCGCGAGTGATGGGACTAACTTTTTTGTATTAAAAAGGCTGCCTAAACGTTTTCTTTATATTGCTTTTTTGATCGTTTAACTTTCTGATTCATTGCTTTTCTCTTTTATATCAATCATTTCTCTGTTATCAACTTTTTACAAACCAGTTTCCAAATTCTTTTATTTGCTTTTTTATGGCTTATAGAATAATCTTTGTTAGAGTTGATTATATATTTAGTCTCCGAATTATGCTTAAAGCACGTTACGTATTTAAACTGAATAGTGGCGTTTTCAAAAGATCTGAACATATCTCCATCATTATCTCTGTTTATCATCTTAGTATTGTTTTCATCTTCAGTATCTTCGACTATCATCCACTTATAATCTTGATTCCAAAGTTCGTTCAGGGTATAAAGAGTTGAATCGCCATTATTCAATCCAAGTTTGTTCTGTCTAATCGCATCAACAAAGTCTTCCTCTGTATATATTTGCGCTGGTTTAAAATACCTAATCGAAGATTTAAGTTCTGATGTCGTTTCATTTCTAAAAAGCTCAGTCACCCTAAAAATCATTCCGGACTTAACTTGTATAAACACGGGATGTTCAAGAAGGTTATTCGGATTCTCAGATATCCTGAAAAAGCCTCTGGCGTTATCTTCTAATATTTCAATATCTCCGTTTTCGTTTTCTTTAATAGCAGCCTTAGGAAGATCGTAAAGCCAAATGACATTAATCCCAAGCTGAGAATAAAACGAATTACGCTCCTCAAAATCATGAGCGATGTATGAGTGTTGAATCTCTATACATGTTTTGTATTTTTCGTAATAAGCATCGGCAAACTTCCACATGCCGGTGCATTCATTTTTAATACATTTTTCAATCTCACAAAACGAAGAAAAATTATTTTTCCATTTTTTATGCCATATGCTCTCCTGATATTTGCGCATATTTGCTACTATAGCGTATCTATCTGCTCTGTCCGGATAAAGCTTTTTATAATCTTCATATGAATAATAAAGCCGGAAATACGGTCTACCGTGATTTTTTGCCCCTTTTACAAATTTAACTTTGAATTCGTATTCAACATCAACAAATTCATAATCTTTACAACTGTAATCGCCTCTTTTTACTTCCTCGGCAGATACAATAATATTTGTATTCTCATTAAAAATTCGCGCCTTATCCATTATGGATTAAACATCCTCCTAAAAAACTGAATAAAAGAATTCTTCAGTATTATCAGTAATATAATATATTATAAATGATTTGCTAACGTTTGTCAAGTACAAAAAAGCAAAGCGTTTCAAAAAAGAACAATCATAATGATTCTTGACTCCGCTTATGATATAATTAAGAAAACTTGTCAAAAATGGCGTACGCTGTCCGCATCAAAACGCCTTCTTGTTCAGAAAGAGGGCGACATTTCTGCCCTGGCTCACGTAGAGATGATGGGATTGATAGGCATGGGCAATAACCCCATGGTCGGCGCAACGGTCGCCGTCGCGGTCGCCGTCGAAGAGGCTATGAAATAAGAAGCCCTCAAACCGCTTGTTTTTACTGGGTTTCCGTCAAAATCAAAGCATTTTTGATACATCTTTGATTATAGATGGAAGCATCTGAAAAGCATCTTAAGAACATCATTTTAACATCTTTTGGCTAGTCCCATCATTTTTGTGAATTTCACGGATGATGGGACTAACTGTTTTTATGCTCCAAAAGGCAAAAAAGCGGTCCAAAAGAGAGGGTGTTAAGATGAATCAACACAGATAATAAAACCGGGAAGTGAGATTCAACTCACTCCCCGGTTTCATTTTGATTCCGGATCCGGATCACTGATCCATTACTTTCTGAGACGAATTTTCTTCTTTCCCGTAAGAATGATACCAATCATTCCAATGCCGGAAAGGATCATCATCCAGATGTTAAGCGGAAGACCTGCTTCACCGGTCTTGGGGTTATCCGGCGGTGTTTCTGTGTTTGTTATCACAAATCCCTTTCTCATGTTTCCGGATATTGAAATTCTGTATCCCCAAATAGGTTTCTCGCTTACAGTATATACGATCTCATGTCCGTCAGTACTGTCGTACATCGGTAGATCTTTAAACGTATATCTCCAGTTATTATCCTGACTCAGTATAATACTCTGGATAATCTCGCCGTCGGCAAGCAGATGAACTGTCACGTCTTTCGCCGCAGGACCGACCCACACCTTTCTGACAGGAATAGATATTATTCCCGTTTTGTTGTTAGTGAATTCGGCCGTGGGGATATTCGCGGTGTTGTTTGCCGTTACTTCTACTTCTATGTCGTTAGATCCTATCAGGCTCATG
>JAFYDK010000040.1 GCA_017544805.1 Bacteroidales bacterium | reverse complement strand
GTAACTCCTCCTATTTTGGAGAATTTCCAAGAGTACTTAGTTGTATTTTCCATATTTTTTCAAAAAATTATTGCTCAAAATTACGAAAAAATTATATTAAACGCAAAAAAAAAGTTACATTTGCAGAAAATTATCAGCCTAAAAACGGCTCTAATATAAGGAATGATTATGAAATTCAAGTATTTAGCCATATATTTTCTCATAGTTTTGCAGTGGCTTTTGCCGCCGGAAAAACTCTTTGCCCAAACACAGAAACTTAATGTCGGCGATGAGTTTTTTTTGGAAAATCTGTTGAAACAAGTTCCTATGGCTCAATACGATACAACTAAATTAAGACTTTATTCCGAGATTTACCACAATCATTACAACTTTGATACTATCATAAAATATGCAACGCTTGCCGCAAATTTGGCGGAAAAATTAAACGAGAAAAAATTTCGCGCAGAGGCGTATATGTTTATCGGGGCAATTTATAATTCGCAGAGTAAAAACGATTCAGCCGAGATATTTTTTAGACTTTCACTACCTTATTGGCAAGAGGTAAAAGACACTACAAAAATGGCCGTTTCTTATAATTGCCTTGCCGTTATAGACGAAAACCGAAATTTTTACGAAAGCGCAATCAAAAATTACAACCTTGCCTTAGACCTTTTTCTCGGAAGCGGCGACACGGCGCGTGCGGCGCGTATATATCGCGGAATAGCAAACACTTACACGGGTTTTAACGTTCAGCAGGCAGCGCGTGAATATGCCGAAAAAGCACTCGCAATCGATACCCGTTACGAAGATGTTATGGCCGTAGCGTTTGACCTTATTTATTTAGGAAACGCTTGGATTTCAGATTATTACAATACTGGTGAGGTTGCTTTGTTGGATTCAGCCAAAAAATATTATAGTCGTGGTCTTGCGGAGGCTGAAAAGTCAAACTTTCTTGATGTTGTTAGCGAATCGTCTTTGGAATTGCAAAAACTCTTTCTTGAAACGGCTAACATTTCCTCCGGCGTAAAATTTTCAGCCGCAATAGACAGTAGTTTGATTTACAAGGCGTTGAGCAAAAGTTGTATTGCTAAAATGTCAAACAAGGTGAAGAAATATGTTTATGACATTAACGAGTGTAAGGAGTTTGTCTTGACCGGCAGACTAAGCGAGGCAAAAAAAATCATTGACAAGTATTCCGCGCTGTTTTTGTCGGATTTGTCGCAATACGAGAATCTCTATTACGAGAATTTGGGCTCGGTTATGAAATTGTATTATCAGAAACTTGCTGATTATAAGGCACTTTTTGACTGGAACGAAAAATATTTGCGTTACCGCAGGCTGAGGTATAACATTACTTTTGCAACCGGCGGCGAGTTCAATAAGCGTAAAGAGAGTTTTGTTAAGCGGGGCAAGGAAATTGAGGAAGAGACCGCTAAAATGGAAGACGAGTTTATTCATCAGCGCGGTCAGTGGCGTATTAAGGTTTGGTTTTTGTCTGTGGTTTTGACAGGTTTGGTTTTGATTATGTGGATTTTGCGTAAGAATTACGTAGCAAAGGTCAGGATAGGGGAGTTTCTTGAAAAACAAAACGAGAAAATCTTGAAAGTTAACGCCGAACTTACACAAATTCAGGATACTATTGTTTCGCAAACGGCTGAAATTCAGGCTCAAAGTCAAAAAATCAAGGAGCAAAATGCGGAAATTTCGGCAACTAACCTTGCGGTTATTCATAGTATAGAATATGCGGGGCAAATTCAGACGGCTTCTATGCCTCAGCAATCGGATATTGACCTTTGGTTTAGGGATAACTTTTTGATTTATAATCCGTTGGAAATAGTTTCCGGCGATTTTTACTGGATGGGGGAAACTAAGAAATTTAGAATTTTAGGTGTTTTTGACTGCACAGGACACGGTATTCCGGGAGGACTGCTCAGTATGCTCGGCATTTCAACGCTCAACGATACACAGCAAAACCTTGCGGGCGAAAACATTGCGGCGGCAGTTTTGAACTCGTTGCGCAAAAAAATACTTACCGCAACAAGCGAAGATATTTATGACGGTACAGACGGGGCTGTTGTTGCTATCTCGAAGGAGGATAATACGCTGCATATTGCAGGTGCGATGCGTCCTGTTTGGATTATAAGGGACGGCAAACTTTTAGAATTTTTCCCTGACAGAATGTCCATCGGAAGGGACAAACGTCAGGACGAAGATTTTACGGGTTATGATTTCAAGTATCAAAGAGACGACAAAGTTTATATGTTTACCGACGGCGTTACGGACGTTTTCGGTTATGCTGACGATGGAAAAGGCGGTGAAAAACTTCTGAAATTTTCGCAAAAGCGGCTAAAAGCACTGCTTACCCAAATTTCGGATTTGAGTTTTCAGGAGCAGAAGTCGGTTATCGTCAAGACTTTGGAAGACTGGCAAAAGGGCTTGAAACAGGACACGAGAGTTGACGACCAGTTAATGATAGGGTTTGGATTGTGAGGAAGTTTTTTTTCATAACGGCGGTTTTTTTGTTATTGTCAAATCTTTGTTTTTCAGAAACGGGAGAATTTGACGATACGAGACTTGACAGCCTTATCGCAAGGGAAAACGCGGAAACCTCCGGCAAGGAAAAACTTCGGATTATCAGGGAGATATGTCTCAATCATTATAATATAGATACAATTTATAAGTATGCTCAAATTGCTTCTGTCATCGCGAAAAGTCTCGGCAACGAGAAAGAAATTGCTT
The DNA here is from genome assembly GCA_017544805.1 of Bacteroidales bacterium. Classification (GTDB taxonomy): domain Bacteria; phylum Bacteroidota; class Bacteroidia; order Bacteroidales; family UBA3824; genus UBA3824. Next base: position 74 of record JAFYDK010000040.1, on the reverse strand, counting down.
TTGCATATTCGCTATTTTCTTGGTGTGATTATCATAAAGGCGATTACTCAAAATCGTTGGGTTGGTCGTATATG
>JAFYDK010000039.1 GCA_017544805.1 Bacteroidales bacterium | reverse complement strand
TTCATCACACGGGCAATGTCTCGCATTGCATCCGCACGACCTTTTTCAATGCCGAGTTTTTCGCCTTCCGCACGACCTTTTTTCATGCCTATTTTCTCGCCTTCTGCTCGTCCCTTTTTTAGTCCAGCATCCAAACCGTCTTTATACTTACCGGAAGCAAGAGTTTTGGCAGTGCTGATAGCGTCCCAATAACGGTCGTAACCTAATAATTCCTCTTGCGTTAAATATGATAATATGTCGGCTCGTGGATCGTAGTATTTCATCGCAGTATGTTTTTCTGACGGCAAAAATAAATTTTTTAGGAGAAAAATGCAAAATTATTTTTTTTAACAAAAAAACACTGATTCAACCCTCAAGAGCATTTAGTCTGTTCATTTAAAAAAAAATTGGTACTACATTTGCGGTGATAAAAAAAACATTAAAAACATGGGAAAAATCATTCTCGAAGGCATGAAATTCTATGCCAATATCGGTACAACAGAAGAAGAACGCAACAAAGGAAACGATATTACGATAAATTTGAGTTTCAAATGCGATACTTTAACAGCAGGTATTTCAGATAATCTGTCTGATGCAACAGATTATTCTTTTGTGTACCAAGCCGTTAAAGCTGAAACACTTACACCTTGTAACTTAATCGAAAATTTAGCATACAGGATAATGCAAAGACTAAAAAATGATTTTCCGAGAATTTCAGGAATAGAATTAAAACTTTATAAACATTATCCTAAAATAGAAGGCGGTAATTTGGAAAAAAGCGGAATAGAACTCAAAAGCTGAAAAATTAAGGATCTTAGTCGGAAAAATCCGGCGTAAAACCTTCAAGATATTCCTCATCGTCTTCAGCATCATCATAAAAACGGTCGATTTCACGTCTGTCTTTCTTTGTAGGACGACCTGCGCCTCTGTCCCTAACACCGAAAGAAAGATGAGAAATCTCATTCATTGTCTTCAATTTGAAAAGGTCGTCCTCAGGAGTGGTTTCTACGATATAATCGGGAACCTTTGATGCTCCTACCCTACCCTTCAAAAGGTTTAAAATCTTGTAACGGCGGAAAATAGGATTAACTTTAACGGAAACCTCATCACCCGGTTTTACCTCACGCGAAGGTTTCACTGCCGAACCATTAAGCAAAATACGCCCCTTTCCACAAGCATCCGATGCCATGGAACGGGTTTTAAACAATCTGACACTAAACAAAAATTTATCAATACGCATTTGCTTTTATTTTCCGTTAAAATTATTCATCGTCCTTTGTATTCCGTCAATTACAAAACCATAAATCGCTTGTGTAGTAACCTCTGTACGGGTTTCAATGCGTTTAATATCCTCATAAGAGAATTTTCCGAGAACATAATCCACTTGACGACCTTTCTGAAATTCACTACCGATGCCGAATCTTAAACGGGCATAATTTTGTGTGCCTAACATTTCAGTAATGTTTTTCAAACCATTATGACCAGCCTCCGAACCACTCTGACGCAGTCTCAAGACTCCGAAAGGCAATGCTAAATCATCAACGATAACAAGTATGTTTTCGATCGGAATTTTTTCTTGTTGAGCCCAATAATTAACGGCCTTGCCGCTAAGGTTCATAAACGTAGTAGGCTTTATTAAAATCAAAGTCCTGCCGCGGTATTTCACCTCTGCCCTATCAGCATACCTATCGCTATAAAAAACAGCACCCGATGCCTTAGCAAAGGCATCGAGTACCATAAAACCTATATTGTGTCTCGTATTTGCGTACTCAGCACCGATATTGCCGAGTCCGACGATAAGATATTTCAATTTTTATTATTTTTTGTCAGCAGCTGCAGCAGCCGTTGCTCTTGTAGCAAGAATACGGCAGATTAATGCGTCCTGCGGATCAGTAATTTGAATATTATCGAATTTAAGATCACCAACTTTGATTGATTGTTCAAGTTCCAAAGAGCTGATATCAACGTTGATTTTCTCGGGCAAATCAGCTGCTTTACCTTTAACGGTAACTTTTCTTGCTGATTGTTTGAGTTTACCACCGACTTTAACACCAGGTGCAAGACCTACAAGGTTCAAAGGAAGTTTTACGCTGATAGCCTGATCCGGAGCAAATGCGTAGAAATCTGCGTGAAGAACCTCTTCAGTAACAGGATGGAACTGAAGATCTTTGATAACAGTAGGAATTACTTGATTGTCAATGTTAAGATTTACGATATAAACGTGAGGTGTTACAACCGCACCTTTAAGTTCTTTCTGATCAACTGAAAAGTTAATCTGAGTGTTGTTACCGTAAACGATACAAGGTACTTGACCTTCTTTACGGAGTTGTTTTGCGTACTTAGAACCAATTTGTTCTCTTTTAGTACCTTTTAAATCAAATGTTCTCATTGTTTAAAAAAATAAATGTGTTACTCAAAATTGAATTTTTATTGAAAAACTTCAATTTCCCATCGCACGGCTGTTTTTTTATAAAAAATCCTTAGCCACGGGAATCGGGCGCAAAGGTAAAAACTTTTTCTCAAAAAAACGAAAAAAAATTATAAAAAAAACTTCAAAAAAATTTTTTTATTACGAAAAAACATTCTACCTTTGCGCCGTCATAAATGAGAAATTGACTGCCCAATGGTGTAATTGGCAACACGTCTGACTCTGGATCAGGAGAGTTCAGGTTCGACCCCTGATTGGGCAACAAAAAATAGGGAAAACTTTTTGGTTTCCCTATTTTTTTTTGTATATTAGCACCCACATAAAAACGGAAAAAATAACAAAATGGAAAAATCAACAATACTTGTAGTTGACGACAGTATGTCTAATCTGCTTTTGGTAAAAGATATTTTAAGCGGCGAGCCGGAGTATGACGTAATAGTGGAAAGCGAAGGTGAAAATACTGTTAAAATATTAAATAACAACAAAGTAGACCTAATACTTTTGGACGTTATGATGCCAAAAGTAGACGGTTTTGAAGTCTGTCGCAGGGTAAAAGCCGATTTGGCGTTCAAAGATATTCCGATTATTTTCTTAACAGCAAAAGTTGATGAATCAAGTCTTTTGGAAGGATTTGAGTCCGGCGGTGTAGATTACATAAAAAAACCGTTTTTAATTTCAGAATTTATCGCACGCGTAAAAACGCATTTGCAACTCAAAAAAACAAATGAAAAACTCAAAAACGAACTTTTTCAACATTATCTCACTCAACAAAACCTGAAGGCCTCTCAAACCGAACTGACGATACGAAACAATATCGCATCAATATTCTTGTCGGCAAGCGAAGGCAATCTGTATACCAGACTTTTGGAAGAAATCTTAAAATACATAGAACTCGATTACGGAGTTATAGGATTTTTCAACGAAGAAAACAAACTCGTATGCCCTTCGATTTATTCTGGTGAAATAGAATCAGATAAGAATTATGTATTTGATTTAGAGGAATTAGACGATATTGCCGTTTCAGTTATAAAGAAAAAAACGATAACTCAGCGTCATGATGTTTCGCAACTTTTCTTTACAAAAGCCGAAGTCGAAAGCATGATTTGCGTTCCGATAATTTATCAAGAAAACGTAATAGGAATTATTGCAGCGGCAGGCAAAAACGATAATTATACCGATAAATTCAAAGAAAAACTCGAAAACATCAGAGATTTTATCGCTCCGATAATGTACAGCAGAATTGCGACTCAACGTTATAACAACGCCCGCAAAAAAGCCGAAGAACTTTTGAGAATTTCGGAGGAAAAATACCGTACACTTTTCAATAATAACAACGACGCAATAGCCGTTTACCGTTACGACAAACAAAAAGACAAATTCGAGTTTTCGGACGTTAATGCAACGGGTTGCAATCTGTTAGGATATTCCAAAGAGGAAATCGTAAACTCTGAGGCAGGCAGTTTCTTAGAACCGCTTTTCTATGAAAAATTCTTAGAAAACATGAAATCTGCTTTAAATAATCCAGCTGAACCATTTGAAACTTATTTAATTGCCCAATCAGGAAGAATTATCCCGACGGAACTTCATATCAACCGTTTTTCTTTGGATAACGACAATATTTACATTCTAAATGTCATAAGAGATATTTCATTTAGAAAAGACCTTGACAAACAACTTTTCAACACCATTGTCGAAACACAAGAAAACGAAAGATTAAGATTTTCAAAAGATATTCACGATGGTATCGGCTCATATTTAACAAGCCTTATAACATACCTCAACCTTTTGGCATCAAGCAAAATATCTTTGACCGAAATGCCGGATATTTTTGAAGAAATGAAAGAGATTGTAACTGAGGCAATTAAAGAGTCAAAAAATATTGCTAACGATTTGATGCCCGATATTTTAAGCAATTTTGGACTCATAGCAAGTATCAAGAATCAATCAAAACATATTTTCACGGGAAGCAACATACAACTGATTTTTGAATGTAGCAATTTTGAAGAGCCGGCCAACAAAATGCTTAAAACCTCACTCTTTAGAATTGTTACAGAACTATTTACGAATGCGATAAAATATTCTCACGCCACAAAACTTATTTTGATGCTTGAAACCGAAAACAATTATACAAGACTCAGATATTCTGACGACGGAGTAGGTTTTTCGCAGGAAAAAGTTTTGGAAGAAATCAAAGACAAAAAAGTTTCGGGTCTGAAAAACATCATGGGAAGAGTATCTAATTTTAACGGACAATTCAACATGACAACAGACATCGGAAAAGGATTAGAAATTAACATTGTGGTGCTCAATTAACACTGATGGAACAAAAAAAAGTAATATTGGTAGACGACAAAAAAGCTTTCAGACAATCTTTTAAACTACTTTTAAGAAAAGTCGGCGGCAATCAAGTGATTGCGGAATACGGTAGTTCAAAAGAGTTTCTGGAAGCCTTGGATAAGGATTGTAATGCCGATATTATTTTTATGGACATCGAACTGCCCGACAATTCTGGAATCGAAACAACCCAAAAAGCGATAACCCGTTATCCGGGACTTATTATAATAGGAATATCGCTTTATGACGAAAAAATATACATCGACTCCATGATAAAAGCCGGTGCAAGGGGGTATCTTTTGAAATTTTCGGATAATTTTTCGATTTTAGAAACCATAATCCGCCACCCTAACGCTGAAATTTTTTATTCAAAAGAAATCAATCCGACCGGCAACAAAAAACATTCGGACAAAATACGTATTTTATTAGTTGATGATTCTGACAGTTCGCTTTTTGTATCAGAATACACGTTGAAATGCGAAGATTTTGAAGTCATTCCGTTTTCTTCAGCGCAAAAAGCCTTAAAATTTGCCTCATCATCGCACGCACCGAAATTAATCATAACAGATTATTTAATGCCCAAAACCGGCGGAATGGAATTTGTTGAAAAAATACGAAAATTTCCTGATTATAAAGACGTTCCGGTTTTGATGACATCCGTAAAAGTAAATCCGGAAATCGAAAAAGAGGCTTTAGAAAAGGGAATTAACCTCGTTTTGAAAAAACCTTTTTCGCAAAATACGTTTATCGCAGCTGTCGAAAAATTAGTTTTTGAAAAAAAAGTATAAAAAAATTTGGAGAAATCAAAAACAGTATTTATCTTTGCACCGTTGAAAAACAAAAGACGGTCGGTTAGCCAAGCGGTTAGGTACCGGTCTGCAAAACCGTCTAGAGCGGTTCGACTCCGCTACCGACCTCATTTTCTTAACGGGAACTTTTCTTAAAAAAAGGTTTCCGTTTTTTTTTATTACTTTTTGTCTACGTAAAAATCTATACCCAAAAGGGTAATATCATCGAAAAGTTTAGTATTAGAACGGTTGATGTCAAGGTCGCTGAGAATACCGTTGATAGTTTCAGAAATGCCGGAATCGTTACCAACACGTTGCTCTACAACTTGTTGTCCGTAATAATCTATGCCGTCTTTATCCAATTCTACAACACCGTCAGTAAAACACAAAAGTTTGGAATCGTGTGTCAAAGTAATAACTCCTTCCCTCGGAAAAATCTCGTCCAACATACCCATACCTTGACAACCAAGTTCAAGAAATTGTTTTTCACCCGTTACTCTGTTATACAATATAGGAGCATTATGACCGGCATTAATATAACGTAACTCGTTGGTTTTGAAATTATAACGCCCCAAAAATAAGGTTATAAACCTCTCACCGTTAGTATTTTTAACAACAATTCTATTAAGACGTTTTACAAGTAGGGTTAAATCCGATTGTGAAGTGATAAGAGCTTTAAGACTTGCTTGAAAATTACTCATCAAAATTGCCGCCGACATACCTTTGCCCGTAACATCGGCAATACAAAAGAAAATTTCATCGTCCGACAAATAATCAAAATCGTAATAATCACCGCCGACCTCGTAATGAGGCATATAAAACGCTTTTAAAGCAAGCCTTGTTTCGTGCTTAAAAATGTCTTCGTGAGGAACCAAAAAATTTTGAATCTCCGAGGCCATCTCCATCTCCTTTTTAAATCTCTCCTGTTGCAAAATCAATTCCTGCATTCTGCGGTTTTCTATCGCAACAATAATTATTATAGATAATGTTTGGATAAAAAGAAGATTTCTGATAGAAGGCGCAATACCTTTTTGCTCACCGTCAAAATCACCGATTAAAACGTATGCAAGCGGGGTACCGTCCTGAATTACGGGAATTATAAAATCAAAACCCTTGAAAACAGGATTCGACATCGAAAAAGTTATCTCAGTCAAAGGCAACAAATCCCTTTCAATATCAATATTTTCGTAATCTTCAAGTTCAACAGAAGTTTTAATTTTGATTTCCCAATCGTCTTTTTCCTTAATGAAAAGAAGTACTTTACCGATACTAAGTTCTTGAGTAAGAAGACGTTTGTATGATTCTAAAAATTCCGGAATCGGCAAATTGGCATTAATATTCTTAGTAACGTCCAAAAGCGCTCTGAGCTTGAACGAATATAACTTTAATCTGTCTGCAACTAATGCCGTTTTGCCGTTTTTCACCATTCTCCTCAAAAAGTAAAAAAAAATTCGCCTCAAGCCGGTGGAGCAGTTCTTTTATTCAAAAAAAAACATTCTTTTTTAAGAAAAAAGAACCAAAAAAGATTTTAGATTATTTATTTCTATCTGTTAAAATTACGGTCAGAAAGAAAATTCTTTCCGACCGTAAAAAAACTTTTTTTAGTTAGCTCTTTCAACGTATGAGCGGTCTCTTGTGTCGATTTTGATTCTATCGCCTTGATTTACGAACAAAGGTACACGAATTTCCGCACCTGACTCAACCGTTGCAGGTTTCGTAGCATTGGTAGCGGTATTACCTTTAAGACCGGGTTCAGTGTAAGTTACTTCCATTACTACGAAAGGAGGAAGTTCCACTGTCAAAACCGTATCTGTCTCTTCCTGAATTACAATATCAACTTCCTGACCGTCAAGATAAAGGTCGGGATTTTCGATATGACTCAAAGGAACGTTAATCTGTTCGAATGTTTCCTGCTGCATGAATACGAACGCATCGCCCTCTTTATAAAGATATTGATAAGGACGACGGATAATTTTCGTAATGTCGATTTCGTGTCCCGAAGAAAACGTATTCTCCAAAACCCTACCGTTAGTAAGGCTTTTCAAACGGGTGCGCACGAAAGCAGGTCCTTTACCCGGTTTTACGTGTTGAAAACTTACCACAGTGTAAATGTCGTGGTTGAAATTGATGCACAAGCCGTTTTTCAAATCTGCTGTTGTTGCCATTTATTTCCTAAATTGTATTTTTTAATTTATAATACTGATTAACTCCGCAAAGATAAAACATTTTTTTTATATAAAGTGCTTTTTTAAGGATTTTTTTTCATTAAATTTCTTTTATTCAACGTTTTTTAAAAATCAAAAGCGGATGCGAATCTTACTTTTTTTGAAGAAAAATTCACGCCCGCTTTTCCTTATAAACAAATCTCTAAAACCTTAAACATCATTAAAACACTTCGGAATATTACAAATTCCATGCTAAAAAATAACTTCATTAACATTTTTTTTGTTTATTGATAAAAAAAAAAGAATTACTTTTGCTAAATTTTAATTTGCAGAATTATATGGCACAGACAGACGAAAATAATTTTTGTGTAATCATGGCAGGCGGCATAGGAAGCCGCTTTTGGCCTAAAAGTCGGACTCAATGTCCTAAACAGTTTTTGGATATTTTAGGGACAGGACGCACCTTATTACAACAAACTTTTGACAGATTTTCCAAAATCTGCAAAAAAGAGAATATTTTTGTCGTTACCGGGGAAATTTATGAAGATTTGGTCTGCCAACAGTTGCCCGAACTTGACAAAAACAATATCCTATTGGAACCTTTGCGCAGAAACACGGCTCCGTGCATTGCATACGCCTCTTACAAAATCATGTCAAAAAATCCTAACGCTAACATCGTTGTATCACCCGCAGATCATTATATCGGTGATGAAAGGGGCTTTGAAGAAACGATTTTCAGAGGTTTGCAGTTTACCAAATTCAATTCGGGCGTGCTTCTTACAATCGGAATCATACCTAACCGCCCCGAAACAGGATACGGTTATATCCAAATAAACTCAAGAATCGGAGAAAATCCGCTTGATGTAAATGAAGTTACCAAAGTAAAACTTTTCACGGAAAAACCTGACTTGGAAATGGCTAAAATGTTTTTGGAAAGCCGCGAATTTTTCTGGAATTCGGGTATTTTCTTATGGAACGTAAACGCCATTGTAAACGCTTTCAGAGCATATCTGCCCGCCGTTGATGACCTTTTCTCAAAAGGTTGGGATATTTACAATACCGAAAACGAAAGGGAGTTTATCAATACTATTTATCCAGAATGTGCCAATATATCAATAGATTACGGCATTATGGAAAACCATGAAAGCATTTATGTAATTCCGGCTCTGTTTCAATGGTCAGACCTTGGAACATGGGGTTCACTTTACGAAAACTCCGTCAAGGATTCCTCAGGCAACGCTATCGCCGGAACTCAAGTAATATGCTCTAACACAACAGGTTGTATTATCAACTCGGATTCCAAACTCGTTGTTGTAGATGGTTTAAAAGATTATATCATCGCTCAAAGCGATAAACTTTTATTAATAGTACCAAAAGCTAACGAACAGAATATCAGAAATATAGTTAACAGCGTAAAAGCACAATACGGTGAAGATTACGTATAATTTTTTTTATAAAAATCATTATGCAAGAAAACAATTCGGAAAAAAAGAATTCGTCGTCTTTAACAAAAATTTTGGCGGCAGCGGTCATAGCAGAAACAATATTGATTATATATCTGCTTTTTAGCATGAACGCACAAAAAGAAGAGGCTGACAACCTCATTGCTCAAATCGAAACGGGAAACTCCCAAAAAGATTCTCTCAACAGAGAAATGGCAATGATTGTGGATAGTTATAATCAATTAAGAACTACAAACGATACAATCAACGCACAATTAGAGGAACAAAAAGCCAAAGTCGTAGAATTGATGGCAAATCTCAAACGCACAAAAGCCTCAAATCTCGATTCTATTAAAAAGTATAAGGCTGAAATCGAAACCATGCGTTCCATTATGCGCAGTTTTGTTGTTCAAATTGATAGTCTTAATACCAAAAACCAAATTTTAACGGAAGAAAACAGCCGTTTGACGGGACAACTCAGCAATGCCCGCAACGAAAACCGTCAATTAACAAATGTAAAAGATTCTTTGCAAGGTAGAGTCAAAGAAGCTGAAGCCCTCAAGGCTCAAGGCATGAGATTAACAGCTCTTAACGACCGCGACAACGAAACCACAAGAATCCTCAAAACTCAAAAATTCCGTATCACGTTCACTTTGAACGAAAACGAAATGACTAAAAAAGGTTCAAAAGACCTTTTGGTAAGACTCGTAAAACCAGACGGAAGTATTTTGATGAACGAGAGTTCGGGATTTTTCAATTATCAAGGTAAAGAAATTGCTTATTCGGCTAAGAAAAATATTAATTATGACGGCAAAGCTCAAAACGCAGTAGTTTACGTAATTTCAAGAGAGGTACTCTCCGGCGGCGTTTATCAGGCTGACGTTTTTGCTGATGGTAAAAATATAGGAAGTGTTTCCGTAAAAATAGATTAAAAATTATGTGGAATAAAATAGCTCAAGCAATCCTCAAAAACAGAAAAATGATACTGATAATAATCGGTATCATTACGGTTTTTATGGGTTACAACATGAAAAACCTCAGAATGAAGTACGCTACGGCTCTTATGATGAACGAAAGCGATACGGCATATCAAAGGTTTTTGGATTTCAGAAAAACTTTCGGCGAAGATGCAAGCCTTATCGTCTGCGCTTTTGAAGACAAGGATTTTCTTACGATTGATAAATACAAAAATCTTTTGAAACTTCAAGAGAAAATCAAAACGGTGGAAGGCGTTACGAGTATTCTCTCTTACGCTAATGCCATTAACCTTGGAAAAGACACGACAGAGAAAAAGTTTATCGCTAACAAAATATTTGATCCAGAACCACAAACACAGGCTCAATTAGACTCTTGCTTCAATCTCGTAAAAGCATTTAAGTTTTATGACAAAATGCTTTATACTGACAATAATTGTTACGTTTTGGCGATAACCTGCGACCCGGAGGTCATTTATTGCAAGAAACGTGATGTCATGGTTGCCGGCATAGAAGGTTTTGTTCAGGAATTTTCTCAAGAAAACAATTCGCCTTATCATATTTCGGGTTTGCCGTATACAAGGTCAAGACTAATGATAATGGTAAGGGATGAGTTGGTGGTTTTTGCAATAATCTCGTTAATCGTTGTCGCACTGATATTTATGATGTTTTTCAAAAGCATCAAAACTACGGCTTGGGCGGTTTTGATTGTCTTTATCGGCGTGATTTGGACGATGGCGATTATGGCTATCTTCAATTTTGAGATGACGATGATGAGCGGAATGTTAGCCCCACTACTCATTGTTATCGGCGTTCCTAACACGATTTATCTGTTAAACAAATACCACTATGTTTACAGAGAAATCCGCGACAGAGAAAAAGCTCTTTTTGAAACCGTAACGCAGGTCGGAAAAGCTACGTTTTTAACAAACCTCACAACGGCTGCCGGCTTTGCAACATTCCTTATCACGGGCAACGAAATGCTTATGGAATTCGGTTTGATTGCAACATTAGGCATTATAATGATGTTTTTCTTATCTGTTTTGATGGTTCCCTCGATTTTCAGTTACGTTGCGCCCCCTAACGAAAAAGAATTAAGACATTTGGATACGAAATTCGTTAACAAAATCGTTGAAAAATTCGTTTATCTCGTTGAAAACAAAAGAAAACTCATTTATTTTGCAACGATAGTTATTGTTGCCGTTTCAATTTTCGGCATGACACTTTTGAAAAACGAAAGTTTTCAAGTTGATGATTTGCCTGAACATAATCCGACATACGTGGATTTGAAATACTTTGAAAAAGAGATGAACGGTATTCTTCCGTTAGAAATTTCGATCGACACAAAGAAAAACAAAGGACTCCTTAACATCAACACTATCAAAAAGATAGAAGCGATAGAGGACTCTTTGACATATTTTAATTGTCTTTCACACGGCACTTCAATAGCCGATGCTTTGAAAATTATCCGCAGAGCATATTACAACGGCAATCCCGATTTTTATTCATTACCCATGCAATCAGAATTACCGTTTATAATGCCATATTTAAAAGGTAATCAGCAGGCCGCACAAAGCAATCCTATGGCAGGAAACTTGGTAAAATCCATGATTGATTCAACCTATTCACGTGCAAGGATTCAGATGCGAATTGCCGACGTAGGAACAGTCAGAATGGTTGCCATAACAGACAGCATTCAAAAAATCCTAAACCATTATTTCCCGCCGGAGAAAAACACCTGCGATATAACCGGTACATCGGTGATTTTTGCATTCGGCTCTCTCAAACTCATTGACAATTTGGTTCAATCATTAGTTTTAGCGATAATTTTGATTTCGCTTTGTATGGTCGGATTGTTTTCGTCATGGAGAATGGTTTTTATCTCAATAATACCGAACTTTATTCCGCTTATCGTAACAGCGGCAATAATGGGTTTCTGCGGTATCAGACTAAAATCTTCAACAATTTTGGTGTTTAATATCGCATTCGGTATTTCGGTTGATAATGCTATTCACCTTTTCACGAAATTCAGACACGAACTCAATACGACAAACTATGATACACACAAATCCGTTATCTATTCGCTAAAAGAAACGGGCGTAAGTATTATTTATTCAGCGATAATACTCTTAACAGGATTTATGATTTTCTGTTTCTCACAATTCGGCGGAACGATAGCATTAGGCTTGTTGATTGATATTACGCTTTTTGTGGCAATGTTCACAAATCTTTTGTTCTTGCCCTCAATGCTAATGTCGTTTAACATCAATTTCAAAAAGAAAGCAAAGAAAGAATAATATTTTCCTCTTTTTTCTAAAAAAGAAATCCGCCGCTTGAATGTTTTTTTTCAAACGGCGGATTTTTTTTATTAAAATATTAGCATCAAATAAAAAAGGTCGTACTTTTTGTACAACCTTTTAGTATTTTTGTTCTTTTAAAAAAAAGAGATGTGACCCCGGTGGGACTCAAACCCGCGACCTTAGGAACCGGAATCCTACGTTCTATTCAACTAAACTACGGAGCCAAAATTTCTTCCCTACGAATTTCGCCACAAAAGTAAACTATTTTTCGCAAAGTTCAAAATCTATTTTTAAATTTGCCTTATACCCTATACCCTCGTCTTGCATATCCTCATCAAAACCTTCATAATACCATTTCACCAACATTTTTTTGCCAAGGTACATGATTTTTTCTAATTTAACGAGCATTTCATAGATAAGTTTATTAGAGGCAGAACTCAAAATCGAAAAATCCAATTCGATTACAAGCGTACCTTCACTTTTAGGGTCTATTTTGCAGACTTCCGCAATTATCGGATTATAAAAATCCGGCGCATTTTCCGGAAACGACGGTCCTGAAAATTTCAAAACGTTACCCGCTGCATCAAACAATACTGCGGGAGTATCGTCAGCTTCTTTAATCTCTATTTTGCCGTCCTGTATCATGATTTGATTAATTTGTTATTATATCCAAAGGCTTTATGCAAATATCAATCCAAACTTTAGGCTTTGGTATTGCAAAATGCACATTTTTTTTCTGAGCAAATTTAATTCAAAATCTCAAAATAAAAAAATAATTTTTGCAAATATCTTAGAAAATCATTTATTTTGCACTATAATTTTATTACAACTATGGAAAAAATTACCTTAAAAAACGGTCATATAGATATGCCTGTACCAGAGGGTATTGATTTGCGTCAAGAAATTCTAAAACTTAAAAAAGAAAAAAACGCAGTAATTCTGGCACATTATTATACGACCGACGAAGTTCAGGAAATTGCGGATTACACCGGCGATAGTCTCGGACTATCTCAACAAGCCGCTAAAACTGACGCCGACATCATAGTTTTTGCCGGTGTTCATTTCATGGCAGAGACTGCTAAAGTTCTTTCGCCGAGCAAAAAAGTTTTGATTCCAGATTTAGCAACCTCTTGTTCGCTTGCAGATTCTATCAACGAAAAAACACTGTCGGAATTTATAAAAAAATATCCCGAACACACTGTTATCTCCTATGTTAACACTACGGCTGAAGTTAAAGCACTAACAGATATAGTCGTAACCTCGTCAAACGCAGTTAAAATCGTATCGCAACTGCCCGAAGACGAAAAAATAATTTTCGGTCCTGACAAAAACCTCGGAAATTATGTCAAAAAAATCACCGGCAGAAAAAATATGGTAATTTGGGACGGAGGATGTCATGTTCACGACCATTTTGATGCTCAGGCGCTAAAAAAACTCAAAGAGGAACACCCTTCGGCAAAAGTTCTCGCTCACCCCGAATGTAACGAAAACATTTTATCGCAAGCAGATTTTATAGGTGCAACGTCTTTCCTCTTGAAAAAAAGCTACGAAGAACCCGACAACGAATTTATTGTTGCTACCGAACCCGGTATCTTCTACGAAATGAAAAAACGCAGCCCGCAGAAAACTTTTATTCCCGTGCCCAACGAAAATGGACACCCACTCAACGTCTGCGTCAATATGAAACGTAACTCGTTGAAAAAGATTTATTTAACTCTCAAATACGAATTTCCTGAAGTTGATATTCCAAAACATCTGGCCGACAAAGCTGTCGTTTGTATCAACAGAATGATGTCAATGAGTTAAAATCCTTATTTTTAACATTTTTCAAAAAAAATAAAACGGCGTAAGAAATATAACAAAGTATTTCTTACGCCGTTTTTTTGTTATTAAAAATTGGCATTTTTTTTGATAATGTAAATTACAAACTACAAAATTCAAGGAAAAATAAAAAAATTATGACGGCTCGCGTTTGTCCATATCCGGGATTAAGACCCTTTACTGAAGAGGAAAGTATTTTCTTCAAGGGGCGAGATTTGCATATACGTCAGATTGTTAAGTTGTTGGAAGAAAACAAGATGGCGTTTATAACAGGTGCATCTGGCGATGGCAAATCATCAATGGTTTATGCCGGAGTCGTACCGTATATCAGAGCAGGTTTTTTCAAAGCGGAATATAATTCGTGGATTATAGCCGATTTTAAACCGAAAAAAAATCCGCTTGATAGTCTTTCTCAAGCCTTTGCAAAACAAATCAATGTTGATAAAGATTATTGTTTCAGACAATTAAAACGAGGTTTCTCATCGCTTGTTGATTTATACAAAAATTCGGATTGCTATGTAAAAGAAGGTGAAGATGTATCCAACAAAGGAAAAAATCTTTTGATTATTGCCGACCAATTTGAAGAGGTTTTCACCAATATTGAAAATTTCAATCAAGGAAGACCTTCGGACGAATCGTATACGGCAATAAATTTACTTTTGGAAACAATCAGAATTTCAATCGCTGAAAAACTACCTGTCTATGTGATTTTTACGATGCGAAGCGATTTTATTTCGCAATGCACCGTTTTCAAAAATCTTCCGGAATATATTGCTTATTCACAGTTTTTCGTACCCCAACTTCAACGCACGGAAATCAGACAAGTTATCGAAGAGCCTGCCGTTTTAGCAGGCGGAAAAGTATCTTCAAGACTTACGGAGGTTATTATCAATAACTTAAATTCGGGATTCGACCAATTGCCCGTTTTGCAACACGCATTAAACCTTTTATGGAAAATTGCAGATAATGGCAATGATGTTATAGATTTGATACACTTGGCGAAAATAGCCGGCATTTCAAGTGAAGTTTTAAGTCAGGAAGACAAAGGCGAATTTGACCGCTGGTTTCAAAACCTTCCCGAATATCAGAAAAAATATTACGAAAAAACCGATTTGAACAACGTTTTAAACGCTCATGCGGGAATTTTGTACGAATCAGCTTACGATTATTTTCTTGAAAACTCCGATTGGGCAGAAAAAAACATCACACCCGAAGAGTCAAAAGAAATCATTGAAACCGTTTTTAAATCACTGACTAAGGTCGATAACAACCGCCCGGTAAGAAACCGCTGCACGTTAGCGGAAATTACGGGCATTATCAACAAAGATCATATCACAAACGCAACGGTTTGCGGTGTTATCAACGTTTTCAGAACGCCTGATAACTCCTTGATAAAACCTTTTCTTGACCCGGAACGTACTGAAACTCAATATCTTTCCGGCGATACGGTTTTGGACGTTACACACGAGGCATTAATCCGTAACTGGAAAATGCTTTCGGAATGGGATGTTCAGGAGGCTGCCGATATGAAAGATTTTTACGATTTTAATTCACAAATGCAATTGTGGATTATTAACGATAAAAATCCGTCATATCTGTTAAACTCAGGAACTTACGCGTATTTCAACCAATGGTTCAACAGAAGTAAT
This sequence comes from Bacteroidales bacterium, assembly GCA_017544805.1. GTDB lineage: Bacteria > Bacteroidota > Bacteroidia > Bacteroidales > UBA3824 > UBA3824. The sequence continues at coordinate 6,495 of JAFYDK010000039.1, read as the reverse complement.
CCAAATCCGTATCTATTTGTTAAATACGATAATTCAAAACTTCCCGTAAGGCAAAAACTTAAAAACGCGCATTACAAATACGAAAACTATGTTGATTACCTTGAAACCTCTTTCACGGCAATCGAAACAAAAAACAAAGCACAAAAACGCCGCTTAAGACTTATAATTTTAGCAATGCTGATTTTTACGGCGATTTTGACAGGTTTCTCGTATTGGGCAATGCAAGAAAAGGAAAACGCCGAATCTCAAAGAACAGAGGCCGAAAAGCAGAAAAAATATGCACAAAATCAGCAGGAAATTGCGGAAAAACGTCAAAAAGAAGCGGTTTTGGCAAATGAAATAGCCTCGCAACAAAGAGATACAGCTCAAATGCGTTATCGTGAGGCGTTAGAAGCCCGCAAAAAAGCCGAATATGCAAGTTATTTAGCAGAAAAAAACCGCCGTGAAGCCGTTAAAAACGGTATGATTGCAGATTCTAACTACCGTTTCGCATTAGAGCAAATGCACATTGCAGAGGCCGACAGAGAAAAACTCAAAGAGCAAATCCGAATTACGGATGAAGAAATCGCCAAAAACGATAAAATCAACAAAATGGCGATGGCAAATATGCTCGTTATGAAGGCCAAAAATCAATACAAAGACAAAAAATTGAATTTAAGGCTCGTCTTAACAGCCGAACAATTCAACCGTCTTAGCGAAAACGATGACAACAAAGCTGAATTTTACGATGCCGTACTTTTCGCTTTGGAAGAAAATAATATGATTTTGCCGATGAAGACGACTTCTCAAAAAATTATGGGATTTGCCGTTGATGAAGAGAATCAAATCATTTGTTTAACTGACAAAGGTCAAGTATTTGGGTATAAGTTAGAAGGAGATAGAACAAAAGAAACAAAAATTTCAAAATCCGACGTTTCAAAAACGGTTGTAAAATCCGCTTATTTCATCGACGGAGAAAACATCGTTTACTCCACAAACGACAAAAATACGTATTATGTTAATGCAAAAAACGGCGAAAAAGTAAAGTTATCTTCACAAAACGACTTCGTAAAAGCCGCTTCAATTTCCACCGACAGAAAACAAATGGTTTTGGCATTTGAAACGGGAAAAGTTGTGGTTTATAATTACACTTCGCCTGATTCTCACATCATTAAAAGCATAAATCTTAAGACAAAGTTGTCAGATGTAAACTGCGCACTGAATAATGCAGAGGTTTATATCCTAACAGAAAAAGGCGATTTAATTAAGTGGAATATCAAGACAGGTACTCAGAAGACCGTTTTTTCGCAGCAGGGAGCCAAAGCCAATTCAATGGTTACAATTTCCAACAAGCGTTTGTTAGCTGTTTGTTTCAACAATGGAGAAATTCAATTCGTTGATACTAAGACAGATACGCAAGAAGAAAAAATCAGAGGAGGACATTCGGGTTTACAAAATGTTGTCTATGATATACATTCTGATTTGTTAGCAGTTTTCGGTGATGACAAACGTATATCGCTGATAGACAGCAAAAACCCATCAGCAAAACAAACTGCAATCGAAGAACACTCATTAAATCATCAAAGCGTAGTTTGTACGGGATTTTCCGACGGCGTGTTATATGTCTTAACTGCCGATAATTCAATACGTTACTTCTACATTGACGTTGATAAATACCTTCAAAAAATACGTTCGCAAGGCATTATGTTTCTTAACGGTGATGATTTGCAAAGATTTTTGGGAGAGTCTTTCGTTCAATAATTATTGTTTACAAAATTGATAGTTATGTTAACAATTGTATTTATATCATTGACAGCTATTTTAGCGGTAATCGCATTGATTCAGCATCTTACGATAAACCGCCGCATAACACGCGCCACAAGAAAAACCGAAGAGCGTTATAAAACAGAAATAAAAAATTTTGAATCGGACATCGACCGTCTAAACTATCTTTTAGAAGAAAAAAAATCGACAGAAAACACCCAAAAAAATTCGTCGCAAAAAGAGAATCAAACCAAAGCATTACCCGAAAATTTTGTCTTGGAACAAAAAAAACTCGAACACGACAAAGAAGAAATCATCTTGAAAAACAAGAAGTTATGGGAAATGTCCGTTCTCATTCAAAAAGAGAAAAACCATATTCAACTGCTAAAAAACGATATTGAAAACAAACACCGCAACATAACGGATTCAATAAAATACGCAAAAAGAATTCAAGATGCCATCCTGCCAAAAGAAGACGTATTAAGGGACAATTTAAGCGGATATTTCTTGTTTTGGCTGCCTAAAGAAACCGTCTCTGGCGATTTCTATTGGATGAAACAACAAGGCGATTTACTCATCTTCACCGTCGCTGACTGCACAGGACACGGCGTCCCGGGAGCTTTCATGAGCATGATGGGCGTAACATTCCTCAACGAAGTTTGCACCAACATAAACGATGACACTCAACCATCTCAAATCCTCGAAGATATGAGAGGGTTAGTAATCAGCACGTTAAAACAGGAGAGCGCATCACCCCTTGAACCAAAAGACGGTATGGATATGGCTCTATGTATCCTAAACCTCAAAACAAAAAAAATAAAATTCTCCGGTGCTAACAACCCAATGTACCTCGTTAGAAAAGGCGAACTAAGGGAATTTAAAGCCATCAAAAACCCAATCGGACAATACCCTCGACTAAAACCATTTGAAACCGAAGAATTTCAAGCCGAACACGGAGATTATATCTATATGTTCTCCGACGGTTTCGCAGATCAATTCAACGGCGAAACAGGTAAAAAAGTAACATACGGTCGCCTTAAAAACCTTTTAACCGATATCAACAAAGAATCTGATAACCCTAAAATACAAAAACAAAAACTCCTCGATTTTATCACCACATGGAGAGGTAATTTCGTCCAAATGGACGATATTTTAATCGGTGGATATAGAATATAAATGAAGCACCGTCTTACGACGGTGAATGCCGCTCAAGCCGCGGGGGCTGTTCTTTCTTGAAAGAAAGAACCAAAGAACTTCTGTGAGATATAAAAAGGGAAAGCCTTTAGGGGCTTTCCCTTTTTATATCTCTTAAAAGTTTTCCGGTTCCCTTTTTCAAAAGGGAACTGCCCCGCCGGCATGAGGCGCAACCACTGCCGTAAGGCAGTGTATTTATTATTTCCATTCAATCGATAAAAAGTCGGCGAATTTAGACATTTTATCTTTAGAGACGGAAGTGATAACGGAATTTATTTGAGGGTAGACATTAACAAGAGCGTAGTAGAGGAAAGTGTCTAAAAAGTTGTTTTTTATGATATTACGAAAGAAAGAGAGGTAAAAATCCTCATAAAATCCGTTAGGGGTCTCCCCTACTCCGTCAACAATATCGATTAAAAGTTTTTCGGAGTTTTCGATGAATGTATCCATTTGAGGCAGTCCGTCGTCGGAGAATTTTATTTTTTTCATATCGGAGAAAAACATCATTGCCCAAATTAAATCGCGCTGTTCTTTTGTTAAAGTTTCTTCGCGAGCGGTTTTCATTGAGATTATACGGTCGAACTCGTTAAAATTCATTATTTCGGCAATTTTTTTAACGATTTCTTGAGTCCGCGATGTTTTGTTATCGGTGAAAATGAAATAATAATAACACATAACGGCATGTATAAACAATTGATTATCAGCGTTTAAATCACCTAATTTAAGATGAGCGAACCATCCGAATTTATCAAGACTGATAGATTTTTTAAGCTCGTCTTCGGCTTTATCATAAAGTTTGCGCTGTAAAAGATTCGTTACAAGGAAATTATGCAAAGAAAACTCGTCAGGAAATTTTTTTATCATTTGACGATAAAAATCCTCTTCCTCGAAAAGTTTTTGTATTTGGTTAAGACTTTTACCTTTGACAAAAGCGGCTTTTACAGCATAACTATCGCTGAGTTTAATAGATTTTGAAGCAAATTTTATGGCTTTTGCATACTCTTTTTGAGCGTAATAATTAGCGCTGATATAGTAAGAAACCAAATCAAGCATATATTTTTGTTCGTAGAGTAAGAAAAATTTTTGGTTACTTTTAACAAAATCTCCTGACTCAAAAAGACTTACAGCCTCTCTGCAAATCTCCTCGTTAGACTGAGCCAAAGCACTGAAACTCAGCGTAAAAACTATTAAAACCGATAATATTTTTTTCATCTTGAAAATCAATCAAAAATTTTATACAAATCTTGTTGGTGTTCTAAACGGATAGCTTGAAGACCAGCTTTTTGAGCTCCGAAAACATTATCAGGTCTGTCATCAATGAAAATAGTTTTTTCTTTGTTGATTTTTGCATCATTAACAACAAACTCAAAACACTCCAAATCAGGTTTTCTAAATCCTATTTCATTGGAATAATACCTTTTTGAAAAAAGTCCGTCGCGCCAAGATGCAATCGGTTCAAAATAATCGACATGTATTTTATTCGTATTGCTCAGAATAAAAATTTTATAGCGTTTGCTCATGTTCTCCAAAAACTCGTAATTCTCTTTAGGATAATGAGTTATCATCGCATTCCAACAATAATCGAAATCCCTGTCGGATAAATTAACGTTAAAAACTCCGTTCATTTTTTTTCTGAACTCCTCAGGCGGAATTTTTCCGATCTCAAACAAATAAAAAAACTCTGAAGAATTAATTTCAGAAAATTTCTCCATCGCGTTTTTAACTCCCTTATTTTCAAAGGCTTTAACGGTTGCCATCATGTCCAAACCAAACAGCACACCGCCTAAATCAAAAATTACATTCTCTATTTTTTGAAAATTTTTCATAAAAAATTTTTTTTTTTTAAAAACTTGTTTTACTTTTGCACTCACAAAACGAAAACTACTTTTCGTCGGACCCATAGCTCAGTTGGTTAGAGCATCTGACTCATAATCAGGGGGTCCTAGGTTCAAGCCCTAGTGGGTCCACAGAATCGGTAATCTTACGGTTACCGATTTTTTTTATCACTAATTGATAACTATACGTTTCAAACTCTTTGAAAGCTCTTGCTCCAATGCTTTCAATTGCTTGCAAGTTCCGATTATTTGCATTTGTTCTTCAATAGGTAACGACTTGTCTTTCAACTTGTTTAAAGCGTCCTTTGCAGCATTTTGAATAATTTTGAGCTTGTAGGTCAAAATTGATTTCGGAATGTCGATTTTAAAGGTTTCGTCAGGAGTGTTGCAAGTTGCACCGCGACGCGCCCAAATCTTACTGATTCCGTCCTTCATTATCACCATTTCCGAGGCTGTCAAACGTATTTGCTCGTCCTCGTTATTTAAAAAATATGACGTATCAATAGGCTGATTTTCAAACAAATGCGTTTTATAATCGTCAAAAATTTTCTTATAAACAGGATTAACAAAATCCATTTCATCGTTCAACATCTCGCTTACAATATAAGTCGCAACGCTTACGATACTTTCAACGCCGGAAACAGGATCTGTAATGCGTTCATATTCAGAACTTCCGTAATTAACCAAATATTTTATGATTTCACGCTCTTCGATTTCTGTCGGATTTGTGATAATTGCGCCTAAGGCTTGTCCCTTCTCCCCTACTCCATCGGTAACATTCTGATTTTCAAGTGTTTCTCTATCAGTCTGAGAGGCAGAATTAAGTCCTTGACGATAACGTTGTTTCATCTCGTCCTCATGACTTTTTTTGAGCGTCCTTCCCGTTTCGGCATAAAGAGCATCTTCCTTAACATCAAGAAGTCTGCTACACTCCTTAATGTAAACAGAACGTGTTACAGCGTTGGAAATCTTTGATATTGAGGTAATTATACTATTAATAACCTCAGATTTTTTCAACGGGTCTTCGGCATCTTTCAGCAAAATCCTCGTCTTGAACCTTATAAAATCTTCTTCATGACTGTCAATATATTCTTGCAACTCTGTCGGGGTATGACTACGGGCAAAAGAGTCAGGGTCTTCGGGTTCGGGAAGTAAAACAACTTTTACATTTATGTCTTGTTCGAGAATCAGGTCTATACCTCTGAGCGAGGCTTTTATTCCCGCCGGGTCGCCGTCGTAAATAACCGTAAGATTACTTGTAAAACGCTTAATTACAGATATTTGCCCCGGCGTAAGGGACGTTCCTGACGAGGCAACAGTATTTGTTACGCCCGATTGATGCATTGAAATAACATCGCAATAACCTTCGCAAAGATAGCATTTGTCTCTTCTTACGATTTCAGATTTTGCTTGATAAATTCCGTAGAGAACTTGACTTTTGTGATAAACTTCTGATTCTGGGGAATTTACGTATTTTGCTTGCTTTTTGTCGTTGGTCATTATTCTACCGCCGAAAGCCACAACTTTGCCGGAAATTCCGTGAATCGGAAACATTACCCTGCCAGTAAATCTGTCAAATTTGTAACCGTCTTCTTTTTCGATAATTAGACCAGTCTTGACTAAAAATTTTGTTTGATAACCTTTTTTAATTGCTTCGTTAACAAGTGCTTGCCTATTTGTCGGAGAATATCCAAGTTGAAATTTTTCTATCGTATCAGGACGG
>JAFYDK010000038.1 GCA_017544805.1 Bacteroidales bacterium | reverse complement strand
CTCGGTTTCTTGAAAGTTGAAAACTTGAAAGATGCAAAACCCGGAAAACTTTTCAACGACCTTTGTTCGCTCAACAAAAAAGGCAAACTCAATCTCACGAACCCGTCAGCAGACGAGGTTAAGGCTTGGGTGGAAAAAGCACAATAAGAAGAAACACACATATAAAAAAAATCGCCGGTTTAGCCGACGATTTTTTTTATATGTGTGTTTTAAAATTAGCCTCTGATAGCTACGATACCCGGAAGTTGTTTGCCTTCCATGTATTCCAACATTGCACCGCCACCGGTAGAAACGTAACTTACTTTGTCAGCAAGACCGTTTTTGTTGATAGCTGCAACTGAGTCGCCGCCGCCGATAAGGGTGAATGCACCGTTTGCAGTAGCTTTAGCAACAGCCTGAGCGATTGCAGAAGTACCTTTTGCAAATTTTTCCATTTCGAAAACGCCCATAGGACCATTCCAAATAACGGTCTTAGAGTTAACGATAACTTCTTCAAATTTAGCAATTGATTTTTCAGCAATATCCAAGCCCATCCAACCATCAGGAGTGTTGTTAACGTCTGAAACTTGGGTGTTAGCGTCTTTGTCGAATTTGTCAGCATTAACAGCATCAACAGGTAAATATACGTTTACGCCTTTAGCTTTAGCTTTGTCGAGAATTTCTTTTGCGAGGTCGAGTTTGTCGTCTTCGCAGAGAGAATTACCGATTTTGCCGCCGAGAGCCTTAATAAAGGTGTAGGTCATACCGCCACCGATGATAAGGTTCTGAACTCTGTCCAAAAGGTTGGTGATAACGTTGATTTTGTCAGAAACTTTTGCACCGCCCATGATTGCAGTGAAAGGTTTGCGTGCATCGTTAAGAACTTGATCCATTGCGTTGAGTTCCTTGTTGATAAGGAAACCGAACATTTTTTTGTCTTCAGCAAATGAATCAGCGATAACTGCTGTTGAAGCGTGTTTTCTGTGTGCAGTACCGAATGCATCGTTTACATAAACTTCTGCGTAAGAAGCGAGTTTCTTTGCAAATTCAGCCTGTTTAGCTTTCATTTCTTTTTTAGCAGCCTCAAATTTGGGATCATCTTTTTCAATGCCTCTGGGTTTGCCTTCTTCTTCAGCATAGTAACGTAAGTTTTCAAGAAGGAGGATTTGACCGGGTTTCAAAGCAACTGCTTTAGCATCTGCATTAGCGCAGTCTTCAGCAAATTGAAGTGCGGGAACACCAAATTCTTTCGTATATTTCTCAATAGCGGGAATAATTTGTTTGAGGGAGAATTTAGCATCGCCTGCGTGCGGGTCTGTGTTTTTGGGTTTGCCCATGTGCGACATTAAGATAGCTGCTCCACCGTCTTCGATGATTTTTTTGATGGTCGGCAACGCGCCGCGGATTCTCGTATCGTCAGAAACCTCGCCGGTTTCTTTGTTCAAAGGCACGTTAAAGTCTACTCTGACAATAACTTTTTTGCCCTTAAAATTGTAATTATCAATCTTTTGCATGAATAATTAAATTTTATGTTGAATTAAAAATTTTTACAAATGCAAATTTATTATTTTTTTTTATTAACTCCAATACTTTTTTTTCAAAAAAATATTTAATTTAGTGCGGTTTTTACTTAGAAAAATTATGAGCTATTTAGAGGTAGGAGATTTTAGGCAGATAGTAAAAAACTTTATCGGTTTGGACGGCTACGGAGCAAACTTTGATATTGAGAGCTTAAGCGGACTTTTTGTAAGACTTTTCGGTGGAAAAGAAGAAATCTCTGCAATTGCTAATTTGCTTGATATTGAGATTGTTGCAGTAGTAAAAGAACCTTTAGGACAGCGTTCGAGTTTCTTTTTGGAACACAACGACAAGAATTTTAACGGTTTTGTTACAAGCCTTGCCCTTGACCGTATCGAAAATCCTAAACCCTATGCCGATATTATAAAATCAGATGACGGAACTTGTTGTATCTGTATTCCTATATGCTTGAAAGAAAAGTGTATAGGCTATGTTATTTGCGGAAAATTTTATACCGTGAACAATGATTCTTCGTTTGTCCTTTCTTCTTATCCTATAATTTGCCGTCGCTCTTACGAATATATGGTCTGGCAGATATGCACAAGCGGAAGCCGAATTTTTGAATATTGTTTGAACAGTATTTCCAAGGAGGATTTCTTGTCGAGGGTTAATTATGATTTGTTTTTTAAATACGGCAATTATTATAATTTTAATATTCAGACAAATAAGTATATTCTCAGCCGTAATACGGGTGAAATTTTGGGTCTTAAAGACAAAGAACGCTGTACTTTGGAGGAGTTTTATGCGATGGTCGTTTTAGAGGATAGAAAACGTATTACTGATTTTTTTACGGATGAGGTTTTGTGTGGCGGAAATCCTTTTTCCGTACAAACTCAAGTTGTAAGACCGATTGACGGGAAAAAAATATGGATTGAAATAAAAGGTGTTGTCCTAAAAAATGACCAAGGTTTTTCTGCAAGAATTTTAGGAACGGTTTCAGACATTACGGAATTGAAAGAAATTCAGGAAAAACTTCAAAGGGAAAACGCTGCTAAAAACCGCCTTATAAGAATTATAGGACATGATTTGAGAAATCCTTTTAATGCGTTAATCGGATTTAGTGAACTTCTTGGTAAATCTCTTGCGCAGGGTGATTATAAGGTGGCGGAGGAATATATTCAGATTATTAAACAAGCCTCTGCCGAGGGCTATGATTTTTTGGTTAATCTTTTGGAATATTCAAATTCTGTTTCCGATGATCTAAAACTTAATCTTCAGACTTTTCCTTTGAATGTGTCCGTATGCCGTGTAATCGACTTGCTTTCGGCTCAGGCTTACAGAAAAAACATACGTCTTGTAAATCAAGTCCCAAAAGATATTAATCTTTGCGCCGACGAATACAAGATTGCAACCGTAATCAGAAATCTTGTTTCTAATGCTGTGAAATTCAGTTATAAAGACAAAGATGTCGTTATAAAGGCTGAAGAAGATTCTCAAGGTAAAGTTCTGATTACCGTTGTGGATTGCGGTGTGCCGATTGACAAGGAAAAAATTGATAAAATTAACACTGCTCAAGATGTGGAATCAACTTCCGGGACGGATATGGAAAAGGGTTCGAGTATAGGACTTAAACTTTGTAATACTTTTTTGCAACTTCATGCAAGCAAACTTACGGTTTCTTGTGAAAATAGTTTAACGACTTTCGGTTTTGTAATTTAGATGAAAAATATAAGAAAAATGCCGGGAAAATTTGCGATATTATTTTTAATATTTTTTATATCACCGTTTTTGTGTTGCAAGGCTCAAGACAAAAGCGTTTTGCTAAAATGTATTGATTCTTCGTCTGTAAAACATAATTCTCAAAGATCTTCCGTTTATGCGGCGCGGTTGTGTGCGGGAGGTTTTAGGGACGATTTTTTTGAAAAATATTCAAATTTTTCTTCTTTAATGGGATTTATCGAAAAGGCTGACGTAGAAAATGCCGTTATGGAGGCGGCTTTAGTTAGCGGTCTTAACGATGAAGAACGTCTGTTGCTCCTTGCAAGAATTTCCGTTTTAAGGCTTGATGTCGAGGGTGCAGAAAATTATTATTCCTTACTTGCGGAGTTGGAAAATTATGAAAAATTTTCTACTTTAACCGAATTTGTAAGATTTTGCATTTATAACGGTGATACTCAAAAAGCGGAAGAGTATTCTCAAAAAGTCATGAAAATCGCTTTAGACAATGATCAAAAGCAAAGAGCTTTCGTTTTGTCAGCCGTTGTAAATTATTATTTAGGGCATGATTCAAAAGCGGAGGAGGAAATTTTCAAAGCTGGGGAAATCAAAAATTCCAAACAGGACAAAAAATTAAAAGCGGAAATTTTTTTTATAAAAGGTCTTATTTGCGCTCAAGAGGCAAAATTCGATTCCGCTTTGACTTTTTATAAAAAAGCCTTGGATATTTTCGATAAAATTCAAGACGGATATTTTTTTTCTCAGATAATACTTTTGGACAGAGTAAAAATTCATTTGGCAAGACTGGAATATGATTTGGCGGTTCAAAATTTGAAAAAAGCTGTTGAATATGCTCAAATAATTCCTGATGAAACCGACAAAAACGTCTTTCTTTCAAAGGTTTATCTTAAATGGGGCGAGGTTGAAAAAAATTACGGAAATTATGCTATGTCAAGAGAAAAACTGAATTTAAGCCTTTCATTGGCGATGGAAAACGTTAAAAAAAATCCTAACTATGCTTCTGATTTAGCTGATGTTGAGGCTTTGCAGGCTTCGCTTGAAATTCAGATGAAAAATTTTCCGCGTGCTCAAAAACTTTGCGAAGAGGCACTTAATATTTATTCCGATAAGAGTTTTTCAAATTCTCCGGGTGCATTGGAAGGAAAAGCCGGAGTATTAAACACTTACGGAAATATTTTTGAGGAAACTTCCTTGTATTGGGAGGCTAAACGAAAATACGATGAATCATTGGAAAATTATGCTCTTTTGGCTAAAATTTGTCATAAAAAATATGATTTTCAGCGGGCTTTGGTTTTAAACAATCTCGGTTATCTTTACGATAGAGGCAACAATTTTGACGATGCGGTTACTTGTTACAAAACTTCAGCAATGATATTGAAAAAACTTTCATGCGTAGACCGTTCTGTTTTAGTAACTTACGCCAAAATTTTAACAAATATCGGAAATCTTTACCGAAAGTTTTCAAAGACGGATTCCTCGATGAAATATCTTCAGGAGGCGTTGAATATTTTTGCCGCTAAAAAGACTTTTACCGATCCCGAAAGTGCAGAGTATTCTTCGCTTTGCAACAATTTGGCTATACTTTATAAAAATAACAACGATTACGACAACGCGGAAGTCTATTATACAAAATCTTATAAAATCCGTGAAGAATTAATCAAAAAATCAAATCTTTACATTGACCTTTGGGCTGATATTCTCAACAATTACGGAATGTTTTATGCCGAGTTGGGAGATGCGGACATGGCAGTTTTTTATTTGGAACAGTCGTTGGAGATACGAAAAGATCAGGCAAAAAGCAAAAATCCGAAATATCAGAATCTTTTGGCTGATAATTATGACAATCTGGCTTACGCAGCTCTTCAAAACGGTAATACAGAAGAGGCTACGGAATATTATCAACTCTCTCATCAGGAAAGAAAAGCAATAGTTTCGCAAAACCCCGAATTGTTTTTGGAAAGTTTTTGCACTACGCTTTTTAATCTTTCCTCCGTTTACAACAACGAAAAAAAACATATTGAGGCTTTGGATGTTTTGTTGGAATTAAAAGAAGTTTATTTGAATCTTGTGGGAGTTCAAAACTTGGAATATTATTATCAAACAGCTCTCATAGATTACAATATAGCAATGACTTACGGCATTTTAGGAAACACTTTGGAGGCTTATACCATAATGAAAAAAGCCGAAAGCGAGTTTTCTTCTGCTAATGCTTTAGGCTCTGACAATTATCTTTTGGATTTGACAGATGCCTTAAATCAACTCGGAAATTATGCCTCTGACCTTTCAATTTGGCAGGAGGCTGAAAAATATTACGAACAAGCTCTTGAAATCAGAACTTCTTTGTCTGAAAAAAAACTGATTTCATACTATTATCCCGCCTCAACGCTGAACAATCTCGGACTGATGTATTTTAAAAATTCTGACGTTAAAAATGCTCAGGACTGTTATTTCAAGGCACGGAAATTGTTTGAATTAGTACCGCAGGAGAATTACAACATTGAAACGGTATTGGCAATAGCGATGACAAATATTAATATTGTTCAATGTTATATTTATGAAAAAAACAGCGGAAATTCCGAAAATTTTTACGACCTTTGCGTTGAGTATCTTAATCGCAATACAGAACTGTTGCAGCCTTATCTCTACAACGGTTCCGCTGGTTATTATTACGAATATTCGTTGAAACTGTTGGAAAACTTGACTGAATAATACTTATGACAAATCTTGAAGAAGACATAGTTGAATACGGTAAAACGTTGGAAAAACTTCAAAAAGAGAATCTCGTCTTGAAGCAAACTTTAAGACGGTATGCTTTTTTTGCGGAACCCTCCGCTTTTGACAGTCTCGAAAGCGACCTTTACGAACAGTTGCAATATACGGAAAAATTTTTGGATGTTTTTTTTAAGAATATTCAAATTCCGGCTTTTGCTGGCTCTATTATTTATGACGATGAGGACAATCAAAACCCTGTGGATTTTGTTTTTACGAGGATTAATCCCGAGTTCGCTAAATTTTATTCAAAAAAAATAGAGGATATTATCGGTAAAACTAATTCAGAACTTTCCTTGATGAAATCTTCTGTTTGGTTGGAGGGTTTTGCACAAGCTGTCAAAATCCTTGATACCGTTAGTTTTAATGCCGAGGAAGACGGCGAAATCCTTTCTGTGAAAGTTTCAGCCGTAAGACATGATACTTTTTTTGCTGATTTCAAACCCGATACGGGAGATTCTCAGGCCAGCAAAAAAGTCCGTGAAAATCTGAAATTTACGCAAAAAATGATTGATGCCATTCCCGTTCCGTTGTTTTACAAAGACGTGGAAGGACATTATCTGCTTTGTAACGATTGTTATGCCAAGACAGTTATCGGTGTATCTCCCGAAACAATTATTGGAAAAACCTCTCAAGAACTTGACAAATATTTTCCAAAAGAATATGCAGATTTTTGTCAAGGCAAAGACATCGAACTTATTAAAGAAAAAGGTATTCAGGTTTATGAAGGTCCGATAAAATGTGCTGATAATATTGTTAGGGAATACATTGTCAGCAAAACTCTTATCACCGATTCTTCGGGAAAAATTTCCGGTATTATCGGCGTTATGCAGGATATTGACAAGATGATAAAAGCCCGCAGGGAATTGGCTGAAAGCGAAAACCGATACAAAACTCTTTTCAACGGTATCAAACAGCCGATAATCGTTGTGGATCTGGACGGTAATATTATAATGTGTAATTCTACGGCAGTAGAACTTTTTGAAGAGGATACCACTAACGGAGCTTTAGGCACGACGAAAATTCCCGCAGAGGAGTTTATTGATATGGATTTAATAAAATCCGTAGCGCAGACGGGCGAGGTTATGACCCGCAAACTCAGCGTAGTGGTTGCCGGAAAAGAAAGATGGTATCTCTCTACGATGCAGTTAATCAACGATTTTATGGGGGAGAAGGTCGTTCAGATAATTTCAAACGACATTTCCGAACTAAAACGTTATCAAGCGGAACTTTTAAAACAAAAGAACCATGCCGAGGATTCCAATAATTTGAAAACGATTTTCTTGGCAAACATTGCTCACGAAACAAGGACGCCGGCTATTATTATAAGTGGTTTTGTTCAAATGATTCAATCTGGTCTGCATCCTGAAAAACTCAACGATTATTTGACGGCAATATTCAAAAACACCAAAAAACTGCTTGATATAATTGACGATATAGTTGAGCTTTCAAAGATAGAATCGGGGCAGATAAAATTAAGGCATGAAATATGCAGTGTTAATTCGATATTGGAAGAGGCTTTTATTTATCTTACTGATACTCACGCAGAATCGGGCAAAAAGTTGGAGCTTTTAAGAAGTGAGGCTTTCAACGAATACGAGGCTTTGATTTATGCCGACAATCAGTATATTAGTCAAATTTTCAAAAAGTTGATTGCAAATGCGGTTACTTTTACGCAAAATGGCAAAATCGAAATCGGTGCTAAAATTGGTCAGGAAACCGTAACATTTTACGTAAAAGATACGGGAATTGGAATTTCGGAGTCGAAACTGAATATTATTTTTGAAAGGTTCAGACAAGCTGACGAGGGAATTTCCCGTCAATACGGTGGCAACGGTCTTGGACTTGCTATTGCAAACGAATTAGTAAAACGAATGGACGGAAAACTCAGCGTCCAAAGCGTTTTGAACGAGGGTTCAACCTTTAGTTTTTATATTCCTTACCGCAAGGCAGGAATGTAGGACATAGTTTTGTTTAGAAAAAGAAAATGCTGAAACTTTATAAAATATTATCCGTTTTGTGGCTTGCCGTTTTGATTTACGGCGGCGGACTTTCTGCGCAGGAAGAAAATTTTGTTCAGAGGGATTCTTTGAGCAAAGTTTTCTCGGATTTGAACGATAAATACGGAAAAAACATAAATACCGAACCATATATGGCATTGGAATATGCCGCTCAAGCCCGTCAAGTTGCCGAAAAATATCTTGACAGTCTTGATATTGCTTTGTCTTACAGAAATTTAGGACGTGCATATTTTACCGTCAGAATTTATTATCTGTCGATGGAAATGCAATTCAAAGCCTTTGAAATCTATTCAAAATACGATATGGAGGAAGAGGTCGCCCTTTGTTTTGTTGATATTGCGAAAATTTATTTTGTTCAAGACGTTTCAGACCTTTCCGAGGAATATTGCATGAAAGCAATTAAAATTGCCGAAGCTAACGACCGTTTGGATATCAAAGCCGATGCTCTTGCCGTTTTAGGCAGAATTTATGTTATCTGCGATGAGGAAACCTCAATCGGAAATATGAAAAAGGCAAAACATATTTATGATTCTCTGAAACTTGATAATCAGGCAAGTGGTTTGAATGTTAATATCGCAAGGGCTTATCTTTATTTTGAAGAGCCTGATTCTGCAATCGTACTTTTGGATTATAATCTAAAATATTACAATGACAATCCCGATTTAGAAAAAGATATTGCCCATACGTATTGGGTTTACGGTGAGGTAAAAGAATTTTTGAAAGATTATTCTTCGGCTGAGGAATATTATATTGATGCCGTTGATGCCTTTACAAAGCTTAAACTTACGCATTTGGCTTTGCTTACGAAATTAAGACTTGCTAAAATGCAGCTTACGGTCGGCAAATCGGAAGATGCTTTGGCTAATGGCGAAAAAATACTTGCCGATGCTCAAGCCGAGGAGCTTCAGCACGGAACAGAAGAAATCTTGATAAAACACCGTGCTTGTGAGATTATTTATAAGGCTAATATTAAGTTAGGTAATCAGAGTAAGGCTTTGCAATACTGCGAACGCTATGCCTTAACAGGCGATAGTGTGTATATTCTCAAACGTAAGGAACAGTTTTCTGAGTTTCAGGTCAGCATCGAAAACCAAAGACAGCAAAAGGAATTGGAAATGATGCAAATCACTGCCGAAAAAAGCCGTCTTTTGCTTGAGAAAAAAAGTTATACGCGCAATATACTTTTATTAACTATAATTATCATTTTGATTATAGTTTTGGTTTTTATTTTCCGTTACCGTTATTCGGAGAAAAAACGCCATAACGAACAACTCTCAATCGCTAACAACAAAATGGAAAGCGAAATCCGTGAGAGAAAAATGGCGGAAATGGAACTTAAAAATTCAGAAGAGAAATATCGTCTTTTGTTCAGAAAAACGCCGATAGGAATTATTCAGTTTAGTGATAAGTTTATAATTACGACCGTTAATGACAGATTTTTGGAAATTTTTGGTTTGAGCAACAAGAATGTTATCGGACAAAATATCAGCAATATTTTCCCGACCAAAGTTTTTGAAGATTTTCATACGAGTGAAAATAGCGACAATCAAAGTGTTATCCGTCAGGAACTTGACATAAAAACTCCCGAACGTGATGCTATTGTTGCAATTACATTGAAATCATATTATTATAATACCGGAACCGGTGTTGAACGAGGCGGTATTATGATTGTTCAGGATATTACGGAAAGCAAACTTGCAGAACGCAGAGCCGAAAAACATGATAATTTGTCAAATATTTTGGAGATTTTGCCGGATTCTTTTTACCGTTTAGATGCTGACGGTAATTATATTTTTGCCAGGGTTCCCGGTTTGAGTAAGGCAAAACAAGATGCTTATCTCGGTAAAAATTTCCGTGATGTTCTTTCTCAGGATTTGTTGTTACCTTTCCTTGTGGCTTTTAATACCGTTAGAAAGACGGGTGAGCCTCAATACGTGGATTATATGCTTGACGAAAATGATCCTGATACTTCCAAGGAGGCAAGGTTTACACTTTGCGATGATTCAACAGTTTTAGTCTATGTCAGAAACAATACAAGTCAGAAACGTATTGAGAACAAACTGAAAAATGACAGAAAGAACGCTCAAGAAACCAGCATTGCAAAAAGTCAGTTTATCAGCGGAATGTCTTCTAAAATCAAAGAACCGCTTGATCATATCGTTCAAAAATGTGAGGCTCTTGTAGCCGGTATGCGTACCGATGAAGATTCTTCTGATTTGAGGTCTGTGCTCAATTCGGCTTCGTATGTCAATGAAACTCTTGCTGACCTTTTGGAATTGACAGAAATGGAACTCGGTATCAAAAACCGTTTCACCAAACTTGTTAATCCCGTTACCGTCGGGAAAGATGTTTTTGAAATTTTCAGACACAAAGCTGAAGAAAAACATCTTGATTATCAATTGAATTCAGACGGTTATATTCCGCCGAAAATGGAAGTTGATGAGGTTAGGTTGCGTCAGATACTTTTTAATTTGCTTTTGAACGCTATTACTTTTACCGAAAAGGGTAGCGTAAAGGTAACTATCAGCACCTCGCCTTCGGTTTTGAAAGATAAAATTAATTTGATTTTTATGATAGCCGATACAGGTGTCGGTATCAAACAAGACAAAGCCGATGTTATGTTCAATTCCATTAATGCGACCTCGAGTAGTAATATCCGTGGTATGGCGTTGTCGAAAAAAATGGCTGACTCCATGAAAGCTACTATTACGGTGCGTTCTACCGAGGGTGTCGGCAGTCTTTTTACTTTGACGATACCTAATCTGACTGTGCAGAGCGATACTCAACCCTCTGGCGAGGCAGAACAAGTTTTGCACGGTAAATTGTCTGCAGCAAAAAAACGTAATAATGATGCAATGAGAGAATATATTTCGGTTTTGAAATACGCCGTTATTCCCGAATATAAAATTCTTAAAAATCAGATTTCGTTTGAAGAATTAACCGAATTTGTGAATCGTTTCAGGGAGCAGTCCGTTAATTATCATATCGACAAAGGTATTGAAATTGCAGACGATTTGTTGCTCAATATCAAGAATTACGATATTTCAAGTATTACTATTAATACAAGAAAATTAGAGAATTACGTTTTGGGACTCTCTCAAGAGTTGGAACGCTAATTTTTTTTTAACATCTGCCATTGTTTTTCTTTTGATTTTTGTGAAAAAAAAGTATTTTCTACTCTTAAATGTACAAAATGAATGTTGAGCTTCGGCTTAATTTTTGTTACATTTGCAATGGTAAGATGTTAAATAACATGAAAATATTGAAAATTTTCTGCGGTATATATAATATAAGTGCGGTTCGGATTTTTATTTGTTTCGCACTTATGTTTTGTGTGCTTTCAAAAGAAAATTATGCTCAATTTAATAATCCCAACCCTCAAAAAGTTATAGAAAATCTTAACCATGTGAAAATCAATACGCCTGATACCGTTGCAGCACTTTATTATTATAATGCGGCGTATTATTCGGAGAGCAATGCCGACAAAATTAAATATTATACTAAAGCGTTGAATTATGCAAGTAAAAACCGTTTGGATATTATCGGAAATGGAAATTATTTGGTGGCTCAAGCTTATTGGTACAGCAACGAATCTCAGACGGCATTGAATCATGCTTTGACGGCCTTGAAAATCTTTTTGCAACGTCAGGACACTATTAAAATCGTTGATGTTTACACTTTAGCGGCTCAATGTTATATCAACTTGAGCAAAAGGGACAGCGTTTTTTATTATTTCAGCTTGGCGGAGCAGATTTATTTGGACAAACAAGATACTGTCGGTTTGGCTACCGTTTATCGTGGTGCGGGATTAGCGGCTCAAAAAATGTCGTTTTTGGACATTGCAGAGGAGTATTACAACAAAGCCTTTTATTTGGATTCTGTCGCTTCGATAGATATGGATATGGGACTTGATTACTATTATATCGGATATTTGAAACTGAGTGTTGATAATAAGTTGGCGATAGAGAATTTTAGAAAGTCGGTTGATATTCTTACGAGGGACGATTTGAGTCAGTATTACCGTTCGTATTTGAATTTTAGTTACGGAGGTTTGGCGAGGGCTTATTTGCAAATCGCTGAAAAAACCGGAGATGACAGGTATGCCGATACTTCAAATCTTTATAATCAGAGAATCGGTGATTTCTTTTTTAATAAAGGCGATTGGGTAAACTATATGTTGGGAAAAATGCAAGATGCTGATTATCTTTGTTATAAGGGAAAAAGTAAAGAGGCATTGAATTTAATGCTCAGTTTGAAAAAATATTTAGGCTCTGACGAGAAAGCAAAATTCGTTGAAGTATACAACGAATTGTTGATGAAAATTTACATCAAATTGGGTGATTATAAAAATGCTTTTGATTATCAGAAAAAATTTTATGAGCATAAAATTGAATACATCAACGATAGTACGGTTGCCGCACTTATTAACTTTCAGTCCGACCATGCTTTAGCGATGGAGAAAGATCGTCAAAAGCGTGTGCAGCAGGCGGCTCAGAGCGAGAAAAAGTTTTTGAAAACGGTTGCAATTTCGCTTGGTGCGTTTCTTACGGTTACTTCGATTTTGGTTTTTTACGTTTTGAAAATGTTGAAAATCAAGAAAAAAGCTAATAATACCCTAATGCTGAAAAACCGTATTCTTGCTATCCAGAAAGACGAAATTGAGAGTCAAAAGTCTGAAATCGAAAATCAAAAATCCGAGATTGAAACTCAAAAAAATATTATTACCAGTCAATGGGAAGAGGTGGAGAATGTCAATAAAAAACTTTTGAATTCTATTTCATACGCTCAGAGGATTCAGCGGGCGGCAATTTCTTCGCCAGAGGACGTTACGGAATTGTTCAAAGAAAATTTTGTTTATTATCGTCCGAGGGATATTGTCAGCGGAGATTTTTATCAGGCGTTGAAGTGCGGGAAATATTCTGTTATGATAACGGCGGATTGTACGGGACACGGTATTCCGGGTGCGTTTCTTTCGATGCTCGGCATTTCGTCTTTGAAAGAGTTTATGGTAACCGAACACGATGCCGAAAATCCGGGTACGGTGCTTGACCGTATGCGTAATTTTATCAAAACGACTTTGGCTTCTTCGGCAACCAAGACGATTGACGACGGTATGGATATGACGATTTGCTGTTTCGATTTCGAGAAAATGGAATTGATATACGCCATTGCAAATCAGACGGCTTATATTATCCGCGCAGGTGAGGTGATAAAACTAAAGGGCGATACGATGCCGGTCGGACGTTATGTCAGAGAAAAGGAACATTTTCAGACTTTGAAAATCTCACTAAAACATGGTGATATGGTTTATATGTATTCTGACGGTATCCAAGACCAGTTAGGCGGAGATTTATCAATGGGTTTCGGTAAGAAATTTTTGGGTAAAAATCTTGTATCACTTTTGACTGAGGCTTATAGTTTGGAACCTAAACAGCAGAAAGAACTTGTTCATCAGAGAATTATGGAATGGCGTAGCGGCAGGTCGCAGGTCGATGATATTACAATGATTGGAATCAGAGTTTAATGGAAACTTAAAAAAAATTGCTTTTTTCATCTCTTGAAAATCTTAAAAAAAACTTTTAACTTTGCGGTCTGTTTTTTTAACACAAAAAGTTTTCCGCAATGAAAAATTTTATCGCTGCCGTAAGAAACCACAGAGTTTTCGGTTGGATTATAATGCCGTGTATTGTTTCGGAGGATTCCTCGCATGATTTTTTTTACGTTATGAATACTGTTACAAAAGATGATGTTGATAAAAATCCTGAGAAATATTCTGATTTTCAGCAGAGAATCGTTAAAATTTCGGAAAAATACTCGGAAACACAAATCCGAAAAACTTTCGGAGATAGGAAGGTTTCAGACAACCAACAGTTTTTAAAACAGTTGGATAGAAATTTTTTTGAACTTAACATTCGCCCTTCTATTGAAAGAAACATCGTTGAAATTATAAAAATTTGTAGGGAAAACAATGTTCGTATGTTCTTTTTGGAAACTAATCAAAAAGCTGTTTTCTTGGAGGACGAAATCTCTCTGACAAAGGAAAATGCCGAGGCTGTTTTCAATTTTTTTCGTACCGATGAAGAAACAAAGTACTTTCTTTCAGCTTGTTATAAAAATCAGAATTTAAGTTTTTACGGAAAATCCGTTCATTTGCTCTCGGATAATCCGTGTTTTTTAATTATTGATAACAAATTGTATGGTTTTGATGATGTTAATGCTAAAAAAATTATTCCTTTTGTTACAAAAAAATATATTCCTGTAATAAAACGTACCGAACAGCAGTATTACGAAAAGTTTATTAAAAACGTAATCGCCTCCGGTGCAAAAATTCATCATTCGGGTTTTAAAATTTATGACGAAAAGGTTTTGCCTCAAGCCGTTTTGTCGTTGGAAAAGGATTTAACGGGAATGACCGTTTTTCAACTTTATTTTAGATACAACGAAATCAATTTCAAGATAAATTCACCGAACAAAATCATCGTAAAATTTTTTACCGATGACAAAGGCGGATTTTATTTTAGCCGTTTGAAAAGAGATTTGCAGTTTGAGGCGGACATCGAAACTGCCGTTGATGAGATTTTTCC
Source organism: Bacteroidales bacterium (assembly GCA_017544805.1). GTDB lineage: Bacteria > Bacteroidota > Bacteroidia > Bacteroidales > UBA3824 > UBA3824. The sequence goes on along the minus strand of JAFYDK010000038.1, from coordinate 32,959 downwards.
GGACAAAATTTCAGAGGGAATTTACACTTTGAAAACGCAAACTCCCGATCTTGTAGTTCAGAATGCGTTTGCTGTCAATGCTCTGAACGAAAACCGAGAAAGACTTCTTCAACACGGAATCATCGTCGAACAATCCGAAAAAGTCAAAAATTATTATACGGGAAAAATCTCTTTGGATACCAAAATTACAAGTTCTCAAGATTGGTTTGATGTTTATATTATGGTTCAACTTGAGAATTTTGCATTTCCCTTTACATCGCTTAAATATCATATTCTCAATAATATACGTGAGTTTCAACTGCCTAATGGCGAAGTTGTTGTCTTGCCGGAAGAGTGGTTTGAAAAATATAAAGCCGTTTTCTTGACAGGTGTTGTTAATAAAGAGAACTCAAGTGTGAGGCTTAAAAATTTTCAGTTTCAACTTATAAGCGGATTGTCCTCTGAGGAAAGTTTAAATAAAAGACTATCAGATATTTATGAGGATTTGACGGATTTAACGAAACTTCCTTCGGATAAGCCGCAAAACGTTAATGCCGTACTTCGTCCGTATCAGATTACGGCTTTCAACTGGTTGAAAATGATGCAGAAACACGGTTTCGGAGCTTGTCTTGCCGATGATATGGGGTTGGGAAAAACGCTTTGTACGTTATCGCTTTTGAGCGAGAGCAAAATGAACAGCGGCGAGGGTTTCAAGGACGGATTGTTTGATTTTTCGGAGAAAATTCCTTCGCTCTTGTTTGCACCTAAATCGCTCATTTACAATTGGAAAAATGAGGCGAAAAAGTTTGTTCCCGATATGAAAATCCTTGAATTTACGGGTCAAAACCGTCAGGAAATGATTAAGGCTTTTCCTCTTTATGATTTGATAATTGCGGGTTACGGAACTCTTAGAAACGATGTTGAACTTTTGAGCAAAAAGCGTTTTAATTATATAATTTTGGACGAAAGCCAGATAATAAAAAATCCATCGTCAAAAACTTATCAAAGTCTTATGCAACTTACTTGTTATCATAGACTTACACTAACAGGAACACCCGTTGAAAATTCTCTTACAGACCTTTGGAGTCAAATAAATTTCTTAAATCAGGGACTTCTCGGCAGTCTTGAAAGTTTCAAAAGACATTATGTTTTCCCGATTGAAAAAAACGGTGATGCCGAACGTTCAGAAAAACTTTTATCGCAGATTAAGCCTTTTATTTTGCGCAGAACCAAAGAACAGGTTTTGAGCGATTTGCCTGAATTAGTTGAGCAAATTGTGTATTGCGAAATGTCCGAAAAGCAAAAAGAACTTTATGAAAAGGAAAAATCGAAAGTCAGAAATTCTATTCTTGACATTATGGAAACGGATAGTTTTGAAAAATCTTCCGTTATGGTTTTGCAGGCTTTGACTCAGTTGAGACAGCTTGCTTGTTCGCCGCTTTTGACCATGGACGAAGGCTGCGAGGAGACTTCGGGCAAGACTTCTCAAATAATGTCATACGTTCAAAATGTTGTATCTCAAGGTCATAAGGTTTTGATTTTTTCCTCATTCGTAAAACATTTGAATCTTGTTGCAGAGAATTTGAAAGCCTTGGATATTGATTTTGTACTTTTGACAGGTGGAACTCAAAACCGAGAAAACGTCGTGAAAAAATTTAATGAAAATGACGTTCCCGTGTTTTTGATTTCGATGAAAGCGGGCGGCACGGGTTTGAATTTAACAAAAGCGGATTATGTTTTTATAATCGATCCGTGGTGGAATCCTGCTGTTGAGGCTCAGGCTGTTGCAAGGGCGCACCGTATGGGACAAAAAAATTCCGTGATGGTTTATCGTTTTATTTCAAAGGATACTATTGAGGAAAAAATTCAACTTTATCAACAAAAAAAATCCGATTTGGCAGAAACTTTTATTTTGAAAAACGAAATTCTAAATTTATTGTAAAAATCTGTCATAAAAAATATTTTTTTGAAAATTACGTTTTATACGTATTTTTTTCGGATTTAATAAAAAAGTCTAAAAAAAATTTTGCAGCAGTCGAAAAATACTATAACTTTGCCTCGCATAGTAAAAAGATTAGTTTTTAGAAAGAAATGGTTATTAACTCTAACGCATATTATTTTTACGCCTTTTATTTCTACTTTAGCAATAAGGTGGGGCGGTAATTTTTTTGCGTAAAGTAAAATAACTTAAAATTATTTAGAGCCTCACCTGTTAAAAAAAACGGTTGAGGCTTTTTTTATTATAAAAAATAATTATGAAAGTAGCAATTCAAGGCGTGAAAGGTGCATTTCACGAAATTGCGGCACGGAAATATTTCGAAGACCGCAACGATTTGGAAATTGTTGAAAAACTGACGTTTGAGGACGTTGTGGAAAGCGTTGCTAATTACGAAACCGCTTACGGTGTTATCGCTATCGAAAACGCATTGTCAGGGACTATCAACGTTAATCTCGAACTCATCAGAAAAAACGACGTAAAAATCTGCGGCGAAATTTTTATCCGCATCAAACAAAACTTAGCCGCTAACAAAGGTGTTAAAATTGAAGATTTGAAAGAGGTTCATAGTCATTACATGGCTATCAATCAGACACGGCAGTTTTTCAGAAAATATCCGCATATCAAACTTGTGGAATGTGCAAGCACCGCTGTCGGTTTGAGGGAAGTGGCTCAAACTCAATCAACAACAATAGGCGCAGTGGGCAGCGATTATGCTATCGAACTCAACAATCTCGAAATTCTCGCACCCGGTATCGAAACAAATTCAAGAAACTACACTCGTTTTGTTATAATAAGGCCCAAAAACGAAGAAAATCCAAGTACTTACGACAAGGCATCGCTGAATATCGTTCTCGAAAACGAACAAGGCAGTCTTTCAAAAATACTTTCAATTATTTCGATTTATGATGTGGATTTAACCAAAATCGAATCTATGCCGCTAATGGGACAACCAATGAACTATATGTTTTATATTGACGTAAAGTTCAAAGACATAATGCGTTATAAAAATATGCTGACCGCCATACGCCCGCTTTTAAGAGATTTGAGTATTCTCGGAGAATACAAAGAAGGCTATCAATCATGGAGGGAAGTTCACAATAATTAATTCACAATTCATAATTCATAATTCACAATGCATAATGCATAATTAAGTAAAATACGATGAAAAAAATTTCAATAATAGGACTTGGTCTTTTAGGCGGCTCGCTCGCTATCGACCTCAAAAACAGAAAGTTCACTGACCATGTTAAAGGTTTTGACAAAGACCCCGTTCACACTTCTTACGCAAAACAAGTCGGAATCATTGACGAAGAGGCCTCTTCGATTGAAGACGCAATTTTAGGCTCTGACATTATTATAATTGCTGTCCCCGTGAGCGCAGTTATAAAAATTCTGCCGGGAATTTTGGACAAAATTTCTGATAATCAAATAGTTATTGACGTTGCCAGCACAAAAGGAACAATTTGCGAACGAGTAAAATATCACACTAACAGAAAACGTTATGTGGCTTGTCACCCGATGGCGGGAACGGAAAATTCAGGACCGTGGTCGGCAATTTCAGGAATGTTTGACGGTAAAGCCGTTATCCTTTGCGATGTTGAAGACAGCAGCGAAGAAGCAGTCGGCGTTATCAGAAAAATGTTTGAAGATAATCTCAACATGAACCCGATGTTTTTCAACTCGTATAATCATGACATTCACGTGGCTTACGTTTCGCACATGCCGCACGTTTGCTCGTTTGCTTTGGCGCTGACAGTCCTCGAAAAAGAGAAAAATGAAAAAAATATTTTCAACCTTGCTTCGGGCGGTTTCAACAGCACTGTCAGAATTGCAAAATCAAGTCCCGATATGTGGACACCAATTTTCAAAGACAACAAAGAAAACGTTATGACTGTCCTAAATACTTACATCGAAAAACTTCAAGATTTTAAAAACTTGATGGAAAAAGATGATTATGAAGGACTTTACGATTATATTTTCAACGCAAACAAAATTAAAAGGACATTAAAGAAATAAAAAAATGGAATTTAAAGAAATTTTCGGCGACAAGCCATGGATAATTGCAGGTCCTTGCTCTGCTGAAACCTTAGAACAAACACTTGATACTGCAAAACAATTAGCCGCTAACGGTATAAAAGTTTTCCGCGCCGGTATTTGGAAACCTCGCACACGTCCGGGCAATTTTGAAGGCGTTGGCGAAATCGGTCTTGAATGGTTAAGACAAGTAAAAAAAGAGACCGGAATGTTTACCGCCGTTGAAGTTGCTAATTCAAAGCACGTTTGGGACGCTATCCGTGGCGGTGTTGACATTTTGTGGATTGGCGCACGCTCGTCAGCAAACCCGTTTGTAATGCAAGAAATTGCTGACGGTTTAAGAGGCTGTAACATTCCCGTTTTGGTAAAAAACCCCGTCAACCCCGATGTTGAACTTTGGCTCGGCGCAATCGAAAGGCTTGAAGCAGCGGGACTTACAAACATTGGCGTAATTCACCGTGGATTTTCAAGTTACGAGAAAATTCTTTACCGCAACGCACCTATTTGGCAAATGCCGATTGAACTCAGACGCCGCCGTCCTGACCTTCCTATTATTTGCGACCCGTCTCACATTGCCGGGAAACGTGAATATTTGAAAGAAATTTCTCAAAAGGCTCTTGACCTCAACGTTGACGGTTTGATGATAGAATCACACTGCAACCCCGACAAAGCATGGTCAGACGCAAAACAGCAATTAACGCCTGAGGCTTTAAAACAAATGCTTTCGGAACTTGTTGTCAGAAAGGTAAATCCTGAAAATGCTTCAATGGAAACCTTGAACGAGTTGCGTTTCAAAATCGACCAAATTGACAACGAAATTATTTCAACGCTCAAAAAACGTATGGGTATTTCGGAAAAAATCGGCGAATACAAAAAGGCTAACAACATGACCGTTTTGCAACAGCAGCGTTGGGATTCGCTTTTGGAGAAATATTACAAGGCCGCTGACGAAAACAATCTCGACAAAAAGATGATTGACACGATTTTCAAAGCAATCCATCAGGCAAGTATCAATGTTCAGTCGCAAATCGTTAACGAAAAATAATTATGTTATACGTATGCTTGTCGGCTGAAGGAGTCGAAAATGCGAGTAAGCAACTCAGCGACAATAAATACGCCGAATTGAGGCTCGATTTGGTAAAACCTTCAACCCAAGAGATGATTGAAATGCTTTCCGACAAATCGGTAAGTTTTATTGTAACGTGTCGAAAAGGTGCTTTTGACGAAGAAACATCCTTAAAAATGTTGGAGGTGGCAGCTCAATCGGGTGCGGATTATATTGACACAGAAATTGAACGAGGAGAAGAAATTGCTCAAAGGTTGAAAAACGCTTGCAAAAACTCTTCTTGCAAACTAATAATTTCGTATCATAATTTTGAGGAAACACCTGATTTAGAGGAACTTCATTCTATTATTAGGACGTGCATAAATTACGGTGCGGATTGCGTGAAACTTGCTTGTAAAGTAAATTTCCCTGAGGACAATGCTAAATTATTGTCGCTATATACCTTAGACGAAAACATTGTTGCTTTCGGCATGGGCGAATTAGGCAAAATAACGCGAGTTGCGTGTCTAAAATGCGGTTCACCGATAACATATCTTGCTCCTGATGAGGGTAATGAAACTGCTCCCGGTCAATTCAAAGTATCAGAGATGAAAAAACTCTTGGAATTAATCTGAAAATAAATAGAAAATGCGGTTGAAATGACCGCATTTTTTTTATATCTCATACGTTATTATTGGTGATTTTTATTTTTGGATTTTACCGAAAAGTTTTTTTACTTTGCTCCAAAAACAAGCTATTAAAGATGAAAAATTTTTTTATTATTATTTTGATTTTTGTGTCATGTACCATAGCGCAAACCAATAACGGTTCTGTTGCTAAGAATACTCTTATGGTTGAAAATCATGACACAATTCCTTCGGGTGCAAAAAAGTTGATTCTTTCGTATCCTGCTTTGAATTTAAAATATTCTGACAATTATATAATTTTCCCCGACGGAGAGAAAATCGTTTACGATGACGGGCGGAAAAAAGGATTTATTGAGCAACTTGACGATTGCGATATTGAAGATATGTTTTCAATGAAATACGATACGGTTTCGATGCAGCCAAAATATCTTAACGATTGCGGGCGCGGACGTTCTGAGCAGTTTTTTAAGAAGGTTTACGGTAAAAGTGCTGCTGAGGTTTCCGCAAATCTTGAAAAAGTTAATTGGTTTTCACAACAGATTCCTATGACAAAAATTAACGGTGTTTCAGATACTTTGAAAATTATTGCAAAGGAATTAGCACAAAAGCCGCATTTGAAAAAATATTTTGAAAAATCTTCATCTTTTTATTGGCGGCAGGTGCGCGGTGCAAAAAGATTGAGCGCACATAGTTACGGCATCGCTATTGACATTAATGTTGCTAACAGCACATATTGGCTTTGGGCTAACAAAAACAAATCAGAAACGGATTCCATAAAGTACGCTAATAAAATTCCGTTGGAGATTGTAAGGGTTTTTGAAAAACACGGTTTCATTTGGGGCGGACGTTGGTATCATTACGACACAATGCACTTTGAATATCGGCCGGAATTAATGTAAAATGTCAAGATTATTGTTTTTATTCCTTTATGGTAATCATTGGCTTAATTTTGTTGGGTATTAGATTTTCTAAATCTGATACCCACCTACTAAAATGTCGTCCATTTGTAAGAAATTGCCTTTCCAATTGATTAAAAATTCGCCTAAGAAATTTTCCTGATCCTTACCGGAAGAATTTTCAGCCGAAAGTGATTTTATCATATCGCGAAACCTTGTACCCATAAGTTTGCGTTTAGATTTTTCTCCAAATTGATCAATGAAACCGTCCGAAAACATATAAATCCAATCACCGGGCATAACATCAACCTCATAAGTTACAAACGGCTTTATAACAGGATATTTACCTATCGGATTGCGAATTGCTTTGTATTCTGAAAGTTCACCATTACGCACCAAAAGCATAGGATTGTTAGCACCCGAAAAATATACTTTCTTAGTTTTCATATTATAGATACAAAGGGCAATGTCCATACCGTCGTCCATGTTTCGACCGTCGATATTGCGGCTCATAGCGGTGATAATATTAGCACGAAGAGCCTCCAAAATGTCAGAAGGCATAGTTTTTTCGTCAATATTTACGCAAATGTCGTTCAAAAAAGTGATTCCGAGAAGACTCATAAACGCACCCGGGACACCATGTCCTGTACAGTCCGCAACCGTGAAAACCACAATATCGCCCGATTGTTTCATCCAATAAAAATCTCCTGAGACAATCTCCAAAGGCCGCCAAAATATGAAATAATCTTTAAACCAATTCCCCAAAACATCAACAGCCGGCAAAACTGCTAACTGAATGTATCTTGCATAATGAATACTATCAGTTACTGAAATATGTTTTTTCTCGATGTCTCTTTTCAAAAAGTCAATCCGCTCTTTTTCCTTCTGAATTTTCAGGCTCATATCCCATAGTTTGCGATTGCGGTTTTCCACCTCCAATTTTTCTTCTTCAATGAGTTTGCGCTCCATTAAAATGGATTCTGCCTCAGATAGTATGTGGCGGAAAGCTTCGCTGTCTTGCTTATTAGGTTGTGCAGGTTGATTGGTATTTTCGTTCTCCTTTTTGCTATTGGTATAAAGGGTTTGCACCCGTTCAAGTTCGTCGGTTGTTTTTTTGAGTTCGCGTTTTAGACGCAATTCGTTTAGAGTGAAGGTAGCATTGCTCAATTTGCGATATTTTACGAAGAAATATATCGCAATTATCACTGCTAAAGTTAGCAGAATAGAAAAAAATATTATGTATGTATTAATATTCATAGCTGTCAGTGTTATTGTCCGAATTTTCTTCTGTAGTGTCTTCATACAAAAAACTATCGTCGGCAGAATACAACATATTTAAATCGTTGGTTGTGTATATATATAAATAATTATTCCATTTGTTGGTAAGGGTGTTGGTATCGTAATATATATTGTACGATCCATTTGCGTTTTGTGTTATTCCAAATATTACAATGTCGTTGTCGTTGTTTATCACATTGCTGTTGAAAGTATTACTATTTTCCGATAGTATTATTGCGTCAATGTTGTTGTCGATTGTATAGCTGAAACGCTCAGCTGCCCAGCGTGAATCGTGTATAATAAATCCCGAAAAATAGTTTTCTCCGTTTATTTTTGATGCGTTAAGAATCAAAACTGAATTTTTTTTGCCGTAATTTTGTCGTAATATTTCGTTGCCGTTTATGTCGAAAGCGGAGAATCCGTATCCATCCTCCAAACTATTAGACCATGATATGTAGATTTTGTCGTCTATTGTAAATATATTAGAAATATTAGCACATCCCAATAAGCTCTGTTTTTGGAGGTTTCCTTCCATATCAATCATATATGTATTATCGGAGCTTGTAAGTAGTATTGTATTTCCAAGGTCTACACCGTTGTTTACTAATACGTCGTTTCCGATTTTTAATGTATTTTGCGATACTTTGTTGCCATTAGCATCATATGTTTCTATATAGAGTTTTCCATATTCATTTTCGTTGTTGTCGTAATATTCATTGTTGTCGGAATATTCATTACTATCAGAATATTCGTCGTTGTCGGAATATTCGTCGTTGTCGGAATATTCATTACTATCGGAATATTCGTCGTTGTCAGAGTATTCATTACTATCCGTATATTCGTCGTTGTCAGTGTTGTATTCTTCGTTATTATTATATTCGTTGTTGGTATTGTCAATGTAATCGTCGGGGTTGTAGATGTCGTAATTGTCTTCTTCTTTATTTGGATACTCGTATACAACAGCATAACCGCCATTGTTGAGTGCAAAAGCGGTTTGTACATATCCTTCTGTAAGTGTCATATCTACGTTGTACTCAAGTTTTTTGTAGATAATATTGCCGTCGGGATCAAATTTTATGATGCCCAAACGTGATACATTATAATTAGGATCGTTGTCGGTGTCGGTTATAATTAGCATAAAATCACCGTCGGAATTTTTGGTGAATTTCGTATGGTTGTACATCGCTGTAGATATAGAGTAATAATTGTATTGGTCTTTTATTAAGTTTATATTGGAGTCGAAATTATTTTTGTAATTTGGGTCGGAAATTTTTTCTTCGTCGTAGTTGATGTTTAATGTCCAGTTTAGTTGGAATTCTTTGGTAGTTTTTTCCCCGTTAGGACTAATTTTTACAAAAGCATACTTGTATGGTTGGTTGGAGTTTTCTTCTATAGATTCTATGGTAACAATATCGTCGCCGCATAGAATAGGTATTGTAGTATATCTACAATTAATACATTTGGTTTCGCTGTTTGGTTCCAATGTATATACAGTATCATCTAACAACGCTTTGTTGCAAGATACCATAGCCAACAATAATAATATGCTTAATTTTTTTATCATAACACCCTTTTTTTCAGTATCCGTAATTATATTTTATGAATGTTTTGTAGCAAAAGTTTACTTTGAAGCCAATTGCAATTCCATTTTCCAAGATGCGCACGGCATCGGGAGTAAAGTTGCTTGCAAACGACATTGGAGTGTCGTTGCTTTTGGAGTTATTGAGTTCTTTGAGCGAATATCCGAAAGAGTAATCGGCAAATACGCAAAAACGTCTTATACTGTAATTGAGTCTTACCCCTCCAAATACTATGCAATTGATATATTTGTCAGATTGTTTTGGCTTGTAAGTATTTGATATAGTGTCTAATTTTTCTTCGTATGAGTTGCCTTTCTGTATCAACGTTGTAATGTTGTACTCTTTTTGTTTTGTATATCCTATTTTTGCTCCTACAAATAATTCTGGATATAGACCTTTTATTAATTTGGGCTTGAAATTGTAGCTCAATCTTATTGGTATCCAATATGACGATGTTTTTTCTATGCTTGTTGTTGGTTTGGATTTGCGTGTAAATTCAAGCTTTGAAAAAGATAAACCTATCGTAGTGGAAAGTTGTGAGGTGATATAAAATTGCAAAAAAGCCTCATTCATTAAATATTTAAAGTTGTGGTAGCTAACAGCTCTTGCTGTATCTTCTTTTGCTATATTAAACACTGTATCTACTTTTATCATCGGAAATAATTTCGTTACGGCAACGCCAAAAGATAAAAGAGGTCTTGTGTAGTAATTTTGCATTAAATCTTGAAATACAATAGGATCTTCATCTTTTTTTATTTCGTAGAAAGGAAATTTTTTTCGAAAATTTAGTATCATAGAATCTGCCTCGTGGTCTAATCCAGCATCTTTAAAGGCCGAAATTCTATATACCATATATTCGCTACCTTCTTTGTCGTTGTGACGAAAATGTTTTTGGATTAGTGTAGAAAATTCCATTGTTTCGGCTATTTTGCCTGCATTGTAAAATGATTTCAAAGCAGGAATGGCCTCAGAAATTTTTATATCGGCGTATGTTTGTGGCACAGCGATTTTGAGTTCGTTGTTGTATTTTTTTTGCATGTTGGTAGCTTCGTCGCTTTGAATATTGTCGAACAATGGGATATATTTTCCCTTGTCTTGCGCAATAGTGGCAAAACTCGAAAACACCAATATCAATATTAATAATATATTTTGTTTTATTGTCATGAATTTATAACATTTTACACCATACTAATTGTAAATCTAATACTCTCCAACAAATTCGTTGCTAAGTATCATACGCTTTTCCATATTGGAGAGCGGTTGTAGATTGAGTTTGCTTAGCGAATTGGCATACTGACGTATGTCGGTGTCGAAATATCTTAGTTCGTTTTGGTCGGTTAAAACATACAACACACCCTTTCGATTGAATTTCATTGATTTTACTTTTCCGCCATTGAGATTGTATTCCTCCAAAGAATATGGCTGAGCCATAAAATTCTCGGTATCTACAATCATAATTCTTTTGTCGCTGCTTGAGCGTGCCAATCGTTTGCTATTGGGGTCGTAAGTCATTTCGCCGGGCTTAGAGTGTCCTCCCAAAAAATCAAATATGGTTTTATTTTCGGTGTTGTAATAACGAATATTACCATCTGAAAAACATGTTACTATATAGTTGTTGCTTTCGAGAAGTTCCATCGAATAAGCATAGAGTGGATGCTTATCTATAATAGTTTCAGTAGAGCCGTCGTTGATATTGCATTGCATAAGTATTCCTTTGTGCAATAGTGCAAATACTTTGGAACCATCTGACGATATTTTTATGTCGGAAATTTTTGTGTCGAAAGAAAACATTTTTTTTATTTTTATTTCGCCATTGTCGTTTTGCCAAACATCCAAAATGCCATTTGCTGTTGCAGTTGCAAACATATTGTTGATGCCATTATCAGCAGCTGTAAAATAGCCTTGCCGTGGTAATTTTACTGTTTTTTTGCTGTTGACGTCGGATACAAAAGTTTGTTTGTCTTTGGTAGAAAATACAACTTTGTCGTCGGAGATAAAGAATGCTTTTTCTACGGGCGAATTTGATTCTGCACAATCTATTCTTGTATATTCTTGTGGCGCATCGCCCGAAATTTTGTAGCCAATTATTTCAGGTTTTTCTGTTAATACCAATATGTTGTTGTTGGCGCTAACAAAAAAATCAGCGATTTTGTCTGTTGTGATTTCGAGTTTGTTGTCGAATCCGTTTTCTTTCATAGCAAATAGCATTGCTTGGTAGAGCTCGGCGGTGTTCGACGATAATCCACAATCTCTACACATCAACCACGACGACCAAGCAAGTCTCAAGTTGAGAGATTTGTCTTCGTAGTGATTTTGCGCTTTCATAGCCAACGCATTAGATACCGCTGTGTTGTATAGCCTGCTAACACTATCGGAGGCTTGACGAGCACGTTCTGTTTGATTTTCGGCCACAATAAGAGCTTGCTCTGTTTCCTTACGGGCATCTTCGGCCGATTGTAAGTTTTTAAGAGCAATGTTTTTCATGCTGTCGGCAAGTATACGTGCGTAGTTTGCCTCGTTGTATGCTTTTTCGGCATCTTCTTTGGCAATACGAGCGTTGTATGCTTCTTTTAATGCTTTTTGACGTTCCTTATCGGCAAGATTTTCTGCGGCAAGGGCTCGTTGTTTTTCGTGCTCGTTGATAATCATCTGATCTTCAACTTCTTTGGCTTTGAGATTTGCTCTTGCACTTTCCGATTTTGCAATGTCTTTTTCTTTCAACGCCCATACCATAAATCCCGTTAAAAGTGTCATTACTGCTAAAATCGCAAACAATACAATTTTTTGACGTTTTTTCCGGCGTTCGTGTTGTGCCACAACAGCATCGCGCGATTTCGATAGAAATTCTATTGCGTTTTTGTATTCGATGTCAGCAGCAAGGATTTTTTGGTCTTGCGGAATTTTGGTATTATCGTATTTAGCTATCCAATACGATGTTAGATTGCACTCTTTTACCCATTTTTCGAAATATATAAGGTTGCCTTCGGGCAAAAGGAAATTTTCCTTGCGCTCGTTGTCGATCCAACGGTTGAGCTGCGATTTGAAATCGTAGTAGTCTTTTACGAAAATATCTTCTTCGGCATTCCATGCTGCAAGCATTTTCCAGTTTCGGATTAATGCTTCGTGCGTAATATCGAGAATGGCATTGCCACTGAGATATTTTTCTTCCATTGTCTCTGTATCAATAAACGGCCGCAAAAGTGTGTTTTCGGGTAATCTAAATACGTTTAAGCAGCCGCATACAACGGCGTTGGTGATATTATCTCTATTGATGCTTCCCGTTATTTCGTTGAGGGTACAACGGTTGCGCACGGGACGCGAATTATCGATTTTTACGAGAGATTTAAAAGCTGTTTCGATTATAAGTTCGGCGTCTTCTTTTGTGATATTTTTCTGTGTCCACGCTATGTTTTTTTGATAATAATCGAATGCAGATTCGTACAATATACCGGCATGCGCGTTCAAGACGTTGTTGAGCCCAGGTTTTGCAAAATATTTTTTTTCGTAGTTTGGTAATTTCGCATACCATTCGTCGAACTCTTTGCGGTCTTTGGGCGAGAGAACGTTTTTGGAAATGCCTGCAATTTTGGCCAAATGCAACAAGTCCAACTGTTGTTCTCCATTGTTTGCATTTTTCCACAATAGATTCATCGTGTGCTGGATAACGGGAAGTTGGTCGAATCCGCTGCTTAGATTATTCACAAGATAATCTGTAAGGCGGCTCGATACACTTGCCCCTGCAAGTATTGCTGGCTCTTGAATCACTTGGGTGATTTCTTCGCGTTTGAGTTGCTGTATAAAAAATTGAGAATATGCAATAAATTCTGGCAGATATTTAAATACAGTACATTGCGGAATAAAATCGCTACGCATTGTAAACATCACATACACAGGTAAATGCTCGGCAACAGCGATTCTTACTGTTTCCAACAAAAGGTTTACTGTGGTGTATGTTTCAAGGCTTGGCGTACCATCGTCGAAATTTTCTTTGTTGGTGAATACTTCTTCAAATTGGTCGGCTATAATAAGTAGATTTTTACCTTTGTTGACAGCTTTGTCTTCATCATTATCTACGTATAAGCCGTTTTGTTTGTAGACTTCCACGATCGACGAAAAGCCATTGTCAAGTTCTTCTAATAGATAGTCTACATCAAGATTGGTGTGTGCAGCGAGAGCCTCACAAAGCGATTTCAGTGGATTACGTTGAGGCTTAAAATCAACGATAATCCATTTATTGAACTCTGCTTTTAAGAAGCCAGCTCTAATAAAAGGAATTACTCCTGCATATACTAATGACGATTTTCCATCACCAGAAGCACCTGTTACGAAAGCCATTTTTTTGGTTTCCAACATTTTGGCCAACGCACGGATATCTGCATCCCTTCCCTTGAAAAAGATTGTCTCTTCTTCGGTAAAAGGTCTTAGGCCGGGATATGGACAGATGCCTTGATTCATTGCGCTTAATGTGTAGATACTCTATTAAAGTTTGCAAAATAAATGCCATTTTGGCATACAAAGATAGTAATTTTTTGTGTGAAATGGATGAAGTTTTCTTTAAATTATTCAATTTTTGCTTGTGTCCAATTACTAATCACAGAAAACACAGAAATTTCTTCCGATTATTTTATAATCTGTGTTTTTCGTGGTTGGAAAATTCAGATTGTAAAGCTTGAAAATTCCCATTTTTTATTAAATTTCTAACGTTTTTTCCCTATAGTCTTGCGGCTATTCCTTGCCGGTAACTTTGTCGTAGAACACTTTGATTTCCAATGGTATAAGACTCACTTCACTGATTGCGGTCTTTAGCACATGATTGAAAATTGCGTGAGCCTCAGAGGTAGCATGGGCTGAATTTCCGATTAGCAAAATCGGAGTTTTGGCGGATTTGCCACCGTTGTCTTTCCATATCTGACGTGCAAACGACACAGCCCATTCGCTTGCGTAGTCGTAATAGATGATGCACGCCTTGCAGCCGGGGAGTTGTTTTTGGATGTAGTCGGTGTAGTCAGTGTAGTTGTCCATGGAAACTGCAAGTTTTGACAGTGTCAGCACGTCCTCTGTCATTCCTATGATTCCTTCAGCAGTTTCTTTGTCCAAGTAATTGTAAATGAAGAATATATCTTTTTCTTCTATTTTGGTTTGAGCAACGGATTTTGAACTCATCATGCTTCTGAGTTCCTCCACAAAAAATATTGGTGAGGGGTTGGCATTGTAGATTGTATTGTCTACGATGTCGCGGCGGATGTCGTTGATGTACTTATTTTCAAAATTGACCTCGCCAAATGGATTCCACAAAAACATCTTGAAATCCTTTTGGCGTAAACTTCGTGCAGCGCGGTATTGCAGCCCCGCATCGGTGGTGAAAGCCTCGCCATCTTGATTGTAAAAATCTTGCTTGCCGAGTATATGCAGCGAACATTCGCAACTTTGCATAAGAGCCTTTACGGTATCTTCAGTGGCGTTTGGCTCGGCTGTAATCGCCTCTATTTGCGCCCTTGAAAGCACCGTGAGAAGTTTTTGCCTCTGAGCGTTAATATCTGGTGTGGTTTCACAGACAAAAACCCTGATATGATCCGTAAAAAGTGTTATAATGTCCATTTTCCTGACGGCAAAGTTACTGATTTTTTCTAAAAGTTGCAATTTTTTTATAAAAACAATGCAAATCACAAAATGATAGAACGTTTTTTTTTTTTACTCTTTGCACATCAACAGCGAGGCCTGCTAATTAACGATTCCTTAAATTTATTATAAAAACACCGTTTGAACTGTTGCTACCGTAAATCGCTGCACTGCTGTCTTTTAGAAGCGAAATTTCTTTGACATCACAGGGCGAAATATAATCTATCGAATCAACATAATAACCATCAACAACGTATGTTGCACATGGTGAAGAGTACAAAGTGCTGATGCCTCTTACAATTATGCAGCCGTTTGAGGTAATGTTTATACCGTTAAAATTATTCCTGATGAGGTCGTAAATGTTAAGATAAGTGCAGTAATTTTTGCCGCCTCCGATATATTCTATGGCTTGTGTGCGCTCTTTTTCGCTGATATAACCGTAACCGATTGCCATTTCAACGTTTTGAGGGCGGGGAATGAAATGTAATTTTACTGAAAGAGGATTTTTGGTTTTTTCATCGATTTTTATCCGCATGGTATTGAAACAGCGTGATTTGAAAAGCAACCGGTCATTTTTACAACATTCAATCGTAAAATTGCCTAAACTATCTGTAACAGCGGAGGTTTTGGCTTTTTTCGCTGATATGGATATTCCTGAAACTGTTAAAGTGTCAAGCGTAAAGACCGTGCCTGAAATTTTTACGGTATCCTGTGCGTGAATCTCAATGCAAGAGAGAATCAATAGCAAAAATAAAAATCCTTTCATAGTATTTAATTTTTTTTAAAGGTTTTAAGTCATTTTTTCGCCGATATATATGGCTGATAATCCTAATGACAGCCATTTTAAAGACGCATTTTTGAACCCCGCATTTTCCATGAGTGATAAAAACCTTTCACCGTAGGGAAAATTATCAACACTTTTGGGAAGGTACTTATAAGCCTCGCCGTCTTTTGAAACCATTTTGCCCCAAAACGGTAAAACTTTATGAAAATAAAAACTATATCCCGCTTTAATTACGGGATTAGGCGGTTCTGACAATTCCAAAACCACAAGCCTTCCACCGGGTTTCAAAACTCTGAAAATCTCTGAAAGTCCTTTCGGAATATCCGAAAAGTTTCTGACACCGAAACCGACCGTAACAGCTTCAAAACTATTGTCCTTGAACGGCATATCCAGCGAATCGGCTTTGAGAAAATCTATTCTGTCTGATAAATTTTCCCTTTCAGCTTTTTTAACGGCGATGTTGAGCATCTTTTGTGAAATGTCGATTGCCGTTATTTTTGCGGAAGTTTTTTTTGCCTCAAGAATCGAAAAATCACCCGTTCCGGCTGCAATGTCAAGAATTGTTGCGGGATTTTTTTCCGCAGCCGCTTTTATGGCTTTTTTCCTCCAAATTTTATCAATTCCGAAAGTTAAGGAATGATTCAAAAAGTCATAATTGCCGGCAATATTATCAAACATCTCTTCTACTTGTTCGCGTTTGCTTTTAGAAGAAGATGCGTATGGTTTTACTTCCATTTTTTTGCTGTTAAAAATCAGTTTTTCCGTTAAAAATTTTAATTCCTACGGTTTCAAAAGCATATTTGTCATAAATTACTTTTTTGACATCTATCTCTTTGAAAGGTAATGTTTTAATATCGAACGTACGGGACGAACCCTCTCCGTCGCGCACAAGATAAAACTGTAAAGGCTCTCCTTGCGAAAACAAAACACGTTTTTCCTCTACGTAAAGATTCGAACCGTAATCGTCCAATTCCTCACCGTGCTTAAAAAACAATGACTGAGTCATTTGTAATTTCCCGTCATAAAAGTAATAAACGTATTTTTCACATTCGAAGAGCGTTCCTATTTTGCCCGTATAATACTCCGCAATAAAAAATCCGTCTTTGCGTTTAACACGGTAAAATTTGAAATCTTCATAGTTTTCGAGCCAGACCGTATCGCCTGTAAGTTCGTTGTTATAATCCGCAAAAAAATTATTAGCATTGTTTGTCAATTCCGTATTAACAAAACTCTGCTTGGATAATTCTTTCTCAAAGCGTGAGATTAAAGAATCTGATTTTTGTTTTAATTGCGGATAACCGTTTTGAGCCGAACAATTAAAAAACGGAAAAATCCACATCAAAATAATAACAATGGCATATTTCATAACGCACATTTTTTTTAAAGGTTTAATTATTAAGTTGTTTTTTTTATTCTATTCTGAATCTTCTAACGAGCCTTCTGAAACTTCGATGTCATTCTCAAAACTTGAAACGGCAGTTTCGTTTCCGAATTGAGAATCAGGCGTGCTTTCAGAATCAGGATTTTGCATCAAATAATCAATCGAATTGATGGCTTCAACGTTTTCCTGACGTTCTTTTTCTTTATTCTCCGCAATTTGTTCAGGAGTTTCCTCCTGTTTAGGTTCAACGTATTCTTCCCTCATAATGTTGAATCTGCGGTTGCGCAAAATCATTCTGAGCAGCGATACGATATATTCCAAATTAACGGCAATATTTTTAGGACTTGCAAGCGAAGGAATTTCGTTGATAACGGTTAAATGTTCGCCAGAAAAATTCGTAACGTGAAAAACTTTGCCCGCCCCTATCGGCTGTTCGGGATTGTCAATAAAACTAAACTCTATTTCCCGAATGTCGTTGTTGATAGAGGTAATGTCCTGAAAATAAAATTCATTGGTTGAAACGGTATTAATACTGTCAGTCAGCCAATTATAATTGCATTTAAAAAGGCTTATGTAATATTTTGTCAGCACTAAAATCTGAACCCTCCAAGCCGTATAAATGTAAGTTCCGTCCGAGAGCGGCGACCTTAAAACCTCTTCCGCTCCTAAGCCTTGAGCCTGCCAAAAAATCGGAACAGGAATTATTATGAAATTTTCGGGTTTAACATCGCTCATGTTTAAGCCTAATGTTGTGATACTTCGCGGTTTAACAGTCTTTTTTAAATCCTTTATCAGCCACGAAACCATTTGTTCCTCGCTCGGACGTTGCGAAAAAAGCCTTTTTGTCCTAAAATACGGTCCGATAAAAAGATAAAACTGCCAAAACGCAAAAATAAAACACGCCGAACTAAAAATTACAGTCGGGATAGCGCGTCTTAAATATATCATCAGCAAAAGCCCTAAAAAAACTCCCGCATAAACGAGCAAAATACGTCCGCTCGTAAAAGAGGGAAGTTCCAATTTGGTGACTTTGAAATAGTTAGTTATAAAAAAACGGCGTTGTTCTTCCGTTAATTCTTCAGTCGAAACGCCTGTATTATCGTTTGCCATATTAATTTATAATAATAAACTCTGACATTCTTTCTCAATGCCGAAGTTGTTAATAATCGTGAAATCGGATTTTTTACCGATGTAAATATCGGAATAATTTCCTTTAAGACAAAATTCTGAGGCGTCAAAAGTTTTTAATGCTCCGTAATTGTCAAGTTTTCCGATGTTTACAATTCTGTAGTCCGTAAAATCGTCAGTAAAATCCTCATCGTTGAAAGTCGGTTTTATGCGTCTTATGCCCAAATCAACACGGTAAGAGCCGTATTCTGATTTGATTTCAAGATTTTTCAACTTCAAATCGAAGGATTTGTATCTTATGTTTAGAGGAAGATTTTGATAAATATCCTCCGAGAAAAAGTCGTAACTTGAATTTGCAACAGCCTCTAATGCCGTTAAAATTGCACAAAATACGGTTTTTCTTGCAAAACATCTTTCTTTGTCGCCCTCCGAAGAGCCCGCCTCTATCAAAACCGATGAAATGCCGTTTGAGATGAACGTATCGCCGAAAGCCTCGGGCGTATAAACGTCATCGTATCTTGCAATTCTGTTTTTTGCTATCGGTTCCAAAGTTTGAGAAATGCACGAAATAAGTTTCATGGCATTACTCCTTGCTTTCAACGCTTTCGGTGAAATTTCACATTCGGGCGCTAACATCGCAATTGCAGTTTGCAAAAGTAAAGGTTTTGTCATATAATACAATTCCTCATCGTGCAAATTTAACACAAAATTTGGATTGATTTCTTTGACAACTTTTGTTAAAAAAACTGCCTCCGGCGAAATCAAACTTTTTGCATCTCTGTTAATATCAATTCCTTGAGCGTTGCGGCGGTCGTTTTTTTCGTTTCCATCGGGATTAACAAGTGCTAAAACGTAAACCGTAATTTTCTCTTTTATTATATGATTTAATTCTTCTTCGGATTCCATAAAATTCATAACGTCGGTTAATGCAAGCGTTGAAACGGGTTCGTTGCCGTGCATTTGCGACATTATAAGCACGGTGGTAGGGCCGCTGCCGTACTTTAACAAATTTATGGGACGTTTTTCAAACGAGTATCCGCAATATAAAAAATTAAAATTTTTTTTATGCAAATGTTTCTGCAATACTTCATTTAATTTATTATATTTGAACCGTCTTTGCGGTAAAGCGTTTTCTTTGTAAATATCGTATTTTCCGTGTAAGGTTACAATATCCATAGTTAAAATATTTTTTACAAAATTATAAAAAAAATGAAAACAATAGCATTAATAATGAACATTATTGCAATTTTTGTTTTTTTTACCGGTTGTAATAACAGAGGTAAAAAGGAAATGTTTTTTGAGGTCAAAAAAGCCTTTACTTGCAATATGGACACAATTAGGGATTTTAATGTAGCAAAAATCATTAACAACCGTTATCAAGTGAATACTCAACATTTAAAAAGTAAAACGCCCGTAACTTTTAGCGATTTGCAAATTATGCGTGATACTTTGTTTAAATTCAGAGTTGAACCTTCTTCTAATGCTAAAGGATTGACAATTAGTGGTTTAGTAACTTTTGTTTATAATAATACCGATAAAATATCAAGCGTATTTTTTTACAGTCAAGACAAGAAAAGGCTTTTTGTTTGGCCTGATGAATACGCAACGTTGGTAGATCTAAAAAATGAAGATACGGAATTTTTGATTGACAAATTTTTTTGTCAGCTGCCGATGCATTGGGTTAACCATTTGGCTTACATGGCCTTTCCTGAGAAACCTGAGGCTATAAAATTGGAATTGCATCACAGCGGAAGTATTTATATGTTGGGTGAAAACGAATGTGAAGAATCTCATCACAGATTTGATATTTCTGGCCTTACCGGCAAAGACGGCAAAATTTACTGCATTGCCGACAAGGTTGAAACGCCGGATATTTATCAAGTTGATACTTGTTCTGACGGTAATTTTTACATTACAAGAGCTGTTAAAACTAATATTAAAACCCCAGAGCTTGATATTGAAGTAGTTGATGTTTATGACAACCGTTTTGTAATTTCGGACGAAATTCATGATTTGTTATATTTTCAAAACAATAACAATCCCGAGCTTTTTGAACCGCTTGAAATAGATTTTACCGTTTTGGGCGAGGATATGAAATTATGGGGCAAGAGGAATGCCGGAATTGAGGGCATGACGATTGACAATAAAAACAAATTGATTTATATTGCTAAAGAGCGTGATCCGCGAAGAGTTTTTGTTTATGATATTAAGACGGGACAACTTTCAGCACCGTTTGACGATGTGATTTTGCCTAGCGACGGTGATATTTCGGATATGTGTTGTGAGGGAAAATATCTTTATATTTTGGACAGACAAAACTGTTTTGTCCGTCGATTGGATGTTAAAACCAAAGAAAGCAAATACGCATCTTTCGTTAAATATTCAACAGACAGAGTTCAAAACAATTATCTCGCAGACTTCGGAATGGCAGAGGCGTTGTGGCTTACCAAAGATGCTATTTTTATCGGTTTTGACAACAACAACGACCTTGTTTCTGAATACGGCGAAAAAATCGGATTGAAAAAAGGCAGTTGCAAACCTTCAATTTTCGTTTTTAAGCGTCCTGCCGGATTTTAAGGCGGGTTGAAAAATTATTCAAAATGTATTGAAAAAATTAGTGCATTGGAACTCAATTTGTTAATACAATCAGTGTAAGGCGTGTTATCACGTTTCAAAGTGTTAAGAAGTCCGACACTGTATTTGAGTTCCAATGACAATTTGAAATATTGAAGGTAAATATCAAAACCCGCGCCCCATTCTGCACAAGGGTCATGTTTTAAGAGTTTAATTTTGGGCATTTCCTCAGGGCGGGGCTTTTTGTCAGCCGCTAAATCGTATTTATAATTAGCTCCTGCAACTAAATACGGTGAAAAATTTCCCCATCTTTCGGCTTTGTATTTAAACAAAACGGGAAATTCCAACATCGTGCTGTTGATTGACATTCTGTGATTCTTCATTTCTGTTTTGTCGCCCTCCATAAAATAATAAACCAAATCTCTTTGATTGAACGACAAATTGAACATCATTCTCAAATCCAAATATTTGCATATTCTAAGCGAGGAAATAGGTCCGATGTGAAAACCCGTAAACTTTTCAGCCTCAATGCCATACATATCTTCCAATGCGAAAAAATCATCGCTGCGGTCTATTTTGAACCCCATATTGTTGCAACCGACCGTAAAGCCGAAATGCCACAATTTATTGTCATATTGCGGAAGGTTTTTAACGGTTTTGCTATATTGCGCCGACAAATCAGAGCCTAAAAAAATCAATATTAATATGCAAATAATTCTTGTCTTCATTTTATTTTAAAAAAATAAGTGTGATTCTAAATATAAAAACAGAAATTTGCCTTTTTTATTTTATCGGAATAAACATTTTTAGTTTTCAAAATGCCAATTTCCCGAACCAACTATTTGTGGAACAGGGTTTCCGGGTAAATAAATTTCAGCCGTCGTGTTAGAAGGAATTTCAACGTTCATGCTGAAAGGTTTGCCTTTTCTGTTGGAAAAACTAACAACAAAAAAGCCATTGGGAGAAGGAATTTTTGCTGACAAGTTTTCCAAAGTTCCGGGTTGCGGATTTATTTTTACCCTTTTGAACCCGGGTTCTAAGGGTGAAAGTCCGATTAATTTTCTTACGATAATATTTAATGCTGCCGCACCCCAAGCATGATTCCAGTCAATATTATATTTTAACGAGTTGTCCCAAGCCTCGGTAGTCATTGTTGAACCCATTCTAATCATGTTGTACCATGAACGTTTTGTGGTATCGGTCAGGAGTTTAAGACCGTAATAATCGTCTCCTGAATCATAAATCGCATCCAAAAGAAATTGAGAGCCGTAAACACTGCAACCCATTTTTTTTGAGGCTACAAAATCTTCAACCTTCCAAACCGATTCTTCGGGTACAATGCCGAATGCTAAAGCAAACATATTGGCGTGCAATGAGTTATGTTCTGAACTTAATCCGTCTATGTAAAGTCCAGTGGAATCCCTTAAAAGAGAATTTATCGACTCTAAAGTCTCTTTGGAAATTTTTGAATAATATTTTTCGTCATAATCGTTGGAAAGAGCCTTGGCTATTTTTTCCATACATTTTAACGAATAATAATACCAAAGATTAACAACAGTATTACACTCAGTGTATTCGTAATCGTCATCTTCTTCACCGTGCGGCCAGTCCACAATGTTGCGGATATTGTTCCCTTTGAAATGCAACTGATCGAAAATATTAACGTCTGTTATCGTATCGCCCGTATGAATTAAAAAATCGTCGGAATTTCTTAAAAAATTCAATGTTTTGGCTTTTAAATCGTTATAATACTTTTCCAAAAGTGATGCGTCTCCACTATAAAGATAATCGTTGTAAGCGATGACAGGAGTTTGTAAGAGCCATTCCGTCGGCCATGTCGGATTGAAAATCAAATGTTCAACCGTATTTCTTGAAATCGAATATTGATTGCAAACCGAAAAATATGATAACTGATTAATCAAAGCATCAGCCTCGTAAGCTATTCTTTCGCGGTCGCCGTCAATAAATTTTCCCGTGAAGGAAGTAGCTTTCATCGTCCATTTGCACAATTCATAAATTTGATTCAAAACCGTATCGGAACTTTTGAAATAAGATTCGTTATAATCAAACGGATATGATACGATAGTTCTCGTAACATTTTTATAAAGTATTGCGCCTTTATAATTTTCGATTTCGCAATATCTAAACGGATAAACCTCTCCCGTTATCTCCGGCATTAAAATCGGAGAAACGCCCATTTCGTTTTGATTCGGGTCGGTGTTCCTTGAATCGGGAACTAATTTTATTTTGTAACGTCGGTAACCTTTTTTCAGCGGAATCTTGTATAATGCGTAGCGTATTGTTCCGTGAGGTTCTCTGTCAATTAAACCCTCATCCAAAGCTTCTCCCAAATGAACACTTACGCTGTCTTTTTTGCCCGTGAATGAATTGAAACAAATCTTAATCTGTGAAAAAGCATCTTTGCCGAAATCTATAACGGTATGTCCCGAAATATGGGTTATGCTTTTTGGGTGTTCGTCTGTTTTCATCAAGGGCAAAACCGACGTGTAATTATCCAAATCCGGTGCAGTCTTAAAACTTTTCGGTTCTGAATAATCGTATTTGCGTTTTTTGTTGTCAATAATTTTAACTTTCCAATAATAAATTTTTGACGGACTAAGTTTTGCCCCTTTGTAAACAATTCCCGTATTTGAGGAATCATCAACGAGTTGAGAATCCCACATATCGGCTTTGCCTTCTTCCAAAAGTTTTAACGAGGAGGCAACCAAAATGCGGTATTGCAATTGGTACGTGTTTTTTTTGTCAGAATGTATCATCCATGAAAAACACGGATTTTTACTTCTGATTTCTGCCGATTCCAATCTTGAACTGTCATAATACTGCATTTCTTCCAATTTAATACTTGAGGGATAGCCGTTTGAATAAACGACATCCGTCAAGTAAATCATATCAGTGGCGAGATTATAAATATAATAATTTTTCCCGCAACTTGTCTGAATTGTAGAAAGCAGAAGCGCAAAAATCCATATTATAAAGTGTTTTATTCTCATTTACAATTTCTTAAATCGTGAGAAAGTTTTGCTGCACAGAAATTCGGACCGCACATTGTGCAATATTCTCCGTCCGTATGACCTGCCGATTTAAAATATTCCAATGCTCTTTCGGGATCAAGACTGAGGTTAAACTGGTCTTTCCAACGAAAATCATAACGTGCTTTGCTCAAAGCATTGTCCCTAATAAAAGCTCCGGGGTGTCCTTTTGCCAAATCAGCGGCATGAGCGGCGAGTTTGTAAGTTACGACACCCGTTCTGACATCTTCTTTGTTGGGCAAAGCGAGATGTTCTTTCGGCGTAACGTAACAAAGCATTGCCGTACCCGCCCAACCTATTTGAGCAGCACCGATTGCCGAAGTAATATGGTCGTAACCGGGTGCAATATCCGTTACCAATGGTCCTAATGTATAGAAAGGTGCATTATGACAAGAAATAATTTCTTTGTCCATGTTTTCTTTGATTCTGTTCATCGGAACATGACCCGGACCTTCGATAAAAGCTTGAACGTTTTTGCTCCATGCTTTTTCAACGAGTTCGCCTAATGTTTCGAGTTCGGCATATTGTGCCTCGTCGCAGGCATCGGCAGTACAACCCGGTCTTAAACCGTCGCCTAACGAAACAGCAACGTCGTATTTTGCTAAAATATCGCAAATTTCGTCAAAGTGTTCATAAAGAAAACTTTCCTTATTGTGAACAAGACACCATTTGCTCATAATAGAACCGCCTCTTGAAACTATTCCGCAAACTCTGTTGTCAGCCAAATGAACGTTTTTGAGTCTGATTCCGGCATGGATGGTGAAATAATCCACGCCTTGTTCGCATTGTTCTATTAACGTATCTTTGTAGATTTCCCAAGAAAGAGCATCGGCATTGCCGCCCGTTTTTTCAAGAGCTTGATAAATCGGAACCGTTCCTACCGGTACGGGGCAGTTTCTGATAATCCACTCTCTTGTCTCGTGAATATTAGCGCCCGTGGATAAATCCATAAGCGTATCTCCACCCCATTTGCAAGACCAAACGGCTTTTTCAACTTCTTCTTCTATTGATGAGGTAGTTGCCGAGTTCCCGATATTGGTATTGATTTTAACAAGAAAATCGCTGCCGATAATCATCGGTTCTGCTTCGGGGTGATTGATGTTAGCGGGAATTACGGCACGTCCTTCGGCAATTTTTTGGCGTACAAATTCTGGTGTAATGCCTGTTTTGATGCCTAACGCCTCGCAATTCATATTTTCACGGATTGCGACATATTCCATTTCGGGCGTTATAATTCCTTTTTTGGCATAATACATTTGCGAGATTTGAGAACCATTTTTGGCAACGTAAGGTTTTTGAATATGTTCAAAACGAAGACTGTCAAGGGATTTGTCTTTCAAACGGGCTTTGCCGTATTCTGAGGAAACCTCCTGAAGTTTTTCAACGCCGCCTCTGTCCAAAATCCATTTTTCACGCAGTCTGGGAAGACCTTTTTTGAGGTCAATCTGTTGATTTTCATCACCGAAGGCACCGCTCGTGTCATAAATTACGACCGGAGCGTTTTGCTGAAAATGTTTTTCGCCGTTTTTGTCTATCGTTACCGTCGGAGTAAGAGTTACTTCTCTCATGCCGACTTTTATATCGGGATAAATAGAACCTTCCATGTAAATTTTTTTACTGCCCGGATAGGTTATTTTCGTGATGTTTTCCATTTTTTTTATGTCTTTGAAATATTTTTAAGTTTGCAAATTTAACCAAAAACTTATAATCTTGAAAATTTTTCTTCCTCAATCGAAACCTGCGACATTATGCTTTGAATGTTCTCTTTTGTAATTTTCTGATAATCAGATGGCAACGAACACGGAACAATTCCTGCCATGTCAGCAAAACCGGGTGAAACGAGTATTCTGTTATCACCTTCAAGGCTGTATTCTTTTGGGCGGTGTTTCTCTCTTGGCAAAACTATCACACGGAAAAATCCGTTTTTGAAAATAATGCCGATGTTAGCCTCAGGCTCTTGGGTTGAATAAATTTCATTAACGCCGTCAAGAATTTTTCTTAAAATTTCATCGGCTTTGAAAATATCTTTGGTTTCAACAACTAAAAAACGCCGTGTCCCGTCGTTAATCTTAAAAATTCCATTCTCGGATTTTTCCGTATAAAGCTTTTTAAGATTTTCTATCTGATAAAAAAGCGGCATTTCATCTTCTCCTCCGGCTTGAAAATGACAATGAAAAGGAGCTGAAGCACCGGCTTTAGGACTGTTATAAAAAACTACAAGATTTTCCAAAACTTTTGCTAACTCCAACATTATCATCGTATTACCGATAATCGTTTGATTAACGTGCTGTCTTGAGACAATCGTAAAATGTTTTTGAAAAATCGGGAAAGGATTAACAAAAAGCGTAAATTTTGTATTTAAATCCAATCCTAATTGAGTTTGTGGCATATTTTCTTTACAAAGAAAACATTTTGAACTGTCAAGCGGTTTGGTAATATCAGCCGTTGAGGATTTTATTCTCATGGGATTGAGTTGCAAAACGTATTTAAAACCATCAAAATTAATATCTCTTAACTGACTGTTTTTCAGACCGTTGAAAGTGTTGCGGAATTTTTCGTCATATTCCGTCTGATAATTGAAAAAAAAACTTACGTCCATTTTTAGTATTGTTTTTTTTTAAAAGTCCAATTCAGCGACCGTGATGCCTGCGCCTCCGAGTTCGACTTTTTCGTCATGACATTTTTTTACAATTAGTTGGGAATTAAGATAATCCCGAATCATTGATTTTAATGCTCCCGTACCTGTACCGTGAAGAATTTTAATTTCGTTGTGTCCGCTTGCAATGGCATCATCGAGATATTTTGCCACTTTTTCTACGGCTTCGTTTCCTCTTAAACCTCTGACATCAAGACCGAAAAGAAAACTTCCTTTTTTTGTTTCGGTTTCAATGCTGACATTAACTTTTGGTTTTTCAGGTTCTTGATTTTTGCTTTTAACTCTTGTTAATCGTTTTAAGTCGGCAAAGGTCTGCATTTGTCCTAATTGCAAAAGAGCTTTTCCGTCTTTGATTTCCAAAATTTTGATTTCCGTTTGTGAATTATCAAGAAAAACTTTATCACCGGGTTGCAAAGGTTTTTCTTTTTCGGGAATAATTTTTGAAAGTTGTTGTTCCCTTTCAAGACGTTTTTGGGCTTTGCGTTCGGCTTTTTCTTGCTGTTTTTGACGGAGTTTTTCTATTTTTTTGTCGATTTCGTCCTCTTCTTGAGAGACTTCGGCAAGTTTTTCTTCGGCAAAATTTTTAAAATTCTTACGGATTTCTTTTGTTTTTTCTTTTTCCGCTTGAGCGTTTTTGATTTCGAGAATCGTATTTTCGATTTTCTTATTAACCTCTTTTAAAACCGATTCGAGTTTTGTTTTAGCGGCTTTAATAATACTTTTGCGCTGTGAAAGCGTATATTCGGTTTCTGTGCGGAAAAAATCTTCCTGACGGCTCAAAGTCTGTTCTTTGATTTCAAGATTTTTAAGACGGATTTTCATAACGCGCCTATCCTCTTGAAGTTCTTGTATACGGCGTTCATAATCAATATGTTCCCTTCCGGCGATTTCTTCAGCGTGTTTTAAAATTCCTGAGTCCAAACCGATTTTTTTAGCGAGCAGAAAGGCAAAAGAATTTCCAGTCTGTCCTGTTTGCAATTCAAAAAGCGGTTTCATATTGGTATTATCATAAAGCATTGCACCGTTGATAATGCCTTCCGTTACAGAGGCGAAATTTTTAAGATTGGTGTAATGCGTTGTTATAACGCCTTTTACCTTTTTGTGATTGAGCCTTTCCAAAACAGCCTCCGCAATAGCACCGCCGAGAATCGGTTCTGTTCCCGAGCCGAACTCATCTATTAAAATAAGTGATTTATCAGAGGCGTTATTAACGAATTTTTTCATGTTCAACAAATGCGAACTATACGTACTGAGGTCATTTTCAATACTTTGCTCATCGCCGATATCAATGAAAATATCACGGAAAATTCCTAAATGCGAATTTGAACTGACGGGCGTTAAAAGTCCGTTTTGATGCATATATTGAACAAGTCCCGAAGTTTTAAGGCAAACGGATTTTCCTCCCGCATTAGGACCTGAAATCATTATAATCCTTTGATTTTCATTTAATTCTATGTCCAATGGAACAACTTTTTTGCCCTCGGCTTTAAGTGTCATTTCCAAAACGGGATGCCGTGCCGTCCTTATGTCCATAATTGCATCTTCGTTCAAATGCGGTATTACGGCGTTCATATCAATTGCCAAACGTGCTTTTGCTCTTGCAAAATCCAATTCTGCAAGAATTTCTTCAGAGGCTTGAATGTCAGGAATATACGGACGTATCTTGTCAGAAATTTCCGTTAAAATTTTTACGATTTCTCTTCTTTCCTCAAATTCCAAAGCGCGGACGGCATTGTTGAGTTCGATACTTTCAAGCGGTTCGATGAAAGCTGTTTTTCCTGAGGCAGATTCGTCGCTGACAATACCCGAAATTTTGCGTTTGTTGCCCGCTGAAACAGGAATCAACATTTTACCGTCCCTAATCGTAATTTCAGCATCCGTTTCGCACCAACCTTGAGATTTTGCCTCACGCAAAAGTCTTGCAACAACTCCTGAAACGGCAGCTGATTTAGCCGCTTTTTCGCTACGGATTCTTTTTAACTCCTCACTTGCTGAATCTTTGATTTCTCCGCTTTCGTCTATAACTCTTGAGATTGCCTGCAAAAGTACGTAATCGAGAAAAACCTCTTGACATAAATTCCTTAAAAACGGGAATTTGCTTTCATCGCTGTTCTTGAAAAATTTTACAATATTTTTTAACGTGTCTAACGAGAGTTTCAATTCAAACAATTCGCGTGTTGTCAAAAAAGTGTTTTCCAAGGAAATTTTTTTTAGTGCTTGTCTTGAATCGAAATAATTATCTTGCGGAAAATCAACGTTCATAACGCAGATTTCCTTGAACTCCGCTGCTAAATTTAATTGGGTTTTGATGTAATTGAAATCAGTTGAAAAAGTCATTTTTTCAACTTTGTCTGCGCCTAAACGGGAGGAGCATTTATCTTTCAAAAGGTTTCTGATTTTTAAGAAACCGGTTTTAATTTCAAAATTTTTCGGATATATCATTGAGTGTTTTTCAAAAAAAACATATTAAGATAAAAAAACGGCAAGTTAATGAAACCGCCGTTTTTTTTACCTTAGAAATTACTTTTTGTCAGTGTTTTCTTTGGAATCAGGTTTTTTTGCTCCGTCTTCCAAATTTTCTTTTTTCTTGATGAACGGCACACGGGGAATCAGGGTATAACTATATTTAAACCCTAATCTTTCTGCTCCGTCATTGTCGGTAAACCAACTGAGATTGCAGTCTACGTCCAAAATATACCTATCGGCAAGTTCCTTAGGTACTTCGTTCTTTTTCAACTGCTTGAGAAATTTTGTGATGAACACGTATTCTTCAAACATGTCCCTTTTGAGTAGAGTTTTTCTGTACTCTAACATAATGTTAGGCAAATCCTTTCTGCCCCTTCTTGCGCCTACATACGATTTTATCAGGAACGAAACGCCCACTAAAATCAAAATCGCAAGAATGACACCGAATGTAGCAAACAGGCCGCCTAAGAAGCCTGATGAAATAGTTGTTGTCATATTTTTACTTATACGTTTAAAATAAAAAAAGATAGTGCGCAAATTTAAAGATAATTTTCTGTAATTCAAAGCCTTTTTCCCGTGCCTAAAAAATGCTTTAAGTTTAAAAAAATGATTTTCAAATTATTATCAACCAAAAAAAAATGAAAAAAAATTACTCTTAGTTCTTTAAAAAATCCAAAATCGGGTCGGGTGAGTTTAGTCCTAAGCCGTATTGCTGACTTGCAGCTCTACAACCGGCTTTACAAACGGAATATTTTGTGCAATTTTTACAAAAATCAGGAATTGTGGCTTTCCACTCGCTTGATTTGGGGTTTGAAAATATTTCTTGAGGCGTATCCTTGAAAATATTTCCCAAAACAACGGGTGAATGATTGCAGAATCTTAAATTTCCTAAATAATCTATCGTAACGGGACGTTTTGAAACTTCAAACGAACAAAAGGAAAAATGTATTCCTTTGTAATCCTGCGGGTTAAGAATACAAACCGGTGTGCAAACGCTTGAATAAACGTTTAATTTGTTTTTTAACGCTTCATCGGAAACTCTCTTGAAGGCCTCTTTTAATTGAGTTTTGCTCGGAAGAATTTCTTGTGGATTCAACACGCCTTCACCGCCGATATTGTAACGGTTTAACATGATTTTGTTGATTCCGAGATTTGAAATGTATTGAATCGTTTTGTCAATATTTTCGGCATTGAATTTTGTTAAAACTATTACGACGGTTGGCATGATGCCTTTTTCTTTTAGTGCGTTAATAATATTGACACTTTTTTTATGCGAGGCTTTGCACCTTGTCATAAAATCATGAATTTCAGGATTATAACTATGAATTGGTAATTCAAAAAGTTTTACTCCGAGATTTATAAGCTGAAAATATTTTTCTTTTTCAGCAAAATTTCCGTTTGAAATTATTCCTACCGAAGCACCTTTTAATCTTGCCGTTAAAACTAATTCCGAAAACCTTTCGCCTAAAAAAGGTTCTCCGCCCGTAAAAGTGATTTGTCCTATGTCAAAAACCTTAAAAATTCTGCGTAACGCTTTGTCTGCCAAGACGTAAGATGATTCCTTCGGCGTTGAGTCCGTGCCTTTGAAATGATTGTAACAAAATCTGCATTTTAGATTGCAATTCATTGTTACTTCATAACTTACAAACGGCAGTCTTGGTTTCATTTTACGATTGAAAAATTATAAGAGGATATAACATTTTTGGGATTTTCGTCATAAATAATCATCACATAGTCGCCTTCTGATATTTTTTTGTCGAGCATAATTAAAAAACTATTTGTTGATGTTTTTGACGAATCTTCTTGAAGAAATTTTATTTCTCCGCTTTGTACGGTATCTTGGTCTTTGATTAATGCAAAACTATATTTTTCTTTGGTGCAATCATAAATATTGCCTTTAAGTTCTTTAGTTTTAGATATTTCAATGCTGTCTTGTTCCAAATTGAGCACGTCGGAGCAAGGCATGTCATAACACGAAACTTGTTCTGGTTCTCTTGCTACCTCGTAACACGTTGTATGACAGCCTATTCCTGAAGACGTACAAGAAACTATTGATATTAGTGTCAAAACTATTCCGCCGAGTTTTAGTTTCTTGTCAATCCAAAACTCTGATTTTCCTTTTGTTACAAATACACCAAAGATTGTAACAGCAAACGCTATTGCTACAAAAATTAACGCTATTGCTGCAAACGGTGATAAAATTTTGTTGCTCATAGTGTTTTTAATTAACTCCTATTTCCTTGAACAATAAGAAAATAGTTTTTTGGTTCAACAAGAAAAATACTATAACGAGAATCCATGCAATAACTCCCGGATAACGCTCTTTTTGATTGAAACCCAAATCTAAGGCCGTACCTGAGGATTTTTTTAATCCCCACTTTTTTTTGAAGATTTTGCTTAACGAAAAATCGTTTTTTCCGAAAAATCCTTCGCTGACCATATTCATCGACCATAATTCGTCCAAAATCAAATGACTTAAATACCCGCAACTTACTGCAAAGGCGATTACGAATTGTTCTCTGATATTGAGTTTGGTCGTTGAGGCGAGCCAAAGCGAAATTAAGTAACTTAAAATCCATGCCGGAATCGAATGAATGATTCCTCTATGCGTTGTAGTTTTTGCGAAAAAATCTTTAACGTACTTTATCACAAAGACAAAAACAGCCAATGGCACGAAAATTTTAAGTGCTAACACTGCACCCGCAACGTGCATCCAATAAAGCGACATTGCTGCTAAAAAATAAGCATTAACGCCGAAAACTATTTTTAACGGGATACCCGGTGGTGAGTCCATGTCGGGTAAAAACGAACCCAAAACCGTCGCAAAAAATACTATAATCGCCATGTACGCATTAGGTATCAAATTCCAATTATATGAAATAATTGCAACTGCGAAACCCGTTGCAGCACCGACCGATATATGGTTTTTAAAATCTGCCATTGTTATTTTTTATTATCGCCGTAAAAATAATACTTTTTTATTTGAAATCGAAAACTTTTTTTGTGCTTTTTTTCGCTGTGTATTTTGTTAAAAATTTTTCATAAAAATAGTAAACGCCCCATGCGATTAAAGTACCTTCCAATGCGCCGCAAATTATATCGCCCAAGAAATGTCGTCCCAGATAAATTCTTGAATATGAAACTAATACGGCAGCAAAGTAAACACCAAAAGTATAATATTTGTTGGAGAAATATTTTTTGGTCATAAAAGCTATCGTAAAAAATACTGCGGCATGAGCCGAGAAAAATCCGTATTTTCCACCGCGGTCGCCGTTTACGATATGAACAATATCTTTAATCGTATCGTCATGACAGGGACGGAATCTTTGAACCGTGTATTTAAAAAGGTTGCAAATCTGGTCTGCGCAAAGAATTGCCAGTGCTAAAAATATCATAAAAATTATGGCTTTTCTATATTCGGGACGTGCCTTTTTGAAAACATAAAAAATAAGCAGTGCTCCGATTACAAACCAAACGTATTTGGAGGATACATAATAGAAAAACGGATCGAAACTCTCTGAGTTGAAGCCGTTTATGGCAAGAGTAATGTCTTGATCTAATTGTACAATGGGATTCATTTTATGATTTTTGTTTGTTTGGCAAAAATATCTAGAAAAACCTAAATTTCCAAAAAAATTTGCCCGTTTGAATAAAAATGTCTACCTTGCGAAAAAAATTTTAAACCTATTATTAAGAAAATATATACAATGAAAGGATTTAAAATTATTGTTTTAATGAAGCAAGTGCCAGACACCCACAATGTCGGCAAAGATGCTATGAAAGAAGACGGTACAATGAACCGCGCCGCCCTTCCCGCAATCATAAATCCTGAGGACTTGAACG
>JAFYDK010000037.1 GCA_017544805.1 Bacteroidales bacterium | reverse complement strand
GTCGTGGTTGAAATGACCATGAACTGAATCGTATTTGAGCATGTAAGCCAAATAATCAGCATCCAAAAGGTCATTGATACCTACAACTTGAATGTCTTTACCGAAGTTTTCTACTGCTGCGCGGAAAACCATACGTCCGATACGGCCGAAACCGTTGATACCTAATTTAATCATTTTGTTTAATTTAAATTATAAATTAATGAATAAAGAATTTTGTCAATTTTTACAACCGCAAATTTACGAATTATTTTTTTATGTTGTACACGTTAAGATAAAAAAATTATTAAATTTTTTGTATGATTTTATTTTTTTTGTCATTTGTGGTTTTTCCTTAGTGCAAAATTCATTTCTTATTTTTAACTTTGCAACGTGGAAAAAATATAAAACTATAAACCATTAAAAAACAAGTATCCAAAAAAAATGAGCGGATTAAGATTTCAGGTTGTGGCCGAGGCTTTTAAAAAAGAAGCCCGCCGCGTAGATGCTCCTAAAGAGCCTACCTCATCGTATTTCGGTAAATATACTTTCGGCAAGGAGCAAATGTTGAAATATTTATCGAAAGACACCGTAAAAAAAATTAACGAAATCACCAAAAGCGGAAAACCTCTTGATAGAGACATTGCCGATCAAGTGGCTGCCGGCATGAAACAATGGGCAATGGAACTTGGTGCAACGCATTATACTCACTGGTTTCAACCGCTGACGGAAGGCACTGCCGAAAAACATGATTCGTTTATCGAATATGCGGGCGCACCCGGTGAAGGCGTTATTGAAGAATTTTCGGGCAAACTTTTGGCTCAACAAGAACCTGATGCGTCAAGTTTTCCTAATGGCGGCTTGAGAAATACTTTTGAGGCTCGCGGTTATTCGGCTTGGGATCCTTCTTCTCCAGCTTTTATCGTTGATGATACGCTTTGCGTTCCTACCGTTTTTATTTCTTATACGGGCGAGGCTTTAGATTACAAGACACCTCTTTTAAAAGCTATTGGTGCTGTTGATAAAGCCGCAGTAGATGTTTGCAATTATTTCGATTCCAATGTTAAAAAAGTATATTCTTATTTAGGTTGGGAACAGGAATATTTTTTGGTTGATGAAGGACTTTATGCAGCAAGACCTGATTTACTTTTGACGGGGCGTTCGCTTTTAGGACACGAATCAGCTAAAAATCAACAACTTGAGGATCATTATTTCGGCGCAATTCCCGAACGTGTTCAGGCTTATATGAAAGAAGTGGAATTTGAGGCTTACAAATATGGTATTCCATGCAAAACAAGACACAACGAGGTTGCTCCTAATCAGTTTGAATTAGCACCTATTTTCGGTGAGACCAATCTTGCTAACGATCAGAATCTTTTGATAATGTCGATAATGAAACGGATTGCAAGAAAGCACGGTTTTAGGGTTCTTCTTCACGAAAAACCTTTTGCCGGAATCAACGGTTCGGGAAAACACAACAACTGGTCTTTGGGTACTGATACAGGCGTAGGTTTATTAACACCGGGAAAGACTCCGCAGGAAAATCTTCAGTTTGTTACCTTCATGGTAAATATTTTAATGGCGGTTTACAAAAACAACGCATTGCTGAAAGCCTCTGTTATGACGGCTCAAAATGCACACCGTTTAGGCGCAAACGAAGCACCTCCGGCTATTATTTCAGCATTTTTGGGAACTCAGCTCACCCAACTTTTGGATAAAATCGAAAATTCAACGAGCGAGGAAGGCATTACTCTTGATGACAAGAAAAAAATGCAACTTGGCATCGGAAACATTCCCGAGGTTTTGGTTGATAATACTGACAGAAACCGTACTTCGCCGTTTGCTTTTACCGGCAACAGATTTGAATTCAGGGCCGTCGGCTCTTCTGCAAACTGTGCTTCGGCTATGATTGCACTTAATACTGTGGTTGCGGCTCAATTAAGGGACTTCAAAAAAGAGGTTGATGCTAAGATTGCCGCAGGTCAGGCTAAAGAAAAAGCAATTTTTGAGGTTATAAAAGAATACATCAAAATTTCAAAACCGATACGTTTTGACGGAAACGGTTATTCCGACGAGTGGAAAGCTGAGGCTGCAAGACGCGGTCTTGATTGCGAAACTTCAGTCCCGAGAATTTACGATGCTTACACGAGTGAACAATCTGTTAAATTATTTACCGAAACGGGAGTTTTTTCACCGAAAGAACTTATTGCAAGAAACGAAGTAAAATGGGATACTTATACCAAAAAAATTCAGATTGAGGCGAGGGTTTTAGGGGATATGATTATCAGCAATATAATTCCCGTAGCCACTAAGTATCAGAGCATTTTGCTTGATAGCGTTACAAAAATGTACACTGTTTTCGGAAAAGAAAAAGCAGATAAACTCAGCGAAAAAACTCTTCAAAGCATTGAACAAATTTCGGAGCATATCGCAGTCTTGAATAATTCCGTTGAGGCTATGGTTGAGGCCCGCAAAGTTGCAAACAGATTAGAAAAAGAAAAAGACAAAGCTGTTGCTTATCACGATACCGTTTTGCCGTTTTTTGAAACTATCCGTTATCATGCCGACAAATTGGAATTGCTGATTGATGACGAAATGTGGCCCTTGCCGAAATACAGAGAATTGTTGTTCGTAAGATAGTTTTTGTTAATACTAAAAGAAAACGGAGATTCATTTTTTATGAAATCTCCGTTTTCTTTATTTTATGATTTTATTTAACGTATTTTCTACTTTCAACGTAGTATACGGGATAATAATCCGTTCCGTGTTTTTCCATGTAAGATTTCATATTTGCTAATTGTTTCATTACGCTATGACATCTTTCCATGATTTTGCAGTTTTCTTCGGTTGAAGTGTCAGAGGGTATTTTTGATTTTTGAGCCTCTTCGCTTTCCAAAATTCTGCTTTTAGAAATTTTGTTCACTTTGACTATTCCGCTGATAGCGATATTTTTGTACATGATTTCGCGTGGGAATGTGTCAATTTCGCCGCCGACAAAAACCTGCATACTTATTGTACTATCATCATCGGCAGAAACGAAGCATTTTTTGCCCGTACCTTTGCAGACGTGTGTTACTTTTCCTGCTATAATGACTTCTTTATCAATAAGTTCTTCACCTTTGTTAAATATTTGCAATGGTGTTAATGCGTTTTCGGGTAATGTAGATTTTTCTTTTTGATTAACGTTTTTTTCGGCTGCACTCCCTCCCGAATTACCGGAGCATGCTGACATAAATGCCGCACATACAATCATAAATGCCGCTAACGTTCTTTTCATATTTATCATTTTGTATAAGAATTTTGTCGGGGCAAATATAAAAAAAATTAAATATAAAAAAAATACCTTAAATTAAGTATTGCATGGAAAAACTAAATATTATACTTTTGCCAAACGAATTATATCTATTAAAATGATGAATAACAGACTGTTAACTGTTTTTATTCTGCTTTTTTCTTTTCTTACGAAGGGTTTTGCCCAGACTTATACGCTTGAAGGTACGGTAAAAAAACTTTCAGATTCTTTACCCGTGCCGTATGCAGCCGTTGTTTTGGGCGACAATAGGCTTTGGACGGTTACCGATGAGGTGGGACATTTTTGTATTAAAAATGTTCCTGAAGGCAAAATTAAAATCACCGTTCAGTGTTTGGGCTTTGTTAAAAGAGAGTTTTTTGTAACTAATGGCATTAGCGCATTGAAAATTTTTTTGCAGGAAGATAATTTGAAAATTTCGCAAGTTACTGTTACCGCTCAAAAAAATACATCGGGTTTTTCAGCGGCTTATACCTTGGATCGTAAGGCGTTAGACCATCAGCAGATTTTAAATATCAGCGATGTTAATTCGCTTCTGCCCGGCGGTAAAACCGTTAATTCGACTCTTATGGATGACAATCGGACTGCCCTTAGAAGTGGTTCTGCGGAAATCGGCAATTCATCCTTTGCAACGGCTGTTGAGGTGGACGGTGCAAGACTTTCCAATAATGCCGAATTGGACGAAACAGCCGGAGCTTCAACGCGCAATGTCAGCTCTACGAATATTGAAAGTATTGAGATTATAACGGGAATACCTTCAGTAGAGTATGGCGATTTGAGTAATGGAATTGTTAAAGTGCATACTAAAAAAGGAAAAACACCTTTTGTAATAGATTTTTCAACGAATCCGTATACTAAACAGGCGGCATTGAGCAAGGGTTTTGATTTGAAAGGCGATGCCGGTGAACTTAATTTATCTTTTGAACATACAAAATCTTTTACTGATATTTCAAGTCCGTATACGAGTTATCAGAGAAATGTTTTTGATGTAAAATATTCCAACACTTTTAAGAAAACCACCGAAAATCCGTTGATGTTTTCTTTTGCGGCAAGTGGTAATTCAGGCGGTTATAATTCAGAGGCTGACCCTGACGCTTTTTCTGAAAATTATACTTATCAGAGGGATTATGTTGCAAGGTTCAACTCTAAGATTGCATGGCTTTTGAATAAAAAATGGATAACTAATTTTAATGCTTTTGCCTCGCTTTCTATTGCTGACAAAACCACCGAAACTAATACGAACAAAAACAGCGCAAGTACTTCGCCGTATGTTCATTCTACTGAAGAGGGGTATTTTATTGCCGCTGATTATGACGAAAATCCCTTGAGCCCGGTGATACTTTCACCGACGGGATATTGGTACGTTAAGGAATTTGTTGAAAGCAAACCTTTGGATTTTTCTCTAAAAATAAAAGGTGATTTGGTAAAACATTTTTCATCTTTTACCAACAAGTTTATGTTAGGTTCGGAGTATACCTCGAGCGGTAATCTCGGGCGCGGAAAATATTATGATGATATGCGTTATGCTCCTGATGGTTGGAGAGAGTACCGTTATGATTGTCTGCCGTTTATGAATAATCTTGCCGTTTATGCAGAAGACAAAATTTCAGTGCCTTTGGCTCAAAATACTTTAGGCTCGGATTTGCAAATAACTTTAGGGTTAAGAGATGATTTAACCTTGATTTCAGGAAGTGATTACGGCAAGGTTTCGTCTTTTTCACCGAGGTTCAGCGCAAAATATATTTTTTGGCATGACAAAAAGAAAACAGTAAAAGAACTCAGTGTTTATTTGGGTTACGGAAAAAGTGTTAAACTGCCTTCGTTTCAAGTGCTTTATTCGAGGCCTTCGTATTATGACCAGCAGGTTTTTTCTTCGACATCTTCCACCGATGGAAAAGCTTTTTACGCATATTATACATATCCTGTTTCAGCTATTAGAAACAAGGATTTGAAATGGCAGTATTCCAATCAGACAGAAATCGGAGCGGAAATTAATATTTCTGACATAAAAATCTCAATATCAGCCTATTATAACAAAACGGCACGCTCTTATATCAGCGTTTATGATTATACGCCTTTTACTTATAACAGAACGTATTCAAGCACATTGGAAAATTCTCAAATACCCTCAGAAAACCGTATGTATTCTATTGACAGAAATTCCGGAGAGGTAACTGTCAGCGACAAAAGTGGTGTTAATCCTACTGAGAAGCTTCCTTTTTCGCCTAAAAACACATACAAATCTGCAACGTTTTTTACAAATTCCAATCCTGTAACACGTTACGGAGCCGATTGGATTATAGATTTTCCGCAGATAAAAGTTTTGAAAACTTCTTTGCGTTTGGACGGAAATTATTACCGTTACAAAGGTGCTAATTCAACGCTTTTGGCATATTGGCCGAATATGACGTCTTTGAAATCGGACGGAAC
This sequence comes from Bacteroidales bacterium, assembly GCA_017544805.1. Taxonomy (GTDB): domain Bacteria; phylum Bacteroidota; class Bacteroidia; order Bacteroidales; family UBA3824; genus UBA3824. The sequence goes on along the minus strand of JAFYDK010000037.1, from coordinate 46,550 downwards.
TCCATTTGATTATATCGGTTATTATGCCGGAAGTTCTAATACATCAACCTCTTTGGCTGCAACAAATTCTTATTATAACGGAATGTTGAAAAAACAGATTAATCAGAATTGTACTTTTATGACGCATATTCCGAAAGTCAGAATGATAATCTCGTTGAGATTTGAGGCAACGCTTTATAGATTTTCAAAACTTTTGATTGACAGTGGCGATTACGGTTATAATGTGGCATACGCTTCGGGCGAAAAAGGTTCAACCACGGGCTTGCCATATAACAAAGACATGAGGGATTTTTATGTTACGGTTTATCCAGTTTATTATTCTACGTGGGAAAACCCTAATGAACTTATACCTTTTGCCGAAAAATATTTATGGGCTAAGAACAACGATCCTGATTTATATGCTGATCTTACAAAGCTCACTAACACAACTAATTACGGTTATAATTATAATCCTGAAAAAATTTCGGCATATTACTCAGCCAATTTCAGCATCACCAAAGAAATAGGAGAGAGGGCATCGTTGAGTTTTTATGCTAACAATTTTTTCTGTCATGATGGTAAAGTAAAATCAAGTAAAACGGGCTTGGATATATCGCTTTATGGCAGCGGTTATATTCCGGTTTTTTATTACGGAATGTCATTAAGAATTAAATTATGAAAAAAGTTTTCTACATATTTTTGTTGTTTTTGATAGTATCTTGTGCCGAAGATTTGAATGAAAACACTATCGAATTTTCGCTTGAAAGACTTGAAATTAAACTTTCATATCCCGAAAAATCGGTTTTGAAAGCACGTAAAGGTGTTTTAGTGACATTAACCGACAATTCGGGTGGCGTTTTCAAAAGTTATACTGACGAAACGGGAACGGCTGTTTTTATGGTTCCTTGCGGTGTTTATTCGGCATTTGTCAGCGACAAAACCAAAGAGGTTTTGGTTTATAACGGTAAATCTTCAGATATTATAATTACCTCCGGCGGTGTTTTTTCTCAAGAAATTTTACTTGTTGAAACTAATGTTAACAGAATAATAATCAAGGAGTTGTATTGTGGCGGCTGTCAAATGGACGACGGCAGTGGTTATACCCGCAACGATAAATACGTTGTTGTTTATAACAATAGTTCCGATGTTGTTGAAATTAATAATTTCTCGCTTGCCGTTGGAACGCCTTACAATGCAACCGGCACTAATGCCAATTATGTGAAAAACGATTTGATTTATGCCAAGGAAGGTTTTATGCCTGCAACGATGGGCATTTGGTATTATCCCGGAAAACTTACCTTTGAGCCTTACGAACAAAAAGTAATTTCGATTTACGGGGCGATAGATTTTACTAAAACTTATTCCAATTCGGTAAATCTTGCCAACAAGGATTATTATGTGCTTTACGATGAGGATTGTGAGCGTTATGTCGGCAATACGGTTTATTATCCTGCGCCTTACAATGAAATTCCACGTGAACATTATTTCAAAACGATAGTTTATGGTCTGGGTTCGAGTTGGATTTTCAGTGTTACATCGCCGTGTTTTTTTATTTTTTATTTGGACGAAGATCCCGTTGAATTTGCTCAAAAAGAGGAAAATCATTATTTTGACGGTAACAAAAGCGGCTCGTGGGGAAGTTTAGGCTCATGTCTTAAAATTCCCGTTAAAAATATTCTTGACGGTATCGAAGTTTTTTCGACCCGTTACGATGGCAATCAAAAACGTTTTTCTCCTGAGGTTGACGGCGGTTATGTCTGGCATACAAACCAATTCGGTTATACTCTTTACCGCAATGTTAATAAGCAGGCAACGGAAAAACTTCCCGAAAATATAGGAAAAATTGTTTACGGTTATAATTTAGGCACTCAGGATATTGAAAAAGGTTCAACTGACATTTCGGGTATTGATGCCGAGGCTTCAATGAAAAACGGTGCGCACATAATTTTTTCGGACATTAACAATTCCGGCGAAGATTTTCATCAAAGAAAAAAGGCGGCTATCAAAGATTAATAACCGCCTTCTTTTTTTTTAAAAAAAAGGATTAGTTTTTTTCTAATAGAATTACGTTTTCCACGTGATGCGTTTGCGGAAACATATCCACCGGCTGAATTTTTTTAACAGCGTATTTTTCGTCCAAAAGTTGAACGTCCCGCGCTTGTGTTGCGGGGTTGCAGCTTACGTAAACTATTCTTTGAGGTGCGGCATTGAGAATCGTTTTTATAACATCGGGATGAACTCCGGCTCTCGGCGGGTCAAGAATTATGACATCGGGTTTGCCGTTTTTATTAATAAACTCCTCCGTTAAAACGTCTTTCATATCGCCGGCATAGAATTTCGTGTTTGTAATTCCGTTTAATCCGCTGTTGATTTTTGCGTCCTCAATAGCCTCTTCAATGTATTCAATACCAATGACTTGTGAGGCTTTGTCAGCAACGAAATTTGCAATTGTTCCCGTTCCTGTATAAAGGTCGTAAACTATTTCTTTGCCGCTAAGACCTGCAAATTCTTTTGCAACCGAGTACAATTTGAAGGCTTGTAACGAGTTAGTCTGATAAAAACTTTTAGCTTGAACCTTAAATTTCAAACCGCCTAACTCTTCAATTATATGGTCTTTACCGTGATAAAATTTTGCTTCCAAATCCGAATAATCGCTGTTGCGTTTGGGATTGATAAAATACATCAGCGATGTAATTTGTGGAAATTTTTCGATTAAGTGGTTCAGTAATAATTCACGTTTTTCTTTGTCCTCAAATGCAAAAACAATGATTACCATAAGTTCTTGATTAACAGAACTTCTGATAATGATATTGCGCAAAAATCCTGTTTGTTCTTTGAGGTCAAAAAATTCAAAACCTTGTTCCAAACAGAACTTTTTTATCTCCAATCTAATTTCGTTAGAAGGCTCGGCTTGAAGGCAACATTTTTTTATGTCTAAAACCTTGTCAAAACGTCCGGGGATATGAAATCCCAAACCTTGAAGTTGTTTTTCTGAGTCGGGAACGTTCATTTCCTCAGCTGAAAGCCAACGCTGTGAGGCAAATGTAAATTCCAATTTGTTGCGGTAAAAATACTGATTGTCAGAGGGCAGAATCGGCTGTAATTCAGGGATTTCCACTTTTGCAATATGCGTTAAAGCGTCTTCTACCTGCTGCTGTTTGTATTTTAACTGCAATTTGTAAGGCAACATTTGCCAAACGCAACCGCCGCAAATTCCGAAATGTTCGCATTTAGGAGTTTCCCTTTCGTTAGAAAACTTCTTGAAATTTTCCACAACTGCCTCGCGAAAGTTTTTTTTGCGTTTAACGGTCTTAATATCAACAACATCGCCAGGAACAGCACCTTTTATAAAAAAAACGATATTGTCGATTTTGGCTATTGCTTTGCCCTCGGCTGCGATGTCTGTTACGAGAACGTCTTCAAAAATTTCTCCTGTTCTTTTTTTGCGCATGATTTTTTTTATCTTAAACGGTCTAACGAACGAACTTTTGCCTCGTCTTTAACAACGCCTCTCCATGCTAAAACGCTCAAAATCACGTTTATAACAGGTAAAATGAGCGGAAAATTCCAATTTGTGGCAGTGATTTCGCCTTCAAACGACATATATCTGTACATTAGCACCAAAAGGTAAAAGCATAATGTCAGAATAATAGAAATAATGGTCAATCTTGCTTGTAAAATTCTCTTTTTGTAAAGAAAAATTATGACAATGTTTAAAACTGCCATCATTGCTAAATAAATAATTAACGGTACGCCCGTAATTATCTGATTGTCAGCTTTGAAAACGCCTAAAGCCGAAAAATTGTAATCGCCGTCAGTAGCGATAATTTTCATCCAATCGTTAGGTATCATAACGATAAACAATACCGCTACGATAAACCAAAAAATGGTTTGTATTCTTTGTATCATATTTTTTTAACAATTATTTTGTTACAAAATTAGAAAAAAAATGCTACTTGAAAAAGATTTTTTTCATGATTAAACATAATAGTTTTAATTTTGTGGTCTGATGAAATTGTTTTTCTTTATATTGCTTGTTTTGCTTGCTTTTTTAAACCTTTTTGCGGGCTCTGCCGATATTCCGTTTCAAGAGGTTTTGAAAGTGATTTTTTTTAATTGCGACAATGAAGTTTTCTCTGTTATAATTCTTGAAAACCGTTTGCCACAGTTAGTTACGGCGGTTCTTTCGGGTGCGGCACTTTCCGTGAGCGGGCTTATAATGCAAACCGTTTTCAACAATCCTTTGGCGGGTCCTTCTGTTTTGGGAATTTCCTCTGCTTCAAGTCTTGGGGCTGCCGTTGTAACGTTTTTGTTTTCAAGCATTTTTCTTGATTTCAACACGACTTTTTCTATCGTTTTAGGCTCGCTTTTAGGTGCTGCCTTGGTTTTAGTATTATTAATTTTTTTGTCAGGAATTATAAAAAATAACCTTACATTACTAATTGTAGGTCTGATGATTAGTTATTTGTCAGGTTCAATAATTACGGTTCTGAATTTTTTCGGAACCGAGCAAAGCGTCAAGAATTTTACGGTTTGGAATATGGGAAGTTTTGCAGGCGTTTTAACGGAGGATTTACCCGTTTTTTCATTAATCGTAATTTTAGGTTTGTCGGCTTCTTTTTTTGTTGTTAAACCGCTGAATTTGTTACTATTAGGCGAAAATTACGCTCAAAATCTCGGTCTTAATCTCTCACGTGGAAAAACCGTTTTGCTTTTGATTGCCGGGGCTTTAACGAGTATCGTTACGGCTTACTGCGGACCTGTTGCGTTTATCGGTTTGGCAACTCCGCATATTGCAAGGCTTATTCTTAAAACTTCAAATCATGCTAGAATACTTCCGCTGAGCATATTTTTAGGAGCGTGTATTGCGTTGATTTGCAATCTTTTGTGCGTTTTGCCCGGTGATAAAGGTATTTTGCCGCTTAATGCCGTTACGCCGATTTTCGGAGTGCCGGTCATAATTTATATTTTACTTACCAAAAATCGTATAAAGTTATGATTAACAGCGTTTTAATAGCAAAAAAACTTTCTATCGGATATTCCGCTAAAAAACCGTTACATTCGGGATTGAATTTTCAACTTTTTAGCGGAAAATTAACTTCTATTATCGGCAGAAATGCAGCGGGAAAATCAACTCTGATTAAAACCTTGACCAAAATCATAAAACCGCTTTCCGGAGAGGTCATTATCGGAGGAAAAAATATTAACGAAATTTCTCAACAGGATTTTGCGAAACTTGTTTCGGTGGTTTTAACGGAAAGACTCGCGAGCGAAAATTTTACGGTTGAGGAAATAATTTCTTTTGGCAGAAGTCCTTATACGGGTTTTTCGGGACGACTTTCCAAGGAGGATTCTTCGGTGGTTGCTTTAGTTGCTCAGGACTTGAAAATTTCGGAATTTTTGCAAAAACCGTTTTATGAACTTTCTGACGGTCAGAAGAAAAAAGTTATGATTGCCAAAGCATTAGCTCAGCAAACTGAAATTATAATTTTGGATGAGCCGACTTCGTTTTTGGATTTTTATGCCAAAGACGAAATTTTTGCATTGCTGAAAAAAATCGCATCCGAAAAAAATATTGCCGTTTTGGTTTCTTCTCACGATATTCTTTCCGTTTTGAAATATTCCGATTTTATTTGGGAAATTTCACAAACCGGTATTGAAATTTGTGATGAATGCTTAATTCACGATAAATTTAAAATTTAGAATTTTTTTATCTTTAAGCGTAATTATTCCGCTGTAAAAACCTTCCTTGAAAATTACAGAATTTATTTCTTGCGGATTAGAGATTTTTTTTACCAAGCTTCCTAACTTGTCATAAATCAGAATTTCTGTTTTGGACAAGTCTTCTTGCGTGATGTTTTCTATTAAGATGTTGATTTCTTGTCCGCTTAATACCGGATTAGGATAAGTTTTTACTTTTGCTGTTGCATATTTTTTTGAGAGCGAAATATTAAAATCTTCGTTTGGGCAAACTCTGAAACGCTCGCCCTCTGTGTTAAGAACGGAAGCGAAAAAAATATGTTGCTCTTTGTTGTTAAGATATGGCTGCAAATCAATGAATTGCTTGTTTTCGCCCTCAATTTCTTTGCCGTCCATGTACCATTTGTAAGCACCATCTACAAATGGTTCGCCGGAATTGTCAAGAGCCAAAACATCGTCATAAAGGCGGATATTCCTTTCTGAGGGGTAATCGGCAGGAAAAATTACTGTATCCTGATATTCATAGCTATCTTTGAAAAATATAATCGGCAGTTTTTCGTTACCGCCCGTAAGTGCATCTATGGGAACAGTAAATCTTATACCATCCAAAGGATTTTCTTTGTCAATGCCTAAGGTTTCGATGGAAATATAATCGGCAAGTGAATATGCTTTGTTAAATTCAAAAGCCATATAAAGATTATCGCCTTGACAGAATGCTTTGATAGAGGTGTCAGTTTCCATAACGAAATTGTATTTTTTAGTTGGTTTGACAACGAATTCTACGTCAAGATTTATTGTCAAAATTTGAGATTCAAAATCTGCGGGATTGAGATTTTGATCCCACGCCTCATCTAATCCGAGCGGATTTATATGAACCAAAAGTTTGTTGTTTCCCGGAGTTAGCGTTTCAAGATATTCTTTGTTGATTTTAATGATATTCTCCGTTACGGGAAAATCCAAGATATTGTTTATAGTATCTGTTATTTTACCGATAGTATTACCGTTGAGATTAATTTTAAAACTCATATCTGCGATACTTTCAGAGGAGTAAAAAATAGAGTCGGAGGTAATTTCTGTTTCTAAATTTTCAGCGAATTTGCTCTCTTGGAAAACCGAAAATTCAGTTGTATAAATTTCCGAGGAGTTTCCTGCTAAATCTTTTGCTCTGAAGTAAAGCATATTTTTGCCGTTTGAAAGTTCGATCGGTGTATTGTTGTAGTTTATAAAATTAGTTTTGTCTAAAGAATATTCAATATTTTTTACTCCGCTTAAATCGTCTGAAGATTCTGCAATAGCGTTATATCCCGAGCGTAAAAAATAATTTCCTGCTAAGTATTCTTTAAACGGAATATCGTAAGATTTTTCTGTATTTTTAATTTTTAGAGAAAATTCCGGCGCAGTTTTGTCGATTTTTACAACGAAAGATTCTTTTGTAATTATGTTGTTGTCGGAATCAAGAATTTTACATGCTACATTATTTTCGCCTTCTTCGCTGATTGTGTTGTTTTCAGAATTTTCTGTTTGCAATGTCCAATTGTCGTCATTGTCGGGACAAGAGAAAACAACATCTTGATTGTACCATTTGTTTTCGTCGAAAAAGTTTTCAAATGGGTCGATGATAGTAATTTCTATTTTGTGATTATTAGAAGTAAGCGTACACACATCTCCTTTTGTTACATTGTTTGTAGTAACAATGCGGTTCTCAGAAACCGAAATTTCGCTATTCTCGCAGGTAAAATTGATTGCTGTTGCAGATGTGGGAGTAAACGGCAGATTTGCTGAGGCATTTTTACCCAATTTCATGGTATAAAATTCTTTCGTATCCGAATAAAATCGTGCTATATTTGCTTGTACTTTATACGTATAAACTCCTTCTGAATTTGGAGTCAAAGGTATTTGCTCGGTATTTTCGCCCAAGGTATAATATACTTTGCTTGTAATATAGCCTTTTGAAATTTTAAACTGAACTTCAGAATCATATTCAAACATATCGTCGTCATCGTTTGATGTTATATATTCAAAATGCTCCGGTATCCATACAAAAAACTTATCTTTAAACCACTGAGCATAAAGATTTATATCTTCGTCTACGGTATATGCCCAACCATTAGCATCAGGGGCATCGGTGAGAGTCCATTTTTGCAATATATGTCCTTCTTTTTCAGGTTTTGGATATTGGTCTTCTGAAAGTTTTTCACCATGAGGAATTTCTACCGAGGAAATAAATGTAGTACCGTTGTAAAAACTTACCGTATGAACAATGGTCCAATGTAGTTGATAAATTCTATTTCCGAGATCGCCGGCGGCAATTGTTACCGTGGAAGACGACTCTCCAATTACTCCTCCTCCAGGTGATACACGCTTCCAATAATCAAACTTATAACCGTCTCTTTCTGGATTGTCTAAGGTAACAGCAGCCTTTCCGCTAAAGGTTGACGGCGTGTGCTCGTGATACGTTTTTGTATCATCGTCCGCCCATTGATAAAAAATCTTGTAATCGCCTTTGGTTAAATATCCGCCTTTGTCTGCATGTGCGTAGGTTGTGTCAAGGGTAGTGCCAACTGTTGTGCCGTCGTTGCCGATAAGAGAAGTGCAACCGTTAAACATATTTTCTGTAGTACCTGTCATCTTTGTAGTTGTCCAATTAGAACCTACTTTTATGGTTGTAAGGTTGGTACATGCCTCAAACATATCGTTTGCCTTAACAACATTTCTCGTATCAAAACTGCTTAAATCAAGGACTGTAAGTTTTGCGCACCCGGTGAACATCAAACCCATATTTGTAACTTCGGAAGTATTTAAGTTTGATAAACCTTCAAATTCAGACAACTCTGTCATATCCTTAAACCACTGAATACACGAAGTAGGACGAGCGTCTGCAAACGATTCATCAAATACAACTTTAGTAACATTTATTGCATCATCATGCCATGCGGGAGTATTTGTCTGACTATTCACATCGTATGCCCCGTCGGGTTTTACGCCATATTTAAAAGTAAGGGTTGTTCCCTCAATTATGACGTATGGCTGTGTTTGAGCAATATTTACAGTAAAACTCATTCCTTCTGTATTGGAAATGTCAGAGTACATTGTACTTGTTGATTTTATCATGTAATACACGATATGGTTGCCGAAACTTTGGGCAGTAGGAATTCTTTCAAGATATTCACCTTGTGCATCGTCTACTGAATATAGTAATTTTCCATTGGTAACAACAGCGTCGTCATTGATTAACTCCTGTTCTGAGCCGTTGTATATTAATCCGTTTTTTATTGTAGGAAGTTTAGTTATTGACGGCTTGGGCGGTGTTAGTTTTTTCCCGTTGATGTTTTCTTCCGAAACTATAGTTTGAGGTGAATTTGAATCATCTATTAGAACTGCTTGTCCCTCAGCTATTGAAATGTTTTCTCCCCAATACCGTTGTGCGGATATGAAATCATTTTCATTTGTCCAGCCGATGATAATATTGCCACCGCTACCGCCTGAGCCGTGTCCGATAATGCCGGCAGTGATTTGTCCGCCGGTTATGGTTATATTGCCGGCATTGCCACCGCTACCGCCACCTGTTGTTCCGCTACCGATACTTGCGGAAGTTTCGCCTTGAGTAGCACCGTTAGCCGTTATGATGCCGTTTGTTATAATTATTTCGTAATTATTAGACTGATAACCAGACCCTATACCGGCACCTGCTCCTATTGAACCACAAGCACCTCCTGTGGCGGTAATATTGCCTCCGTTGATTGTTATTTTACCGGTAGAGGTACCGCCGTGTCCTGAACCTATACCTGCACCACCATTTGCTCCGGTTGCTTCTATTGTGCCGCCGTTGATGGTTATTGTACCCGAACTATTCCAAGCTACGCCTCCGATACCGGCCGAGCCTGCTTCGTTATTACCGGTTGCAATAAGTTTGCCTGTATTATTGCTTGAAGTATATATAGTGAGTTCATTACTTGAGGCAACTTTTACACCATCGGTTACGGTTAAAGTATAACCGTCTTTTAATATAAGCGAAACGTTACCGTTTATTGTTAATGAACCGGAAATTGTAATGTTATTATTTACGACATACCATCCGTTAGAGATTGTTGTAGTTGTTGAAGTGATTTCTGTTGCTGATGAAATTGTTTTGGTTTCAAAGGATTTGGTTGCAGTGTTGTATGCAAGATATTCAATTTCTTGTGCATAAACATGATTTAAGCACAGAATTATTATTATTGATAGTATGAATTTTTTCATATCAAGTTGTTTTCTTTTTTATTAATATTTAACGTAATTATAAGTTTTTTGTTTGTTAATATTATGTTTTTTTTGAGAGGGATATATATTTTTTTTTATAATCAGCGAAAAAAATAGTATTTTTGCGTAAAATTTCCATGAATGAAAACAATTGATTTTGATTCCTATAAGGACAATATAATTATAAAAGGTGCAAGACTGCACAATTTGAAAAATATTTCGCTTGCAATTCCTCGTAACAAATTTATAGTTATTACGGGGTTGAGCGGCTCTGGAAAATCTACTTTGGCTTTTGATACGTTGTATGCCGAGGGGCAACGCCGTTATGTGGAAAGTCTTTCTGCGTATGCAAGGCAGTTTATGGGTAGAATTTCAAAACCGGAAGTAGATTTTATAAAAGGTATTCCGCCGGCTATCGCTATTGAACAAAAAGTAACTACCAAAAATACAAGAAGTACGGTTGGAACTTCCACTGAAATTTATGATTATATAAAACTTCTTTTTGCAAGAATAGGAAAAACAATTTCTCCTGTTTCCGGCAAAGAGGTGAAGGCTCATTCTATTGATGATGTCGTAAATTTTATAACCTCTTTTGAGGACGGACATCGTTTTACACTTTTGTGTCCTATTGTATTGCCGGAGGGACGAACTCTAAAAAAACATCTTGAAATTCTTGATTCTCAAGGTATTACGCGTGTTGTTAAAGACGGTGAAATTTTCGAAATTTCGGATCTTAAATTAAAAGATTCCGACAAAAAAACTCTCGGAATGTATCTTTTAATCGACCGTTTCAAGTCGAGCAAAATGGCAGATGCAATGTCAAGAATGTCGGATAGTATTCAAACGGCGTTTTATGAGGGCGGCGGCGATTGTATGTTGGAATACGAAAAAGACGGTGAAAAAATTCAAACGAAATTCTGTACACGTTTTGAGGCTGACGGAATCAAATTTGAAGTTCCATCTGTTTATACTTTTACTTTCAACAATCCTTTAGGAGCTTGTCCTGAATGTAACGGACTTGGAAAAGTTGTCGGCATCGATGAGGATTTGGTAATTCCAAACAAAGGACTTTCTGTTTATGACAACGCTGTAAAATGTTGGAACGGAATGAAAATGTCCCAGTGGAAAGACGAGTTTTGCATGGCGGCTGCCAAATATAAATTTCCGATTCATACGCCTTATAACAAACTCACTGACGAACAAAAAGATATTTTATGGTCGGGTAGGAGAGGATTGCACGGCATCAATGAGTTTTTTCAAATGGTGGAACACGAGAGTTATAAAATTCAGTATCGTGTTATGATGTCCCGTTACCGCGGACAGACCGTTTGTCCTAAATGCAAAGGTTCAAGGCTTAAACCTGAGGCCTCATACGTAAAAGTCGGTGGAAAATCTGTTACAGAACTTGTTAAAATGCCGATTAGCGAACTTTGTGATTTTTTTAACGGGCTTTCACTCAACGAAACGGAAGCGAAAATTGCCGGCAGAATTTTAAAAGAAATCAATTCTCGGCTTTCTTTTATGAGAGAAGTCGGATTGGATTATTTGACCTTGGATAGACTTTCTTCAACGCTTTCGGGCGGAGAGGCTCAGCGAATAAATTTAGCAACGAGTTTGGGTTCGTCTTTGACGGGTTCGCTTTATATTTTGGACGAACCTTCAATCGGGTTGCATCCGAGGGATACTCAAAGGCTTATATCCGTCTTAAAAAAACTCCGTGATTTAGGAAATACGGTGATTGTTGTTGAACACGATGAGGAAATTATCCGCAGTGCAGACGAAATTATTGACATCGGACCCGAGGCCGGAGTCTTTGGCGGTGAAATTATGTTTCAAGGCTCAATTAATGAATTAACGCCTGAAATTCAAAGTCTTACGGCAGATTATCTGACGGGTAGAAAACAAATTCCTATTCCCAAACGTCGTCCGTGGAACAAAAAATCTGGTGCGGGCATTACTATCAGCGGTGCGAGAATGAACAATTTGAAAAATATTTCTGTTAAAATTCCGCTTTATTTGATGACCGTTGTAACGGGTGTTTCGGGTTCGGGCAAATCCTCGTTAATAAAAGGCATTTTGTATCCTGCGTTAGCGCAGTTGTTGGACGAAACGTCGTTGAAACCGGGCGATTTTGACGGTTTGGAGGGCGATATTAAATTGCTTCAAAACGTGGAAATCGTTGATCAGAATCCTATTTCGGGCTCTTCAAGGAGTAATCCTGTCAGCTACATCAAAGTTTATGACGATATTCGAAAACTATTTTCAGAGCAGCAACTGAGCAAACAAATGGGTTATACGCCCGGTTATTTTTCTTTTAACAGTGAGGGCGGACGTTGCGAGGAATGTCTTGGCGAGGGCGTTATAAAGGTTGAAATGCAGTTTATGGCAGACGTTACTTTGGTTTGCGAGTCTTGTGGCGGAAAACGTTTCAAAGAGGATACTTTGGAGGTTAAATACCGCGGCAAAAATATTTTTGATGTTTTGGATATGTCTGTTGATGAGGCGGTTACGTTTTTCTCTGATGATAAGGCAAGTCTGCCGCAAAAGATTTCAAGAAAATTGAGCGTTTTGGCGGATGTCGGATTAGGATACATAAAACTTGGACAGCCATCTTCAACGCTTTCCGGTGGTGAAAATCAGCGAATTAAGTTAGCAACATTTTTGTTGACGGAGAAAAAAGATTCGCACACGATGTTCATTTTTGACGAGCCGACAACGGGGCTTCATTTTCATGACATCAGCAAACTTTTAAAAGCGATTAATGCGCTGATTGACAGAGGCAATACGGCTGTTATTATCGAACACGACCCTGAAATTATAAAATGTGCCGATTATATAATTGACCTCGGCAAAGAGGGCGGCAGAAACGGTGGTGAAATTCTTTTTACCGGCACGCCTGAAGAACTTTTGAAATGTAAAGATTCCTATACCGGAAAATATTTGAAGGAAGCAGGAAAATTATAAAAAAAATCCCCGACTTTTTTAGCCGGGGATTTTTTTTTCTGATAAAATTTATTTTGCTCTGATTTTGAGTTTTTGGCCGATTCTGAGCATTGAAGTTCTTGAAATTCCGTTTAATTGACAAATTCTGTCTACTGTTGTGTGTGTTGCGCGGGCGATATTAACCAAGACATCGCCTTGACGGACAGTCCAAACCTCGCAGTTTGATAGGTCTACGTTTGCATACGTGTTGTATTTTCCTGCTGAAGGGTTAGGGTCGATAACGTGAATTCTGTTTTTTGATCTGTCCATGTTTTCGTATGCGTGCGGTAAATCAGACATTGTAACTTCAAAATTTCTATTAACTTGTCTTGAAGAATCCGCCAAAGAGTGCGAAAACAGCCATTCGTAGGTTTTGTTCATGTAAAAAAGTTTGGCAAGTGCGCTGTGACTGCCGCCTTTGAGCCATGTGTACATCAAAAGAGAATCGTTTTGAGCGGTTTCTAATTTTTCAACGATTGTTTTTGAGCAACTGATTCCAACACGTCTGTCTGCTGTGCCGTGGATTATCCAGAAAGGCAGTTTTCCGAGGTTTTGAATTTCTCCTTTGCCCGAACTTCCACCGCAAAGTGCCATTGCTGCGGCAACTTTTTCAGGATACGTGGCGCAAAAATCAATTGTTCCGTAACCGCCGAGACTCATTCCCAAAACATAAATTCTGTTGGTGTCAATGTTGTAATTCTCTTTGGTCCAGTCCATTATATCAGAAATCTTTTTAGGATTCCATGCACCGCCCGGATTTTGAGGTGCGATGATAACGGCATTAATATCACGACCCATTTGAATGGCGTTGAGACAGCCGTAACGTCTTACCATATACAAATCGCGTCCGCAAAGACTTGCTCCGTGAAGAAAAACTACGAGCGGATATTTTTTTACCGTGTCAGAGTCCGCGCATTTAATACTATCGCTTACTATATTAATAGTGTCGTTTTTTAAGTTTTTGACAGTATCTTTGCCGATGTAATCGGGCGGAGTACAAACCCAGTAATTATAGTTTTGGGGTAAAACATCACGTTTTGCCTCTAAAGTGTATTTTTGTGCAAATGCTTGATAACCAATTAATAACGTGAAAAAGAGCGTAAAAAATTTCATCTTCTTAAAATTAATTGGTTTTATAATCAAATTTAATTTTTGCTAAATCTTCGTTTGCTTTTGTGATTTTTTGTGCTAACGAGTTTTTGAAATTGCTGATTTTTTCCTTAATTTTTTCGTCTGTTAATGCGAGAATTTGGCAGGCGAGAATTGCGGAATTTTTAGCAGCGTTGATTCCAACCGTTGCTACGGGTATGCCGGGAGGCATTTGAATGATTGAAAGTATAGAATCCCAACCGTCCATGCTCATTGAGGCTTTGATTGGAACGCCGATAACTGGCAAAGTTGTGGAAGCTGCGATAACGCCGGGAAGATGTGCAGCTCCTCCGGCTGCTGCGATTATAACTTTAATGCCTTTTTGTGCGGCATTTTCGGCAAATTCTGCCACTAATTTAGGAGTTCTATGCGCAGATAACGCATTGATTTCAAAGGGAATCTGCATATCGTTAAGAAATTGTGCAGCCTCTTGCATTACGGGCATGTCAGAGGTACTTCCCATGATAATACTTACTAAAGGTGTCATTTTTTATAATAATTTTTTATTGTATTTGCCTAAAATTATTTAACTTTGCGCTGTCTTTTTATTTTAATCACAAACGCAATAAGCAAAATGATGAATGAAATAGCCGTCAAAGATAAGAAATTTTCCGTAAGTATCAGCGAAAATGAGATAAAAAAAACTGTTAAAAATTTAGCTGACAGAATAAATGCTGATTATAACGGAAAAGAAATATTTTTTATCGGGGTTTTGAACGGGGTTTTTATGTTTGCCTCCGACCTTATGAAAAACATTAAAGTACCGTGTACAATACAATTTGTGAAAGTTGCTTCTTACCAAGGAACGACTTCAACGGGCGTTGTTAAGGAATTAATCGGTCTTAACGCTGATATTTCGGGCAAGGACGTTGTTATAATCGAGGATATTGTGGACACCGGTTTTACAATGAAATCCATTTTAGGACAGTTAAGAGAAAAAAATCCTGCAAGTATTAGAATTGCAAGTCTTATTTTCAAACCGGAGAGTTTCAGAGAGGATTTCAAAGTCGATTATATCGGATTTAGTATTCCTAATGATTTTATTTTGGGTTACGGTCTTGATTATGACGGTTATGGAAGAAATTTGCCTGAAATTTATACGATAGTCAAATAATGGAAAAACCTCTTAAAAAGAAGATTTTCAGGTTTTTAAAAATTTTCTTTTTATGCTTTGCAGTTGCGGTTTTTATCTGGCCGGTATATTTTGTAATACTTTATAAATTTGTGCCGGTATATTATACGCCGCTTATGTTGCAAAGGTTTTTTGAGAACGGAAATTTCAAAATGCCGGAAAAAACTTGGGTAAGTTTTGAAAAAATTTCCCCGGATATGGTTCGTGCCGTAATTTCTTCGGAGGACAACCTTTTCCTAAAACACAGCGGTTTTTCTATGGCTAATATTAAAAAAGCCATTGAAGACCATCGGAAAGGGAAAAAACTTCGCGGTGGCAGCACGATAAGTCAGCAGTGTGCCAAAAATGTTTTTTGGTTTCCGATAAGGAGTTATTTTCGCAAAGCCCATGAAGCTTATTTAACGGTTTTAATAGAATTTATTTGGGGTAAAAAGCGGATAATGGAGGTTTATCTTAACGTAATCGAAACCGGCGATGGTGTTTACGGTGTGGAAAAAGCCGCCGAAAAGTTTTTTAAAGTTAAGGCGGAAAAACTTACTAAAGCACAATGCGCTTTGATAGCAGCTTGTTTGCCGAATCCGATAATTTATCACGTTGAACGCCCCTCTGATTATACGAAAAACCGTCAGGCAAAAATTATGGAGTTAATGCCTAAAATGGGCAATTTGGAATTTTGAAAAACGAAAAAAAAATTTATAAATTTGCAGTAAAAAATTATTAAAAAAAATTATATACTAAAATGTTAAACATAGCAATCTTCGGAGCCCCCGGCGTGGGCAAAGGCACTCAATCTGCTTTGATTGAGAAAAAATACAACCTCGTACATATTTCTACGGGCGATATTTTAAGGGAAGAAACCTCTAAAGGTACTGAACTCGGCATCAAAGCCAAAGCTTATATGGAAAAAGGTCAGTTGATTCCCGATGAATTGATTATCAATATGTTGGAAAAGAAAGTTGATGAAAACATCAACGCAGAAGGCATTCTTTACGACGGATTTCCCCGTACCGTAAAACAAGCTGAAGCTCTTGATGAAATGTTTGAGAAAAAAGGTCTTAAACTTGATACTTTCCTTTGCCTTAATGCAGACCACGACACGTTGGTAGCACGTCTTTTGAACCGTGCAAAAGATTCAGGTCGTGCTGATGATGCCGATGTTAATGTTATCGAAAACCGTATAAAAGTTTACAACGAGCAGACTTTGCCTGTTGCCGACTATTACAGAAAGCAGAATAAAGCCGTAGAAATCAACGGTATAGGCGAAATCAATGATATTTTCAATTTGATTTGCTCTGCTATTGACAGCGTAAAATAATTTTTTTAGATACGTTATAGATAAAAAAATAATTTGCGGCGGCAGGATATGTAATTTTTTTCAATAAAAGAATTGCATATTTTGCTGCCGTTGTTTTTTTTTAAAAAAGGAAAAATTGTGAGAGTAGTTATAACAGAGTCTACGGATAAGGAAAACGGGAGGATTCCGCTTGAAGAGGTTTCTGAATTGTTAGAAACTTATGCTAAGGAAAGCGATTTTTGGATTTTGCCCGAGGCCTTTGATACGGGTTGGAATATTGACGGGACAACTAAAATTTCAGGCGGAAAGGTTTTGGATTTTATGAAACAAAATGCTTTGAAATACAAAATTTCTATTTGCGGTAGTTTTTATTTGGAGACAGAGGGAAAATTTTTCAACCGTTTTTGCGTTGTAACAGAGGATGGTAGAATTTATTTCGTGGACAAAAGGCATTTGTTCGGACTTTTTGAAAAAACTTCCGTTGAGCCGGGCAAGGAGATTTTGGATTTTGAAATCTCCGGCATAATTTTCAGAGCCGTAATCTGTTATGACTTGAGATTTCCTGTTTGGTGTCGTCAAAGCGACAAGCGAAAACCTTACGATGCGCTTATTTGTGTTTCGCAGTGGCCGAAGGTCAGGGAGTTTGATAGAGATTTATTGCTTGGCGCACGGGCTTTGGAAAACGTTTCTTTTGCGATAAATTCCAATGCGTTAGGCGGCTCAAAAATATTTTCAGCAGAGGGAAAACTCCTTGCTAAAATGCCTGAAGGTCAAAGAGTTATGTTTTATGAATTGGACAAACAGCAACTTTCTGAATACAGAAAGCACAAAAAATATTTATCAGATGCAGATGATTTTCAGATTTTCTAAAGTGTTGATGTTTTTTTCTGCGTTTATGCTTTTTTCGTTTAAAAGTTTTTCGCAGGAAGATCCGTTGGTTTATAGTGTTCAACAGAATGATGTTGAGCAAGTTAAGCATTATTTGAACCGTTCTTGGGATCCGAATGTTTTTGATAACAGCGGTTATACGGCTTTGATGTATGCCGCAGACATTGGTAACGAACAGATTATCAGACTTTTGATGGAAAACGGTGCAAATCCTAACTTAAATCCTCTTTTTGATAGCGAGCCGCCTGCGCTTCATGCTTCGGTTTTGAAAAATATGCCGAGAATTGCGGATTTACTTTTACTTTATGATATTACAAACGTTAATTTTGAGGACGAAAATCACAAAACGGCTTTGTATTATGCCGTTAAATTCGGTTTTTTGGAGTGTGCCGAAGTTTTGATTTTTCACGGTGCTGACCTCAATAAAGGTTCAGCGCAAGCAACACCTTTGCAAACGGCTGCATACGAGGGCGATACGGCAACCTTAAAAATGCTTTTGTCTAAAGGTGCCGATATTAACAAAGTTTTTCAAAATCATACGGCTCTTTCGGTTGCTCTTTGCAGAAAAAATATTGAAGCCGTAAAAATTCTTGTTGCTGCCGGTGCTGACACTAAACTTTGCGATCCTTTGGTTTATGCCGCTGCATATTCCGACGATGAAACGTTGAAATATTTGAAAGATTTAGGTTTTGATTTGTCGCAAAGGGAAGAAAAATACGGTTATTCGTTGAAAGATGTTAGCACTTTTACCGACAATTCCAAATGCCGTAGAGAGTTGGAAAAACTTGGTGTGAAATCTTATAAACCGTTTATTATTAAGAGATTTTCGTTTTCAGAGTTTAACGAATTTGCCAAACATGAGGCAAGAGTCGGACTCAATTTCGGCGTGCATGAAAACAAAACCAAAACGGCTATTTATCTCGGATTTTCTTTCCGTCCCGAATATATGCGCTGTCTTGAAAAAATTAGTGATAATTATTATTATCAGTTGAGGGAGAAACTTACGTTTTTTCATTTAATATTGGAAAAACGATTTCCGGTTTTTTCCGGGATTAAAGGCGAATTCGGTTTCAATTTGGCGTATCAATTTGCTTTTTGTAGTGGAAAATTTGATGGCGCCGTTGATATGAAACCTCAACGGCAAAACTTTCATTCGCCTATAATCGGAATGTATTTGCGAGGCAGATATATCGGATTATCAAGCGGTTATAAATTTTATAATTATCAAAATGCAATTCAACCTCCTAAGAATATTTATTATCTTTCTTTTGATTTTTATCTTCCCAGAAGGTTGAAAGGATATAAGAATTTCAAATTGTAAATTTTTTTAAATAATTACAAAATGTTCTTGGTCGGTAACTTTGCCGCAATAAAAACATCTCAGAGCCGGTGGACATTGTGAGATAACATCAAATTTTGTCTGCATCGGTTCTGAATTTGTTATACATTTGGGATTCATACACTTACAGATACCTTTTATTGTTTGCGGAAGTTCTACTGAACTTTTTTCAACAACTTCGTAATTTTTTATGATGTTAAGATTGGCATTAGGGGCAATCAAAGCAATTTTATTGATTTCGCTGTCCTGAAAAAACTTGTCAGAAACTTTTATAATCGCTTTTTTGCCGAGTTTTTTACTGTCCAAATTTGTTCCGAAAGTTACTTGATTATCAACACTTTCAAGGTTTAGAATTTTAATAACTTTAAACAAATCCTTGCCGGTATATGATCGATTACGATGCCGTCTTTTATCGCACTGACTTTCAATTCTGATTTATCCATTTTCCAAAAAAATTATGAATTAGACTTCAATTGAATTTTTATTTTTTAAGACCTAAAACGTATGAAATCACCGCTTGGCGGGCAAAAACTCCGTTCAAAGCCTGTTCAAAATAATATGCTTTCGGATTTGAATCCACTTCTTGCGGAATTTCGTTGATTCTCGGTAGCGGGTGAAGAATTTTCATCGTTGATTTGGTATTCTCTAACATCGAATTGTGCAGTATGTACAAATCTTTGGTTTTTTCGTATTCCATCAAATCTTGAAATCTTTCCCTTTGAACTCTGGTCATGTAAATGATGTCAGCTTGTGAGAGTATGTCAGTGAATTGTTCGTGTTCGTAATATTTAACTTTCTTTTTGTCAAGGAATTCCAAATATTCTTGAGGCATTCTGAGTTTTGGGTGGGAGATGAAGTGGAAGGTCGGATTGAACGGCGACATGGCCTGAACTAAAGAATGTACCGTGCGTCCGTATTTCAAATCGCCGACCATGAAAATATTGATATTTTCCAAACGCCCTTGAGTTTTTTTTATGGAATACATATCCAAAAGTGTTTGGGTCGGATGTTGATGCGCACCGTCACCGGCATTGATAACAGGAACCGTTGCGACCTCGCTTGCGTATCTCGAACTTCCCTCTAAGGGATGCCGCATTACGATTAAATCGCAATAATTTGATACTATCCTAATCGTGTCTTTTAATGTTTCGCCTTTGGAAACGCTTGAAATGTTGGGGTCTGAAAAACCGATTACTCGACCGCCCATACGGTTGATTGCGCTTTCAAAAGATAGACGCGTTCTTGTGGAGGGTTCAAAAAACAATGTTGCAACCACTTTTCCGTCAAGAAGATGTGGGCAAGGAGTTTTTTCAAACTCCTCTGCTATTTCCAGTATTCTGATAATTTCTTCTGTCGAAAAATCAGTAACGGATATTAGACTTTTTTGTTCCATTTAACTTTTAAAAAAATTATAGTGTTGAAAATCAAAAGTAATTTTTACATTACAAAAACCTTTTTAGTTTTAGCAAAATTAAATAATTTCAACAATATTGCTGCAATTTCTGTTGAAAAAAATAGTTAAAATTAATTTCTTGCTGTTTTTTTTTTAATTTTGCAACCGTTATAAAATTTAAAAAAACGTATTTTGGAAACATATTTAAACGAACCGAAGTATTTAGTATCAGTTGATTGCGTGATATTCGGTTATGAAGATCAGGAATTGAAAATACTTTTGTGTCCTAGGCTTGTGGCTCCTAATTACGGACGTTGGTCACTAATGGGTGGTTTTTTGAAGCCGGAAGAATCTTTGGAGCAGGCAGCTGTAAGAGTATTAAAAACAACTGTCGGCTTAGAAAATATATATATGCAGCAGGTCAGAGCATTTTCCGAGCCTGATAGGGACAGCGGCGGAAGAGTTATCAGTCAGGCATTTTTTGCATTGATTAGGATTTCCGAACAGGATAAAAACTTGGTTAGAGAAAAAGGTGGTCATTGGTGGGAGATTTCAAAACTTCCGGAAATGATTTTTGACCATTCAGAGATGATAAAAGCTTCGTTGGAAAAGCTTCAGTCAGTAGCGTTTACGGATTTAATCGGACATGAACTCCTGCCCGAAAAATTTACGCTTTCTCAACTTCAAAGACTTTACAGCGCAATTTTCTTTAAGGAGTTTGACTCTGCTAATTTCAGGAAAAAAGTCCTTTCAACGGGCAAATTAGTTCGTTTGGACGAAAAAGAAACCTTGAGCAGTAAAAAAGGTGCGTATTATTACAAATTTTTAAGTTAATAGAATATGGTTTCTTTCACGACACTTATTATAATAGTAACTTGCGTTATCTCGGTAGCCGCTTTTGAAGGAGATTCTCTTTTTCCTGAGAGTTTGCGCCGTCCGGAGTGGACAGACAAATTGAAATTCAACGCATACGCCGTTTGGCACGGCAAACAGTATTATAGAGTATTATCATACGGTTTTGTTCATGGTGGAATGTGGCATTTAGTTTTTAATATGCTGACATTGTATTTTTTTGGACCGTATGTTGAAAGTTGCTTTTTAGTAATTGCGCCGAGTGAAATTTTAGGCAAAGTTTTATATTTGCTGTTTTATATTTCGGCTTTGGTTGTTAGCACTTCGGTTGATTTAGCAAAACATAAAGATAATGCTTATTTCAGTGCCGTAGGTGCTTCGGGTGCGGTTTCTGCGGTTTTGTTTGCCTCTATTTTGTTTAATCCGAGATTGCCTGTGGCTTTTATGTTTATACCGATACCTATTCCGGGATGGATTTTCGGAATTTTGTATCTGGTTTACTGTTATGTTATGGCTAAAAAAAATATTGATAATATAGGTCATACTGCGCATTTGATGGGTGCAGTTTATGGATTGGTTTTCCCATTATTAATTGAACCGCAGGTTTTTAACATGTTTTTGAAAAATCTGCCTTTTTTTGCTAACTAAAAATAAAAAAATATGCCGGTTTTAAATTTACAAATGCTCCTTAACGGGCGTTATCATAATTCAACAAGTGCTGTTTTGAATATTCAGAACAGGGCTTTTGTTTACGGAGATATTATCAGCGAGACTTTGCACGCTTGTGCGGGAAGGCTTTGCTTTTTTGATGCTCATATCAAAAATCTTGTTCAAGCGATGCAGATTGCGCAAATGAACGTGCCTCAAAAATTTCTTTCTGAGACGGAGGAGTTCAAAAACGAAATCTCTAAAATGTTGGTTAAAAACAAGATTTTTAAAGGTGCTAATGTCAGAATTAGTGTTTTTCGTTCGTTTTCAGAAAGTTTTGAGCCGGATAACGACAATACGGAATATTCTGTAAGCATTCAACCTTTAAATCAAACGGGTTTTGAATTCAATCGTCAGGGACTTGCCGTTGCCATTTATGATAAGCACAGAAAATATCCTACGCCGCTTTGCGGTTTTGATACACATGAAAATTGTTTCCTTAAAATGGCGGCTTTGAAATTCCCGTACAAAGATAAAGTAAACGACGTTTTACTTTTGAATGCAGAGGGAAACCTCGTGGAATCGGTTTTGAACGGAAACGTGTTTATTGTTAAAAACAAAACGATTTATACTCCTATGCTTGAGGACGGTTGCGCAAAAGATATTATGAGAGAGAGAGTTTTGGAGGTTGCCCGTAATGCAGGTTACGGTGTTTTCGGCGACAAACATTTATCGCTTGATCATCTTAAACAAGCTGACGAAATATTTTTCGCAAGTACGCAAAACGGTGTTAATTGGGTGGGAGCTTTTCAGACAAGACGTTTTTATAAAACTGTTAGTCAAGATATTGCAACAAAAATTAATGATTTGTATTTGAATTTTCAAGAATAAAAAATTATTAATTCCACATGGGATTTATCGGCAAATTTCCCCAAAGTTTGTAATGACCGCCGAGATTGTTTACGGCCTCTGCCCAAACGTTGGAATCATAATTCACTATGAATTTTTTGTCGAGATTTCCCACTATCCAATATTTTGAATTGATTTCTTCTTGGAGCTGATTCGGACGCCAAGCCGTACAGCCGAGAAAAAATCTGACTTGTTCTTGCGGTATTTCGCCTGATGCGATTTTTTTCATCACCAAATTGCAATCACCGCCGAAATAAACTCCGTCGGCAATTTCCTGTGAATTAGGAATTATCGAAGAGCCTAATGTATGAATGCAGGAAATTCTGTCCAAATAGACCGGACCTCCGAACGACAAACGCACGGGCAGTGGCATTATTAAATCCATAAGCGGATTGTTTTTTATGATAACGGGTTTGTTGAGTATAAAACCTAATGTGCGTTCAGCGGAATTTTCTATGATGTAAACTACTGATCTCTTGAATATTACATTAGAGGCAAACGGTTCTGAAACCAGAATTCTGCCCTTCGTGGGATTCAACCAGTTTTCATCTATTTTCAGCAAATCTTTATTAATTAATTTTTCCATATACCGCTTAAATTTTATTTTGCAAAAATAATAATAAAAATTTTTATCAAAAATAAAAAAAAATATTTACATTTGCCAAATAATATTAAAAAATAATAAAAAAATGAGAGTTTTAGGAATTATACCTTCGCGATACAAATCAACCCGTTTTCCGGGCAAGCCGCTTGTGAAAATAGGTTCTAAAACGATGATTCACAGGGTTTACGAACAAGCTTCAAAGGCTTTTGACACGGTTTTGGTAGCAACCGACGATGACAAAATTTTTTCAGAGGTAACCTCTTTTTCCGGCAAAGTCGTAATGACAAGCGAGGCTCATCAGAGCGGTACGGATAGATGCGCTGAGGCTGCAAGAAATTATTGCGAAAAAACGGGTGAAACCTTTGATGCCGTGATTAATATTCAGGGCGACGAACCTTTTGTAGAGCCGGGACAACTGAAAAGTCTTGCAAGTCTGTTTGAAGACAAAAACGTTCAGATTGCAACGCTCGTAAAAGAGGCTAAAACTTTTGACGAGGTTTTTTCGGAAAATACAGCAAAAGTTGTTATTAATTTAAGAAATGAGGCTGTATATTTTTCGCGTTCACCGATACCTTTTTTAAGGGGTGAGGATAAACAAAATTGGGTTAATAAACATTTGTATTTTAGACATATAGGTGTTTATGCTTATAGATTTGACGTTTTGCAAGAGATTACGAAACTCTCTCAGAGCAGTCTTGAATTAGCCGAAAAACTCGAACAAAACCGTTGGATAGAAAACGGTTATAAAATAAAAGTTTGCAAAACGGAGTTTGAAGGTCTTGCCGTTGATACTCCCGAGGATTTGCAAAAAATATTGGCTACGATGAAAATTGACTAAAGTTAATAAATATTTAATATCGTAATCAGTTATTTTGGAATAGTAATTGATTATTAAGTATTTATGCTATACGGATTCGTGCAAAAACCAAAAATACAGAATAAAATGAAAAAGATTTTGAAAAAATTGTTCTCAATAGTTTTGTTATCGTTTTGTTCGGGGTGTGTCAGTGCCCAAACACCCGTGCCTGAAAATACTTCAGAGCCCGGTTTTGACATATCAAATCAAAACGGCGGGCGGCCTTATGCCGAGTTTTATCCGAATCCCGTTACAGGAAACATCGTTAAAATAAAATCATGCAAGGCAATCAAAACGGTTGAAATCTTGAATATTATCGGAAAATGTATTCAGTTAGTATCAAATACTTACAATATTTATGATGATATGACTATTGTTCTTCAAGATTACGAGCCGGGTATGTATTTAGCTAAAATCACTTTTGAAGACGATAGAACGATTGTGAAAAAATTAGTCATAAAATAAAATCCTTTTTAATTTTAAAAAAACAAGGGAGTTTGAAAATTTTATTCAAACTCCCTTGTTTTTGTTTCGTCTATTTCTATTTTGATAATTCTTGCGGCCTCTTTGAAATCAGTAATTACTTGATGAGTGTACATCGAATAATCCTCGCCTGAAGAGTTTACGATTACGATTTTTCCCGCACCGAATTTTTCTGCTGCTTTGATACCCGCCGGCGAATCTTCAAACACCATGATTTCTCCCGGTTCCAAAAACAAACGCTCTGCCGCACGTTTAAAAATATCAGGCTCAGGTTTGCATTTGAAACTATAATCGTTGTAGATAAACCGATTACGCATAAACCATTTTTTTAAGTCATAACGTTGAAAATAAAACTCAGCATTCTCTTTGTCGCTGCTTGTAGCAATTGCAATCGGTATCGCACACGCAAGGCAATAATTAAACATTTCTTTTACGCCTTCGTGCAGTTGAAAATCGTCCGAGAGAATAAGCTGACGGTAAATGCCCTCTTTTTCAGAGGCTAATCTATCCAATTCTTCACCTTTGAATTCTCTTTTGAAAAGATATTTGAAAATTTCGGCATTTGTTTTCCCGTGCATATTTTCATGTATCTCTTTGTCAGATAACGAAATGCTATAACGTTTGAGAAAAATGTTCCATGCCTTGTTATGATACGGCGTATCCCAAATTAGTGTGCCGTTAAAATCAAATATTATACCTCTTAATGCCGACATAAACTATATAAATTTTATAGTGCAAAGTTACAATATTTTTTTAATAAAAAAATAATTTTTCTTACAATAAAAATTGGCGTAAAACAAAAAATAATCATTATATTTACCAAAAATTTTTTAGCGGTTCGTAAATGCGATTAATAATTATTATAATATTGATAATCTGTTCGTTAGCAAACAGTACATATTCCTTTGCACAGACAAAAGCAGAGAAAATGCGTATTGCGGAACTCGAAAATGAACCGGATAGTGTATTTGATGTAAATAAAATCGGAAATTATTGCGAGTTGAGCCGACTTTATGTGCGTTATAATACTTCTAAAGCATTGTCTTACATTGAGAAAGCTGAAAAAATCGCAACCAAAGACAAAGAAAAAATGGCGGTTTTTGAAGGTTTTGGCGATGTTTATTTTTATAAAAAAGATTACAAAAAGTCGTTATTATATTACGAAAAGCAAAATAAACTTGCCAAAAAATTAAGAGATAATAAAAATTTAGCTTATTCGCTTTTAGGGACTGGCAATTGTTACAACTCTCAAAAACTCTACAAAAAAGCTATTACGGTTCTCAATCAGAGTCTTCTTACTGCTAAAAAGTTGAAAGATAACGAGTTAAAGCAAAAAATATATTATTCTCTTTACGAGTCTTATAATTTTAGCAAGGATTACAAAAAATCATTGGAAAATTATAAACTCTATGTTAGTTGCTTAAGAGAGAACGAGTTAAAAGAAAACAAAGAAAAAATTGACGAAATAAATTCTGCTCTCAACGAAATTTCTTCTTCTAACGATTCTTTGAGTGAAATTTCAAAAGCGAATGCTCAGGAAATCGAACTTTTGAACAAGGAAAAAGAGGTTTTGAACCGTCAAAACGAGAATTTGGAGCGTCAGACGGAGGTTCAGTCTGAGGATTTGAAACTTCGTCAGGCGGAAATTGACGATAGTCGTGTTATGATTGATAAGCAGCGTAATTTGATTTGGACATTTATAATAATAGGTGTGATTTTTTTGGTGCTCTTGGCGATAGTTTTTTCGATGTTCAGAAAAATTAAGAAAATCAACAGCCGTCTTGAAAACCAAAAAGATGAAATCGAAATTCAAAAAAATCTTATTCAAGTCAAGAACGATCAAATTACGGATTCGATTAATTATGCCCGTAAAATTCAAGATTCCATTCTTGTCCCCGAGCAAAAAATCAAACGTTGGTTGCCGCAAATGTTCATTTATTACAAGCCTAAGGATATTGTCAGCGGTGATTTTTATTGGTTTTCAAAATACGAAAGCAAATATGTTATAACGGCGATAGATTGTACGGGACATGGTGTTCCGGGTGCGTTTTTGTCAATGATTGGCAACACACTTTTGCATGAAATCGTTAATATAAAACACGTTTTTAAGCCGGATCAAATACTTTCGATGTTGCATGATGGCATTACGCTTGCACTCAATCAGGAGGAAGAATCCGCCTCTGAAGACGGTATGGATATGAGCCTTTGCACCGTTGATACAAAACTTCACAGATTTCAGTTTGCCGGTGCTAAAAATAATCTTTACGTCGTTCAGGGCAACAAACTTAAAATTCTAAAAGCTAATTATTATTCTATCGGAGGCAAACCATTAAGACCCGATATGAAAGTTGAGTTCACTTGTTATGATTTTATGTACGATGATAATACGTCAATTTACATGTTTTCAGACGGTTATCTTGATCAGTACGGTGGTCAGAACAACGAAAAATTCAATACGACACGTTTCAAAGAGATGATTCTTGCTAACCGCGAACTGCCGATGGAGGAGCAAAAAGAAATCCTTTCTAAGACGATGGAAGAGTGGAAAGGCGATCGTCAGCAGATTGATGACTTTTTGGTAATGGGCGTTAAACTTTCGGATTTAAATGATCAAAACGAGGCTTGAAAGTCGTTTTAAAAAAAATCTTTAGTTTTTGAATCCCAAACCTGTTAAAATTTTCATATCTTCTTCATTTATAGAGAAATCCATATTTTTGAATTCTTCTATTTCTTCTTTTTCTTTGACTTTTATTACGGGAGGAGTTCCTATTTGGAGGGCAAATTTTATACAAATTTTTTGTTGGGAAACTCCGTATTTTTCCGACAGATTTTTTATTGTAGGATTTTCTAAAATTTTTTCGTATTCTGAGGGAAAATATGCTTGAGGAATTATTTGAGTTGATTTTTTCATGTAATTCAAAAGTGCTGCGTTGCTGCTGCCTGGATAAATTTTTATTTGGTTGATTGAAGGTTCTATCGTGCAGTTTTCAAGTATGTTTTTGATGTCTTCTTTTTTGAAATTTGATATGCCTAAAGCTCTGATACGTCCTGATTTATAAAGTTTTTCCATCGCCTTCCAAACCTCAATGTTTTCTTTGAAATAGCGTTTGCGCCCTTTGATTTCGTCCCACGGCATAGGAGCATGAATCAACAAAAGGTCGATGTAATCAGTATCGAGTTTTTCTAACGATTTTTCAATGGAATATTCTGCGCCTGTGAAGTTTTTGATTTCGGCAGCTATTTTGGTGGTAATGAAGACGTTATGACGGTCAATGCCTGCCTCTTTGATACCTTTAGCGACGCCTTCCTCGTTGTTGAATGATTGTGCAGTATCAATGTGGAGAAAGCCTGTTTTTAAGGCGTTTTTAACAGCATCTTTAGCTTTTGTTATGCTCATAAAAGAAGTTCCTAATGCCATTTTGGGCATTACAATGCCGTTTTTTAGCGTAACCGTTTCGTGCAAAATCATATTTAGAAAAAATCTTTTGCAGCAAATTTAAGAATTTTTTTTGAATTTTTTTTCTTGTTTTCTTTTTTTAACGACAATAAACGTCCTTTTTTGTTGCTTTTATGATAAAATTTTATGATGTTAAGACGGTTTTGGGCGCGGCGGTTTACCTCTCTGATTCTGTTGTCAAGTTTTCTGAACCAATTTTTTGGAATCAAATCGTTCTGACCCGGTACGGAACCGTTTTTGTCAAGTTTTCTGATTTTAACAAGTGAAGAAAATGCCGTTTGAGCCACGTCTATGCACGATTGTCCGGGTCCGATTATGCCGTATAAAAATTTTGAAGCTGTTTTTTTTATATCGTTCAAAATTTCGGTGTCTTCTGCTTTGGATGTGCTTATACGTCTGAATAACATATAGTTATGTTTTTCCAGCGGATTGATTTTGCAGCATCGTCGTATTGCGCGGCGCAGGTTTGAAATTTTGTTGCCTGAGGTGTCGATTACGAAAGTGCCTGTGTCAGCATTGATATTAACGCCCCAAGGTTTTGACATTCCGGCAGTTCCGTTGATTGAAACGTATTTCCAGCCGGAGTTTTCGTTCCCTGTCAAAACGGCTATGTGTCCTTGTCCGAGGGCTGCATTTTTGTCCAAAACAAAGACTATATCCGCCTTCACTTTCATTGCAAGCGATGATAATATTAATAAAATCACAAACCAATTCATAATGTAATGTTTTTTTTCTAAAAGCAAAATTAAGGTTTTAAGGTCTTGAAAAAAACATTTCGGGCGTTGGCAATTACATTTTTTTTTAAGGAGTTTTTCATTTTTTTTATTTTTTTATTTTTCTGCCATTTTTTTTGATAATCAGCAATTTATTTCTTAACTTTGCACTGAAATTTCTTAAAAAAGACATTAAATGATAACAGTATCAAATTTAGCCATACAGTTCGGCAAACGTATTTTGTTTCAAGATGTTAATCTGACATTCAACGACGGCAACTGTTACGGCGTTATCGGTGCTAACGGCGCAGGAAAATCAACTTTCTTAAAAATTATCAGCGGTGATTTGGATTCGACCCGCGGCACTGTTTCGTTAGGACACGGCGAAAGACTTTCTGTCTTAAAACAAGACCACTTCGCTTTTGACGAATACACCGTTTTGAACACCGTTATAATGGGGCATAACGAGTTGTGGAACATAATGCAGGAAAAAGATGCGCTTTATGCAAAACCTGATTTTTCGGACGCTGACGGCGAAAGGGTAGGCGAACTTGAAAACCGTTTTGCAGAGCTTGACGGTTGGAATGCTGAAAGCGATGCAGCGGCTTTGCTTTCCGGTTTGGGTATCAAGGAGGAACTCCACGAAAAACTTATGAGCGAACTCTCTGGTAAGGAAAAAGTCCGCGTTCTTTTGGCTCAAGCACTTTTCGGCAATCCTGACAACTTGCTTTTGGACGAGCCGACAAACGACCTTGACCTTGACACTGTTAATTGGTTGGAGAATTATCTTTCCAACTTTGAGAAGACGGTTTTAATCGTATCTCACGACCGTCACTTCTTGGATTCTGTTTGTACGCATACTGTTGATATTGACTACGGTAAGATTACGATGTTTGCCGGAAACTATAGTTTCTGGTATCAGTCGAGTCAGTTGGCATTAAGGCAGCAGGCTCAGCAAAACAAACGTGCGGAAGAAAAGAAAAAGGAACTTTTGGAATTTATTCAGCGTTTTAGTGCTAACGTTGCAAAATCCAAACAAACTACTTCCCGCAAAAAAATGTTGGAAAAACTCAATATTGAAGAGATTAAACCTTCAACGAGAAAATATCCGGGCATAATTTTTACGCCGGAGCGCGACCCGGGCAACACTATTTTGACTGTCAAGGATTTAACAGCAAAAATGGAAGATGACGTTTTGTTCAGAAACGTTAATTTCACCATTGAAAAAGACGATAAAGTCGTATTCCTTTCACACGACCCGAGAGCAATGACGGCTTTGTTTGAGATTATTAACGGACATCAAAAACCTGTAACTGGCTCTTACGAATGGGGTGTTACGATTACGACTTGTTATTTACCACTTGATAACAGCGAATTTTTCCAAAAAGACATCACTTTGAAAGATTGGTTGAGTCAGTTTTCTACGGATACGACAGAGACTTTTATCCGTGGATTTTTGGGAAAAATGTTGTTTTCGGGCGAGGAAATTTTCAAGAAAGCAAACGTTCTTTCCGGTGGTGAAAAAATGCGTTGCATGATTGCCAAAATGATGCTCAAAAATGCTAACTGTATGATTCTTGATACTCCGACCAACCATTTGGATTTGGAAAGTATTCAGGCGTTCAACAATACGCTTATGAATTTTAAGGGCATAATTTTGATGTCTTCACACGACCACGAATTTATTCAGACGGTTGCAAATAGAATTATCGAGCTTACTCCTAACGGTATCATTGACAAGAGAATGGAGTACGACGATTATATAACTGACGAGAAAATTCAACAAAGAAAAGCGGAACTTTACGCTGCGAAATAAATAATGAACCGCCCTTTTTTAGTGGCGGTTTTTTTTATAATATTTTTTGAAATTCTAATTGATCTTTCCAGCCGTCTTGGTTTCTGTGCCAATGTTTTAGGCAACCGCAGTTTTCGTAACCGCAACTTTCAAAGAGGGCTTTTGCTGCTAAATTGTCCGTATCGGTGCGGGCGTAAAGTTGATGGAGGTTTAGAATTTTTTTGCAATATTCTTCAAATAATAGAAGTGCGTTTTTTGCGAAACCTTTCTGACGGTCAGCGTTTTCGTTTATCATAATTCCGAGTGAGCCTCTTTGGTCAATCGGTTCAAATTCAAACAAATCCAAAAGACCTACTGTTTTGTCGGATGTGGTTTCTACGATAACGAGCCTTAATTGTCGTGCCTCAAAAATATCTTTTTGGCTTTCTTCCATGACATAATTTGTTAATGTGAATTTTGAAAACGGCATAATCGTGGAACTCACTTTCCAAATATCGGTATTATTTTCCCAAAAATACAATAAATCAATATCTTCCGGCTCCAATGCCCTAAGATACACAACGGAATTTTTCAGCAACATTTTTTTGTTTTTTTTTTCTTAATCTTTCCTTCTCCTTTCACAAATTTTTCAATTTTTAATTGACAATTGTCAATTGTCAATTGTTAATTGTTAATTGTTAAAAGGCCTTCAGGGATAGATATTTTGATGGTTTTGATGATTTCGTTTTCGTCCAAAATCTCGGCTGCGTTTACGGGAATGAGGATTTCGTTTTCAAACGAATCGTGGATTATAAGAAGCGGATTGCCCGGAATGTCATCAATGTCGGTTATTTTACCTAACAATTTGTCTGTTTGATCATAAACATCGTAGTTTATGTATTTGAATTCCTCATTAGAGTCCTCTTCTTCGTTGATAATTAAATCTTCGGTTGATACGAAAACTTTTTTACCGATGAGATTTACGGTTTCGGAATTGGAATTTATAGTATCGAATTTCAGCGAAATATCTCCGTTTTTGGAATAAAAAACAGAGTCTTCTTCTATAAAAAAAGGAACCAGATACCCGTCTATTTCGACGAGCATCGGTTCCGTTTCATTAATTTCATAATCGGGAGATTGCGGTTTCAACACAATATCCCCTAATGTGCCTTTAAATGCAGCGATTGTCCCAAACTCAGTGAGCAGGGCTTTATCGAAGTATTTATTCAGCTTTAGCTTCATCAGTAGCGGTTTCTTCTGAAGTTTCTTGAGCTTTAGCTTCTTCAGCTTGTGCTTTTGCAGCAGCCTCAGCTTCAGCTTTCTTTTTGTTCAAAGCCTCTTGTTTAGCCTCTTTTACTTTTGTTTCAGCAGCGAGGTTTTTAGCAGCTTTTTCTTTCTTTTCGTTTTCTTTAGCAGCTTTTTTAGCGTTGAGTTTTTCTTCTTTAGCTTTTACCCAAGCAGAGAATTTAGCTTCAACTTGTTCTTCAGTCAAAGCACCTTTCTTAACGCCTCTGAGCAAGTGGTCTTTCAACAATACACCCTTCATAGAGAGCAATGTTCTGCAAGTATCGGTAGGCTGAGCGCCTGTTTGTACCCAATACAAAGCTCTGTCGAATTTAATATCAACTTGCTGGGGTACTGTGTTAGGATTGTAAGTTCCTATTTTTTCTACGAATCGGCCATCACGTGGCGCTCTTGAGTCGGCAATCACTATTGCATAGTGTGCGTAGCCCTTTTTACCTTGTCTTGCTAATCTAATTTTAACAGGCATTTTCTTTTTGTAATTTTTTGTGTATTAATTAATAAAATTTTCGGCCGCAAATTTAATTCTTTTTTTTGAATTACACAAATTTTTTCCGAAAGTTTTTTTTGTTAAAAAATACATTTTTGTTATGACTGATAAATATTATTATTATCTTTGCCGTGATAAATTTTCTTTAAGATTAACTATAAAATATAAAATATCGTGGATTTATTTGAAAAAGTAGTAAAAAAGGTTACCGACCTTGGTAAATATCAGGCCGGCGGTGACGGTTATTTCATGTTTCCGAAGTTGGAAGGCGAAATCGGTCCCGAAATGAATTTTAGAACACCTTTCGGCGTAAAACCCGTATTGAACTGGTCTTTAAATAATTATCTTGGTTTGGCTAACGACCCGGAAGTTCGTAAAGCCGATGCTGAAGGCGCAGCTAAATATGGTCTTGCAGCTCCTATGGGTGCAAGAATGATGTCTGGTCAGACTGTTTTGCATGAGGAATTGGAGCGTAGATTGGCCGCTCACGCCAAAAAAGAAGCCGCTTTTGTGGTAAACTTCGGTTATCAGGCTATGGTTTCTATTATTGATTCTATCGTTGATAGAAACGATGTTATCGTTTACGATTATGAGGCTCATGCTTGTATTATGGACGGTATTTTCCTTCATAAATCAAAATGCGGCGGCGAGAAAATGAGTTACGTTTTCCCTCACAACGATATGGCTAAACTTGAAATTATGCTTCAAAGAGCAACCAAAAAAGTTGCTGAAACGGGTGGTTCTATTTTAGTTATCACCGAAGGCGTTTTCGGTATGGCCGGCGATTTGGGTAACTTGAAAGGTATTACCGATTTGAAAGATAAATATCAATTCCGCCTTTTGATTGACGATGCTCATGGTTTTGGTACTATGGGTCCTAACGGTGGCGGTACGGGTGAACATTTCGGCGTTCAAGACAAAGTGGATTTGTATTTCGCTACTTTTGCTAAAGCTATGGCTGGTATAGGCGGATTTATTTCAGGTCCGAGAAACGTTATCGACTTCTTGAGAATGAATCTCCGTTCACAGATTTATGCTAAATCATTGCCGCTACCTATGGTTGTAGGTCATTTAAAACGTCTTGACCTTATTGAACAAAATCCGAAATACAGAGAAAATCTTTGGAAAATTGTTAATGCTATTCAGGATGGTTTCAAGAAAGAAGGTTTTGATATAGGTAAAACTCAATCGCCTGTAACTCCTGTTTATATGCACGGTGATCCGAATGCTTCTGACGTTGAATGTACGGCTGAGGCTACTAACTTGCTTTTGGATTTGAGAGAAAATTACGGAATTTTCTGTTCAATCGTGGTTTATCCCGTTGTTCCTAAAGGAACTGTTATGTTTAGAGTTATTCCGACGGCTTCTCATACATTGGAACAAGTAGACAGAACGATTGCTGCTTTCAAGGCTTGCAAGGCAAAACTCGATGCAGGCAAATACAAAGCCGACAAGGTTGATCCTTGGACAATGTTGAAATCAGGAAAAGTAGAATTTTAGTACCTCTTGTTTTTTCATAAAATAAATCCGTGAATGAAAAATTTCGTTCACGGATTTTATTTTTTGTTTTATGTTCTAAAAAAAATTAGAACGGTAAATCGTCAGCACCTTCGGCTTTAGGTTGCTCAACGGGGGCTGTGGGAGGTTGAACCGTTGCCGTTTGACTTTGTGGTTGTGTACCGTTTGTTTGAGTGTTATTATTAGATACATCACCATTCGTCTTGTCTACACGGAAAGCCGTTAAGTCTGTGTAAACCCTATCCTGCCATTCGCGGCTGTTAATATCGAATGAAACTTTTACGCTGTCGCCTTCGTTGAACTGCGCAAGGTTTATTCTATCGTTCCAAACCTGAAACTGAGCAGGCGTAGGATATTGTCCGAATTGTTCGATGACAAAAAACTGTTTGCTCCATTTTTTGCCGTTTTTTTCGCCCGATACAGGGTCTAAGGCTTTTATGAACTTTCCTTCTACTTCTAATGCCATTTTTTTCGTTTATTTTAAAAAGTTAAACATTGTTTTTAAAACGGTATAGTCTCGTTTGAGGAAGAGGTTTGCTGTGTACCGCCGTTGTCGTTGCTTGTGTTGCCGCCGAGCTTTTCGATTCTCCATGCACGCAAAGAGGTGATGTACTTGCCTTGCCACTCGTTGGAACGAATATTAAACGACACTTTTACCATGTCGCCGACTTGAAACGACTGTAACCCGGCTGCATTATTGAAATCGTCAAAAGCTGCCTTGGTCGGATAATTGCCCGGAACCTCGATCATGAAATCTTGCGAAGTCCACGTGCCGTTATTTCCTTCGCCGGAACGTTGAGGAAATATTTTGACGATTTTGCCTTCTATTTCTAATGCCATTTTCCTAAAAATTTTTTTGTGTTTTCAAAAAATTATTATTTTTTCTTATTGTCGGCAGGTTTTTCTTCGGGTTTGATAACTTGAAGAAGCTCTACGTCAAAAATCAAAGCGTCGTTAGGTTTGATAACACCGCCCGGACGTACGTTTTCACCGTAACCTAATGAAGGCGGAATGAAAAATCTGTATTTTGCACCTACTTTCATAAGAGGAATACCCTCTTGCCAACCTTGAATAACTCCTCTTAAAGGAAATTTTGCAGGTTGTCCACCGTGTTGTTCAGTGCTGTCAAAAACGGTTCCGTCAATCAAAGTACCTTTATAATGACATTCAACTTCGTCATCGATAGTAGCTTGTGCACCGGTGCCTTCTTGCAAAATTTGGTATTGCAAACCGCTTTCAGTGGTGATAACGCCTTCTTTTTTCTTGTTTTCTTCCAAAAACGCATTTGATTTTGCAAGATTTTCTTCAGCTACTTTTTTAGCTTTTCCCGTCATGTAGCCTCTGAAAAACATCATTGCTGTTTGAGGATCTTTGAATTTTGCATTAACGGTATCTTTTTTCAGAGCGTCGTTAAGACCGGCGATAAAATTGTTGAGGTCAATTTCAGAAAATTGTTCCTGCATATTAGTACCTTCAAGATAACCTATTGCGTAACTTGCCGAGTCAGTGGCGTTTTTCAAATTAGCTTTTGCATTGCCGCATTGATTGCTTTGGCATGATGCAAACATATTAGCGGCAATAATTGCTGATGCCGTTAAAACCGAAGTTATTTTTTTCATTTCGTTTATTTGTGTTTTTTTTTATGATTAATCTTCTTTGGAATCCGAGTCTTCGTCTTCGTCTTCGGGTTGAGGTTCTACGCTAACTAATTCAATATCAAAAATTAACGTTGAATATGCCGGTAAACTCTCACCCGGAGAATACTCTCCGTAGCCTAAATTTTGAGGAATGTAAAAAGTATATTCAGCACCTTCTTTCATCAGTTTCAAAGCCTCCTGCATACCCGGAATGATATATTCCATTCCTAATTCTGCGGGTTCTTCGCTGTCGTAACTTGTGTCGAAAACCGAACCGTCAATCAGACGACCTTCGTAATGAATTTTTACGTTGTCGCTATCGCCGGGAGTTTTACCGTTTTCGCGACCTTCTTTCAAAACTTTGTATTGAAGTCCTGATTCAGTAACTTTTACACCTTCTTTTTTAGCGTTAGCCTCAAGAAATTCTTTTTCTTTGGCTAACTGGCTTTCTTTCAATTCTGTTTCTTTTTTTTCAAAGAAAACTCTGAGCACTTCTTTACATTCTTCAATTGTCATAAGGGGCGAACCGTTTTCTTTGCTGTCTTTGAATGCTTTGCCTATCAAAACAGGGTCATAGTCAGTAACGCCTTCACCTATAAGGTTTTGTGACAACATATATCCGAGGCTGTAACTAAGCGAATCATTTGTAGTTTTTACTTTTGCTTTGTCAAAATATTTTTGTGCAAAGGTTTGAGTGCCGAGTGCCAAAATCAAGGCTGCCGATAAAAAAAATCTTTTCATATTGTTAAAAAATTATAGTTATTTCCGATTTTAAAACCTCGATGGCAAGAGCAATCGGGTCTGAGGTTTGTCCGGCATAAATTTCAACTATTTTTTTGCCGAGTTCGGAAGATTTTGCATCTATTTCAACGGTTTGAGCGGCTTGATTGACGATTTGAGTTACAAATTCTTTTACATCAACAACGGCTTTCCATGCGTTTGCCGATACGTAAATCTGTTGCGATAAATTGTGTTCGTATTCCGCTCTGATAGTCGTTAAAAGGTCTCTTTGCAATTCCAAAGCCGTCATTCCGGGCTGTGTTACCCTTACAACAAGGTTTTGCGGGTTGATTCTCTCCAACAAAAGCACTAACCTTTCGTATGCCGCAAGACGTATCGGGGTAACGATT
This sequence comes from Bacteroidales bacterium, assembly GCA_017544805.1. GTDB lineage: Bacteria > Bacteroidota > Bacteroidia > Bacteroidales > UBA3824 > UBA3824. The sequence goes on along the minus strand of JAFYDK010000037.1, from coordinate 10,082 downwards.
TTTGTATTTGCAGTGGCTAATTCAATTTTTTGATTTTCTTTGTCTCTGTCAAAAAATTGCTTGTTTATCAAATACGTAGCCGCCAAAACTACCAATGAAGGCAGTACATATTTTAATATTTCAGTAAATACTTCTAAAACTACCATTTTGTTTCCTTAAAAAAGTTTATTAAAATTCGGGGGCAAAAGTAATAAAACTTTTTGAAATATTTAATTATTTTTTCTCGTATCACATATAAAAAATGTTGCTGTTGATGTTTTTTTTAGTTATTTTTGCGCTGTAAAATATGGAAATAAAGATAATGAAATTTTTGAAACGTTTATATTTTGTTGCATTAGTTTTGTTCTTTTTTCAGGCATGCGTAAATCCTAAAAACGAAACTAAAGATTTGAGTTTCAGCGTTAAAGGCTGTTTTAAAGGTTTGGAAGGCGATACCGCTTATCTAAAGCACGTCCAAGAATCGGGCTTGGAATTTATTGATTCGGCACTCGTAGACCAAAACGGTAATTTCGTGTTGAGAGGTGTGGTTTCAAAGCCGGATTTTTTCGTTTTGCATTTTTCCGGCTCTGATGAGCAAATAACACTTGTTCCCGATACTTGTCAAGAGATAATTATAAGCAGCACTGACAGAGATTATGCTTCGTTTTATGACGTTAAAAATTCTCCCGAGAGTGAGGATATTTGTCATATAATCAATCGGTTAAGAAAAATGCAAAAAATAACCGATTCGTTGGGTGTGATTTTCAGGAAATCCATGTCTGACAAAAATTTAGCGGGAATAAAATATCAATTGGATTCGGTTTATAATCTGAATTATAATGAGTTACGGAAGAAATCCGAGGTTTTTTTGAAGGAAAATCCCAAAACACTTTCGCAAATCGTCTGCTTGTCGCAATACATAACCCCGAAAACTCCGCTTTTTGACCCGCAACAAGATTATGAAATTTATAAATCCGTTTGCGAAAATTTAGTAACTTATTATCCTGATAATTACCACACTAAAAAACTCGTGTCGTTTTTGGAGCGTCAAAGGCTTGCTTTAAGCGGCGAAAGCTCTGTCCCGGGCAGAATAACTTCGGGCATGAAAGCTCCCGAAATCGCTTTGAAAAATATTAAAGGTGATACGTTAAAATTATCGAAATTCAAAGGAAAATATATTTTGGTAGATTTTTGGGCGTCGTGGTCGGATGTTTCGCAAAAAAATACGGAAAACATAACCAAATTGTATTGGAAATATTACAAAAAGAATTTTGCAATTTTTCAAGTGGCTTTGGACACAAAATACGAGGTTTGGAAACAAGCTTTGAAGGACCAAAAAATTCCGTGGGTTTCGGTTTCGGATCTGAAAGGTTGGGGCTCTAAGGCGGCTTTGGATTACGGCGTTAAAAGTCTTCCGTCAAACTTTTTGATTTATCCCGACTTTACGGTGCATGAAATTAACACCGAAATACCTCAGTTGGACAAAAGGTTGAAGGAATTGTTGAAATAATTTTTTTTTTGAAAGTTTCCTTTTGTAAAATTAGAAAATAAAATTTAATTTTGCGTTTCGTAAAAAAAACAAAAAATCTCTAAAATAAAATGCTTTTACGGCTGAAAATATCAAATTATGCTTTGATTTCTCAAACTCAAATCAGTTTTAAGGATGGTTTGACGGTCATAACGGGTGAAACGGGAGCGGGAAAATCTATTTTGATGGGTGCGCTTTCGATGGTCATGGGTGCTAGAGCCGATTCGTCAGTTATAAAACAAGGCGAGAAAAAGACCGTGGTAGAAGCCGATTTTGATATTCATAATTATAATTTGAAACAATTTTTCGAGGAAAACGACCTCGATTACGACGATATTGCTTTGATAAGACGGGAAATATCTGACAGCGGAAAATCACGCGCTTTTATCAATGATACTCCCGTTAATTTGAATACTCTCAAGGAGTTAGGAACTCTTTTGATAGATATTCATTCGCAGCATCAGACTTTGGAAATTTCTTCAGAGGAGTTTCAACTCAGCATTGTTGATGCTTTTGCCAAAAACAAGGATTTGCTGGAGGATTACAAGATTGTTTTTGGGGATTACAGAAAAAAATCCGCAGAACTTTCAAAACTTGAAAAGCAAGCCTTAGAATCCAAGAAAGAGTCTGAATATCTGCATTTTAGATACGATGAATTGGCAAAGGCAAATCTTCAGGAGGGCGAGCAAAAAGAGTTGGAAGACGAACTTGATATGCTCACTCATAACGAAGATATTAAAACCGCTATTTCAACAGCTTCCAATCTGATAATCAGCGCAGATGAAGCCACTGTTTTGGAAAAATTGAAAGAGAGTAAAACCGAACTTCATAAAATTTCGTCTTATTATCCTAAGGCTTTGGAATTATATTCGAGAATCGACAGCGTTTATATCGAACTTCAGGACATCGGTCGTGAACTTAGCAATTTGGACGAAAATACGGAATATTCTCCCGAAAGATTAGAAACAGTAAATTCCAGATTAACAACGATTTATAATTTGGAAAAGAAACACGGCGTTAAAACCGTAGAAGAACTTATCTCGGAGCGTGATTCTCTTAAAGCGCAACTTGATTTGGTAGAAAATTCTGATGAGAGAATTTCGGATTTGAAAAAGGAACTTTCAAAAATTGTTGCCGTTTTGAAAGAAAAGGCGGATAAAATCACCGAAAGCCGTAGAGCAAGCGTTCAAGGTCTTAAAAATGAGATTGTTGAATTGCTTTCATCGGTCGGTATCAACGATGCTAAATTTGACGTGGAATTTTCCGAATTGAAAGAATTTTTGCCTGAAGGATTAGACCGCGTACGATTTATGTTTTCCGCTAACAAAAATGTTGCGTTGTCGGATTTGTCAAAAACAGCCTCCGGCGGTGAGTTGTCGAGATTGATGTTGTGTTTGAAATATATTTTGTCGCGTTCAACGAAACTTCCGACTATTATTTTTGACGAAATAGACACGGGAATTTCTGGTGATGTTGCAGGAAAAACGGGGCAGATGTTCAAGAAAATTGCGGGTTTTATGCAGGTGATTTGCATTACGCATTTGCCTCAGGTTGCCTCAAAAGGTGATAATCATTTCAAAGTTTTCAAACACGAAGAAAACGGTGCTATTCGTTCCGATATTAGGGAACTTACTATGGATGAGCGTGTTAATGAAATAGCGGGAATGCTTTCGGGCGAGAAAATTTCGCAAGCTGCATTGGATAACGCAAAAGAATTGTTGGGAGTTTAATATTAAAAGAAAATGGCAGAAATTAAGAACAAAAAAGCATCGTTTCAGTACGAATTTTTGGAAAAATATACGGCGGGAATTCAACTTCTCGGAACCGAAATAAAGTCAATACGAGACGGAAAAGCCTCGCTTGTGGATTCTTTTTGCTCGTTTGATAAGCACGAATTGTACGTTAAAATGTACATCGGAGAATACTCTCACGGAGGTTATGTCAATCATGACCCAAGACGTGAGAGAAAACTCCTTTTGACCAAACGTGAACTCCAAAAACTTGAGAAAAAGGTTCAGAATGTGGGACTTACGATTGTTCCGACAAAAATGTTCATCACTCAAAACGGTTACGCAAAACTTGAAATTGCACTTTGCCGAGGTAAAAAACTCGCCGACAAACGTCAATCAATCAAAGAGCGCGAAACCGCAAGAGAGCTTGACAGAGCGATGAAAAAATACAATTAGAAGTCAATATCATCGGCTTCGTATTTTTTGTATTTTTCGCTTAAAATTGCTAAGAGTTTGCTGATTTTATTAACGGCAAAGGTCGTATCTTTTGAAATTTCTTTGTGCTGAATTTTCAATAGGAAAATCATGTAAAGCATTTCAAAACAAACTTCGATTTCTGATGCACCTTCTTTTTTTGTGATTGCAAGGCTTTGACCTATAACGGGTGCAGCCTCTTGATAAGCGAGTTTGTAATCGGGATGTAAAGGTGAACGCAAAAGTCTTAAATGTAATTCTCCAAGGTCGTCAATGACGTTGAGAATTTCTTGAAGATGACCTTTTTTCTCGATTTTTTCGTTTTTCATCAAGCAGATAATATTATCGTACCAATAATTGATTTCTTTCATAACTTCTTCGCTTTGAGAGAATTGGCTGATAATATTTTTTTTGACTTTTTCAAAATCCAAATCAAAGGCTCGCATTAAATCCTCGATTTGAAACATATAAATTACGTATTCTGCAATATTTTCTTGTTTTTTTTGACGGGCAATAAGCATGTTTTTTATAAATTTTTTACGGCTGCAAAGTTACATATTTTTTTGCAAAGATTGAGAAAAAATGTTTATTTTGCAGTATTAAAAAAATTGAAAATATGAGTATTTGTCATAAAATAATCACAGAAATGAAGGCTTTGGAAAACGAAAAACAACGGAAGAGTTTAATGCGTTTTTTCAAGACCGATAAAGGTGAATACGGCGAGGGCGACAAGTTTTTAGGACTTACTAACCCTCAGTCGAGAGAATTTGTGAAAAAATATTATAAGGACGTACAACTATCTGATATAGAATTACTTATTAGAAATGAATACCATGAAATAAGATTTTGTGGTTTTATGATTTTGGTTGAAAAATTTTTGAAACTTTTTCCTAAGCGTAAACTTTTTTCCGATGGGGACGGTATTAGAAAAAGGGACGAAATCATGAAAATTTATCTCGATAATTCCACTTATGCTAATAATTGGGATTTGGTGGATATGACTGCGCCAAAACTTTTGGGCAAATGGTATTTTGCGGAATCTTTTGTTCCGTTTTTAGAAAAAGAAAGCATCGTTGAAAAATTCTCTTTCAGCGATAATCTTTGGCAAAGGCGTATTTCAATGGTTTTTACATGGATGACAACACGTGAGGGACACCCGGAAATAGCTTTAAAGCAAGCACTTATACATATTTCTGATAAACATGATTTAATGCAGAAGGCAGTAGGGTGGATGCTTCGTGAGGTTGGAAAAATTTGTTCGGAGGATTTGTTAAGAGAGTTTTTGGAAGATAATTTTTCAAAGCTTTCACGGACTTCGCTTCGTTATGCAATAGAAAAATTTAGTGAAAAAGAACGTAAATATTGGTTAGAAAAATGATAGGAAAAATTCACTCGCTTGAAAGTTTCGGTACAGTAGACGGTCCGGGTATAAGGTATGTTGTTTTTATGCAAGGTTGTCCTATGCGGTGTTTGTTTTGTCATAATCCCGATACGTGGGATTTTAATGCAAAAGCCAAATACGAAATGACACCGGATGAGCTTTTTAATGAAGTTATCCGTTATAGAAACTTTATAAAATCGGGAGGTGTAACGCTTTCGGGCGGTGAGCCTTTGATGCAGCCGGGGTTTGCGGAGGAGTTTTTCAAACTTTGTAAGCGTAAAAATATTCATACTGCACTTGACACCTCAGGTGTGATTTTTTCTCAAAAGGCTGTTGACGTGTTGAAATATACGGATTTGGTTTTGTTGGATATAAAAACTGCCGACGATAATCTTCACGAAAAATATACGGGTCAGACAAGGGAAAACAACAAAAAGTTTTTGGAGTTTTTGCAGGAAATTTCAAAACCGGTATGGATCAGACACGTTGTGGTTCCGGGATATACTTTTGAGGAAAACAGACTGAAAGCATTGGCGGAATATTTGTCGCAATTCTCTGTTATTGAGAAAATTGAATTGCTGCCTTATCATACTATGGGCAAATTTAAATACGAAAATCTCGGTATTGATTATCCCTTGAAAGATGTTAAGGATTTGACGGCGGACGAACTTAAAACGGCGGAGAGTTTTTTCATTCTTCAATAAATTCTTCGCCTTGAAGAAATTTTATGGCAGGACTGTTTGAAATTTTTTCTTTGAAATCATCTATTGCAGTTTTAGAAGTGTCTAATAATTGAACTTCAACTGTATTATCCCACTGCGAAGCAAACCACAATGTTATATTTGCAGATGTTGAATTCTTATTATTTTTTATATAATCCGTTATCGAATCCATTAACGCATTTAATTCCGCCAACGAATATTTGCATTTGACAAATTTAATTTTGCCGTTGTTTTTCTTAGGGTCTACGATTTTCTTTCCCATTGCCGTATCGCCTTTGACCATAATGGTTAAATTGCCGTGCTTGTCCATGAATCCGCCGCCGTAGTATTCATCGTAAAGCGATTTGGATTTTGAGGTTTTCGGCTCTGAAATTTCTGTCAAAATTTCGTTAGCCTCAATTTGTTCGTCCATTCCGGCTTCTTCCTCCGGATTAAATTCCGGAATTTCAATTCTAACAGGAGTATTGACCGTTTCCGTATTGTTGCAAGCCGTAAAAATAAAACCTGCAAGCAAAAATAATGTTATGTAATTTTTCATTTCTTTAATTGTTTACTTTAAAAAAAATTAGAGGTTGTTTTGGAGCGCAGACAAGCCGTCTGCGCTCCAAAACAACCTCTAACTATAAAAAAGAAAATTAAATTTCGTAATCCATGCAAACCCTAAGTTTTACGTTCGGTTTTACCGTTCCTTCGGCTACGGCGACGTGTTCGGGGTGAACGGCGTAACCTTTCAAGGCTTCAAAACTTTCCATAAGCGAGTCCAACATAATGTCAGCGTTTGAACTCGGTAAAGGATTGATGTTTACTTTGATTTCTTTTAAGCCCGGAACTTTGCCCGCAAGCGATTCCAAACCTTTTTTGATTGCGTTTTTTGCAGCTGTTTTTTCTTCTGAAGAAAGTTCGTCTTTCAACTGCCAAAGAATTATGTGTTTAACCATTTTTTTAATTTTTAAGTTTCCAACTTCTGATTTTATTTGAGGCTTCAACGGCTTGATTGAGTTCCTTGAGATAGGTTTCAAGTTCTTTCATTGGTTTTGTTACGGCTACTTGTCCAGAGCAGGCAAATTGCAAAATGCCGTAAGGTTTCAATTGTTCAAAAAGCGTTAAAACCTCTTGTCTTGAACCTGTTTTTTCGATGATGATGAACTCTTTTTCGATGTCAAGTATTCTGACACTTGACTCGCGGATAAGCGATTCCATCGGTGTGATGTTTGCCGTTGAAATCTTATAAAGCGCAAGTTCTTGTGTTACAACATCTTGAGCCTCATAATAAAATGCCCTTAAAACTTCGGTAAGTTTTTCGATTTGATCGACAACTTTTTTCATCATTTCGGGCGTTGCTTTGGCAACTATTGTGTAACGGAAAATGCCGTGAATCTCTGATTCTGAAGTTGTCAGAGAATCAATGTTGATATGCCGCCGCGTAAAAACTATGGTTATACGGTTCAAAAGACCTACTTTGTCTTCCGTGAAAACCACTAATGTATATTTTTTTTCCATTTTTTTCCTAATCGTTACTTACTAATTTCATTTCGTCAACGGTACTACCCGGTGCAATGAAAGGCATTACTTTCATATCTTTATCTACTTTAATATCAAGGAGATAAGGCCCGTCAAACGAAAGCATTTCATCTATTGCCGAATTTAAATCTTCCCTAAATTCCACTCTTTTGGCCTTGATACCGTAAGCATCGGCAAGTTTTATGAAATCGGGGTTTATTAAATCCGTTTGCGAATAGCGTTTGCCTTGAAACATATTTTGCCATTGACGTACCATTCCGAGTACCGAATTGTTGAGAATTACCATTTTAACGGGAATATTTTCCTGAATTATCGTTCCCAATTCTTGTTCGTTCATTTGGAATCCTCCGTCGCCGGTAAAAAGTATTACGGGGAGTTTTTTCTGAGCAACGGCTGCTCCGACAGCTGCCGGAAGTCCGAAACCCATTGTTCCCAAACCGCCCGAAGTTAAAAACGTTCCGGGTATGCGGAATTTATAATATCTTGCGGCAATCATCTGATTTTGACCAACATCTGTTATAACAACAGCGTTTCCGTCAGTTTTTTGAGAAATCATTGCAACAGGTTCGCCCATCTGAATTAATGGTTCGTTGGAGCGGGTATCTCTTTCGATGACTTGAGTTCTTTCCATTTGATAGAATTTATCGAACTCTTTGCGCCAATTGTTGTATGTTTTCTTTTCGATTCTCGGTGTTAAATACGACAAAGCGGATTTCAAATCACCGTGAACAGCCAGAGTAACGGGTACGTTTTTGTCAATTTCGGATTTGTCGATTTCGATATGAAGGATTTTGGCGTTTTTGGCGTAGCCGCTGAGTTTTCCCGTAACCCTATCCGAAAATCTCATTCCGATTGCAATTATAAGGTCTGCTTTGTTTGTCAGCATATTTACGGCATAACTTCCGTGCATACCCAACATTCCAACGTTTAGCGGATGGTCAGAGGGCAAAGCCGTCAAACCCATCAATGTGCTTCCGAACGGAATACCTGATTTTTCGATAAATTCTTTAACCGTTTTTTCTGCTCTTGCTATCAACACACCGTGTCCTAAAAGAATGAGCGGACGTTCTGCCTCGTTAATCATTTCAACGGCTTTGTCTATAACCTCGTCAGCGATTTTAGGGTATGGCGCATAACTCCTTAAAACAGGTGCTTTTTTGTAAACGAAATCTGTTTTAGAAGTCAAAGCGTCTTTGGTGATTTCCAAGACGACGACGCCGGGGCGGCCGGAAACGGCTATATAAAAAGCCTTTGCCATTGTAGAGGCAATATCTTCGGCTTTTGTGATTTGCGCGCTCCATTTTGCAATTGGCATCGAAAGTCCGAAAACGTCAGTTTCCTGAAAAGCGTCTGTTCCGAGGAAATAACTTCCGACCTGACCTGTAATGACAACGAGCGGCACTGAATCCATGTTTGCATTGGCGATACCCGTGACGGCGTTTGTTGCACCCGGACCGGAGGTAACAATGCAGACACCGGGTTTTCCGGTAATCTGAGCGTATGCTTGAGCCTCATGAACGGCTGCCTGTTCGTGGCGTGCCAAAACGTGTTTGATTTTGTCTTGTTTGAAATAAAGACTGTCGTAAAGCGGAATTACCGCACCGCCCGGATAACCGAAAACGGTATCCTGACCTTCCTCAATCAGAGAAAGCAGTACGGCATCAGCACCTGATACTTTTTCCATATCTGAAATTTTATAAAAAAATATTTTGTCGCAAATTAACTAAAAATAATGTAAACGGGCAAATTTTTTTTACCTTTGCACTTTCTAAAAGGAGTAAAAAATGGACGAGAAAAAAATCAGACACGATGGTAAGGTTACGAAAATCACTGATAATAAGATTTTTGCTGAAATCATTGTCAGTGAGGCGTGTGGACATTGTCAGGCAAAACAAATGTGCTTTTCAAAAGGTAAAGCCATGACAATAGAAGCTCATAATGACGGCAACGAAAATTTTGAAATAGGAGAGGAGATAAAAGTCTTTTTTGAAGAAAAACTTGCCGCAACGGGTGTGTTTTTGGCATACGTTTTTCCTATGATTGTATTTTTTGCCGTTATGTTTGCGGTTATTGCGCTGACAGATAGTCAGGACAAAGGCTGCATTGCGGCTCTTATGACCTTGCCGGTTTATTTTTTCTTGCTTTATAAATTCAGAGGCAAATTGAAAAAAACTTTTAAATTTAGAGTTGAGAAAAAATAGAACTGATTCCATGAAAAAAAGAGTATTGATTTTGCTGGAAAAAATTAATTTCGGTTATGTCATTTTAGAGTTTTTTGACCGGATATAATTTATAATCTGACGTTTCTTTATACGTAAAACACGTAATTGCGGTTAAATTTGCGTAAAACACTTATATCTCTACCTTATTGAAAATCAGTTTTTTATAAAAAAAGTTGTAAAAAATCCTTAAAAACGTAACAATTTTTTAAAATACGTTGTATCTTTGCGCAAAATTTTGAGATATAATTAAAAAACAATCAAATAGACAATGGACAACGTAATTGTTATATCCGTGCTGATTTTAGGCGGCATTGCAATTCTTGCAGCCCTGATTCTGTACGTGATAGCAAAAAAATTCAAAGTGGAGGAAGACCCAAGGATTGACTTAGTCGCCGAATGTCTTCCCGGCGCAAATTGCGGCGGTTGCGGTTTTGCAGGTTGCAGAAATTTTGCCGAGGCGTGCGTCAAAGATTTTTCAGGAAAAGTCTGCACCGCCGGCGGTAACGACGTTATGAAAAAAGTCGC
>JAFYDK010000036.1 GCA_017544805.1 Bacteroidales bacterium | reverse complement strand
TTTATATCAGGAACTTTGCTAAAAAATGAACCAGACTATTCCAATAGAACTGCCGATTGGCAGCGGTGTAGACCTGCTTATCGGCATACTTGTTATAATAGGTGCGGTAACGGGTTTTAGGCGCGGCGTAATTGTGGAGTGCATAAGTTTTTTTGCGGTTTTGGTTTTGTTGACCGTATGTGTTAACATTTCAAAATCGGTTTTTAAATATTTGACGCCGAGGAGCGACGTGCCTGATTTATTTGCTATTATCTTGATGACTGTGATTTTTGTGGCGGGCTTAGTGTTTGCCGTCAGCAGGGTCAATTTCCTTACGATGAGGATATTGTCAAGTACTTCGGTTATCGGGACTGCGTATAAGGGATTAGGGGCGTTTTTCGGTGGTTTGAAGTTTTATTTTATTTCGGCGGTGTTTTTGGTGACGCTTTTCAAAATTGACGAACATGCCAAATTCTTGCCCGATTCTGCAAAATATTCGCGGCTTTCGAGAGGTAGTATTTGGTTTGTAACCTCGATTTTCCCGTATTTGCAGTTGGATAAAAAAGAGCCGAGACAGTTTGAATATCCAAACGATTCAGGAGCGGAGTTTTTAAACACTTATTATTATTTTTAAACTTATTTTTTTTTTGACGGTTATGATAGAGATTGGTTATACTAACAGGATGAAAATCGTCCGTTTTACCCCGAACGGTGCGTATCTTGACGGCGAAGATTTGGGCGAAGTGCTTTTGCCGAAAAGATTTTTAACGCCCGAAATGAAAGAAGGTGCAGAAATATCTGCATTTTTGTATTTTGACAGTGAAGACCGTCTTACGGCAACTATTCAGCACCCTTATACAGAAATCAATAGATTTGCTTATTTGGAATGTGTTGCCGTAACGAGTATGGGTGCATTTCTTTCTTGGGGGTTGGACAAAGATCTTCTCGTGCCTAAATCTGAGCAGAAAGATAAGTTTGTTAAAGGCAAAAAATATTTTGTTTACGTGTATTTGGACGAGGTTTCGCAGAGAATAGTAGCCTCAAACCGCATAAATAGGTTTCTTCAACCGGGCGACCCTGAGTATAACGAAGGCGACAAATGCGAAATCTTTATTGCTCAGCCGGCAGATTTGGGCTACAAAGTCATTGTTGACAATGCGCATTGGGGAATGGTGTATTTTTCGGAACTTTTCCGCGAGGTAAAACCCGGCGACTACACTTACGGTTTTGTCAAAAAAGTTCGTGATGATATGAGAATTGATATTATGCTCGAAAAAAACAGCGCAAAACTTGTTGATAAAACCGAGCAGGAAATTTATGCGAGGATAAAAGAATGTGGCGGTTTTTTGCCTTTTTCCGACAAGTCGTCGCCCGAAGAAATACAAAAGGAATTTCAAGTCAGCAAAAAAGTTTTCAAAAAAGCCGTCGGCGGACTTTATAAATCAAAACTGATTGAAATAACGAATAACGGTTTAAAAATCGTTTAGAAAAAAGTTCATTTTTAGTTTCTTTAAGCAACTATAAATTATGAAAATTGCAGAGACAGAAAAGGAGATTTTTCCGCTTTCGATGTTGGAGAAGATTTCTTCGATAATCGTAAAAAAATTCATTAAGGCCGATTATATAAGGCCTGAGGATTACGAAGATTTTGTTCAGACCCTCAAAATGCGGTATCTGTCCAACAAGGAAAAAATCGAAGGTAAGTTTAAGGCAGATTCTCTTCCTCAAACTTATATGTCCTCGGTTTTGAAAAATATGACTTTGGAGGAACTTAGAAGCGGCAAAAAATACAAAGAGCGTTCTGCTGAATATGAAAAAAGCGTTTTGCGTCAGGGCGACAAAGACACGTCGCTTTCGCCGGAAAATAGGACCGTTATCGAAAACGAAAAAAAACACCTTCAACGAGTAATGCTTTCTCTTGGCAAAGACCGCGCAAAAGTGCTTTTGGGTTGCAAAATGGTTCAAAGGCTTAGTGTTACAAAACAAGAATTTGAAGATTATCTTTGTGGAAGACCTTCTAACGGTGCTGAGGAGTATTTAAAAGTTTCTCCCTCTGACCAAAATCAGGATATTTACCAAAAACTTTGCATTATAACAAATGCTGTGGAAGGTAAAAACAACAAACCTGACGCTTTTCGTCTCTGGCTCAACAAAAAGACGGAGCAGATAATAGCGAGGCTCAACTCCGACAGGGTTTCAAACTACGACTCCGAAACTTTCGGCATATTGTTGGAAGCGGTTTATAACAATTAATAAATAAAAACTAATAACGGAAAT
>JAFYDK010000035.1 GCA_017544805.1 Bacteroidales bacterium | reverse complement strand
AGGAATGAATAATCGTAATCTCTGTATTCCCAATCTCTTACGGGCGCACAATACTCTTTTGTAGTGTGCTTGCCTCTTGCTACGAGATGTCCGTTTTGGTAGGCGAGAAGTTTAAGAAATTCTTCTTTGTGCCAACTGCCGTCATCTTCAAGCGGACGGGTCGAAAAAATCTTACCATCGTCAATCTCTTTTACAAACATCGTGTTAGAATAGTTGTAATGCACGTACAGAAACTCGCCGTCCCAAATCAAAAGGTTGATTTTGTTTTTATGACTTAGTTTAAATAACAGATTGTCAAGAAGTTCAAAACGTTCTTCAAAATTTGCTTTCCGTTTGAGAGTTTTTTGTAATTCGTTGATGTTGTCAATAATATAATATAAAATTCTTTCCGAATCGGTCGTGCCTTCTTGTGTGGCTTTGTAATACTCTAATTCGGGAAAATCGAATATTGTGCCGTTGTGAGCGAGTGTCCAACAGCGGTTCATATTGTCGTGTTTTACAAAGGGATGACAATTTTCGTAACACATCAAACCCACGGTTGCGAGCCTGATATGGGCGATTGCGTTGTCGATTATAATCGGATGCGCTAACCTTTGACGGAGATAAAAACTACTTTCGGCTTTCATCGCTTCTTTTTCTAACGATACCGACTCGCCGTAAATGCAAGCTAATCCCCAACCTGAATAATGCTTTTCGCTATGGCTGTAAAAAGTTTTAAGATAAGAGTTTATCTCAACTTTTCGTTTACTGTTAATTCCAAAGAGTTCACACATTTCTGTTTCGATTTAAAATGGATTCTTCTAAGGTTTTCTTAGCAAAATCCCCTGAGTATTTTTTAAAAATTATTTGAGCGTAGTTGTATTTGTCCGGGTCAGAAAACTTTTTGCGTTGAAAATCTATTACGTCATAAATATGCTGATTCTGTCCCGTATCTATCTGAGAGAAAAACCATTGCATAGAATCCAAAAATTCAAACACGGCATTTGTAATGCTTAAAGCGCGTTTTGAAGGATACATAATTTTGGTGTTAACAATATCAAAATGCGCCGCCGATTTTATGTTTTGAATTGATTGAACTTGGTCGTTGTCATCAAGTCTTTGGTTCGGAATGCTTGCAAGATAAACCAAGAAAAGTTGCAAAAATTCTATATCGTGAACATCGATTCCGTATTCCGTTAGCGGATTTAAGTCTATGGAGCGGAGTTCGATATGGTTAATTCCTGATAATCTGAGTGTTGACAACAAATTTTTGCCTTTTGGTTTTAGTCTGATAGGGTAGTAGAGTTCCGATGGAGCGGAAATCAATCCTTTTTTAACATAGCGTTCAATGCTGTCAGCGTAACCCTCTTTGCTTGAATAGTCGAGAGTCGGGACAAAAAAGTTCCAATAGCCTAATTCAGAGCATCTTATCGACGACATTCCCGAAAAAACGGTTGAATTTTCTACGCCCGGAGCCCAAAATGAAGTATCAGAAAGCGGACTCGCGGCAGTCAGTGCTACGATTATCCAACCGTGTTTCAAACAGTTTTCGGCGAGGTTGAGATACAATGTGTCGCTGTATTTTTGATATTCAGGAGTTTCCTCGCCTTTTCCGACAGAAATTCCCGTTTCAATTTCAAAATTTTTTCTAAGGAGGTTTCCTGAAAACGAATAGTTGAAATGGATGCCCGAAAATGCCATTTTATAGCGTCCGTACTTGTTGGAAAGGTATTCGCGGTAAGCTGTTTTGTCAGAACTTTTACCGAAAAATTTTGCCACGGGAATATCCTCTTCGTTTTCAATGAAAGGCGGATTGCTTGAAAGCCAAACGGTTTCTTTTTCAGGTAGT
>JAFYDK010000005.1 GCA_017544805.1 Bacteroidales bacterium | reverse complement strand
CTCATTATCACCTTTTTGCCGATAGAACTTTTACTAAATCCTTTCATAGCAGATTGTTTGTTATTATAAAATTTTAATTGTTTAAAAAATAAAAGTTTTTCAAATTGCAAATTTAAGTTTTAATTACGAAATAATCCAAAAATTTTTCATAAAAAATTGCATTATTTTTATTTTTTTGATTTCACGAAAAATTACATTTTTTTTCATAAATTTTGCCCGATAATCTCTCGGCACAAAAATTGCGACAGCATTAAAGATAAAAAATATTAATCTTTTAAAAAAAAGGAACAAATTATGAACATCTTGAAAATCAACTTTTTGATTACAGCTATTTTAATTTTTGGATTCAGTGTTTCAGCACAAAATCCCTATCCCGGAGAAAACGAAACAGACAGATTTACTTGGTCTGTAAAATTTTCAGGCGAAAAACCTTCAATTAAAGATTTCGTACAATCGTACCTTGAAGAATGTGGAAGCGGAGATCAAGAACTTAACGAAATTGCCGAGGCTCTTGCCCCCGTTTGGGAAAAATATCTCAAAAACAAGCCGCAGGACAAACACGAAACTCTTATCGTTGATCCTAAAAACGGTTATTTACGTTACGAAGGTGTTTACAATCACGACAACGTAAAAGAAAAAGACGTAATAGAAATGTGTTATTGGAATTGCTCAGACAACAAACACAAACTTTTTGCGATTTCGTACAGCAATTTTCAAAACGACAAACCTTTCAACACAGAGGTTACAGGTTTGAGTTTCGATATCTACAACAATGCTAAACACAAAATGACCTCTTATTATGTAAGTGAACTCGGAATCGAATTAGAAAGCGATGACACTATAGTTTATTCGCTGCCCCGCGTAGGAAAAACACTCGTGGCAACAATTTACAAAAAGTCAGGTCAAGAAAAAGTAGAGTTTGAATGGAACGGACTGAAATTCAATAAAAAATAAAAAAATCTCGTTTTTTCATACAACATTTTTCACGTTTTCGGAGTTTTAAAAAAAATGAGGTAAAATTTTATTAACAAAAAAAACTTAGAAACCAATGAAAAGACTACTTTATTTAATAGTGTTGATGATGTTACCGTTTTTGGCTTGCTCACAATCGCAAGGAATAGAAATCGGAGACAAAATTTATGACATTTCAGGCGAAAACCCCGAAGGTCAAACTTTAACACTATACGATTTGAAAGGAAAAATAGTCTTAGTAGATTTTTGGGCTTCATGGTGTCCGCCGTGCAGAGCGGAAAACCCGGAATTAAAAAAAGCCTATGATGAATACAAAGACGCAAATTTCTCAAAAGGCAAGGGCTTTGAAATTTTCAGCATTTCGCTTGATAGCAAAAAAAATGACTGGACAAAAGCCATTGAAAAAGACCATCTTACATGGAATTATCACATCTGCGACTTTAAGGGTTGGTATTCCGCCTTGGCTGATCAATTTGAAATAGAGGCAATCCCTGCTAACATTTTAATTGACTCTGAAGGCATTATCATTGCTAAAAATTTAAGAGGCGAGGCTTTAAGTCTCACATTAAAATCGCTAAAAAGATAATCTTTATCTTTTTTTAAAGTTAGATTAACGATTAAAGTGAAAACTAAAATTACCTTTGCAGCGATAATTTAATTTAAATCACTTTAACTTTAATTAAAAACATGAAAAAGATTTTCAAAACATTAGTAGCGGCAGTTGCTTTAGCAGCCGCAACAACAAGCGCAAGCGCACAATTGTATTTGTCTGGTAATTTTTCAATGATGCACGAAGGCGGAGAAGATGAAGCTACCAACACTAAAAAAGCTCCTTATAACGAATTCATAATCGGAACTGAAATCGGATATTATTTCACCGACAATATGGCAGTTGGCGCAGACATAAACTTCGAACATCGTAAAAGTTATCAAGATGCAGACAAAAAATATTGGGATGCCAGAAACACGCTTTACTTCAATCCTTATTTCCGTTTTGACTTTGTTTCTACCGAAAAAATCAGTTTCGGTGCAAAAGCAGAGGCAATACTCGGTTTCGGTAAGAATAAAGACCAAGATGACGTTACCGGCAAAAATTCAACGTTCGGAGTTGCAATTATTCCCGTGCTGAACTACAAATTCAACTCTAATTGGAGTGCAGGCGTATCTTTCGGAAGAAATGGATTATCTTGGAGAAATACAGTAAACAAGGATAAAGACGGAAAGAAAATAGATAACGACTCTGATTTAGGCGTTGATTTAAGATTGCAGTCATTGACATTCAGCGTTGTATACACCTTCTAATAAAGGATTATAAAACTTTAAAATACAAAGAGATGCAGTTCATAAAAAATTGCATCTCTTTTTTTTGTTAAAAAATTGCAAAACCAAAACTTTTATCATAATTTTGCATTTATTAACAACTCTTAAAAAACAGGTAAACATAATGATTGGAAAAAAGATACTTACTTTAATTGCTGTTTCATCGTTTTGCGTGAATGCCCTCGCACAAAAAACAATGACGGGAAAAATTACAGACAAAAACAACGAACCTCTTACCGGCACAATCATCGCTATTGAAAATACAAGAATAGCAACATTGTCAAATACGTTAGGTCATTATACACTTCACATTCCCAAAGAATATGAAAACGAAAACGTTGTTTTTGAATACACCGGCTACATTACCCAAAGCATTCCTGCAAAAGACGGACAGATGGATATTATAATGGAAACCGTTGTTCCTAAAACTGTAGAAGATCTTCTTGTCAGCACACAAAAAAGACTTCAGACTTCAATAGATGTGCCTATTGCCATAACAGCATTCGATCAAAACCGTTTGGACGAACTCAACACTACCAAAATCGATGAAATAAGTAATTATATCGCAGGTTTCAACAACATTATCCAAGGTCAAAACAAAGCCGGATATTCTATCAGAGGCGTAACAAGCGACGGTATGGAAAGTTTTTTTCAACCACGAATTTCCGTATTCTTAAACGGTGTTTCGATTTCAAGGGAACAAGTCTCTGCCTTAGAAACTTATGATATAGAACGTATTGAGGTTGCAAGAGGTCCTCAAGGTACACTTTTCGGCCGCGGTGCAGAAATCGGCGCCGTTCACTTTATTACCAAACGTCCTGAAAAAGATTTTTCAGCACAACTGAAACTCAATTACGGCGGTTACAATCAAAGAGGAGCATACGGTTATCTTAACACGCCTATCAGCGAAAAAATCGCTAACCGTTTTGCTTTCGGTTATGATTATCACGATGGATACATCAAAAACTTAGCCGGCGGACGTCTCAACGGACAAAATACGATTGCTCTGCGCAATACGTTCAGCATATTCAACGCAGAAAAATCTTCATTCAATATAATCCTTGATTATCAGCACGATATGACGCCCGGCATATCTTTTAAATCAAAGAAAATAGCACCGGAAGGCGGAGATACATCACCTTTTACAACGGCACATCTCAACGGCGGTGAAGATTTGGGCGTAGAACGTCATATAGGCGGTTTAACATTGGAATACGAAAGAAAAATCAATGATAATTTAAATATCTCCAATACATTCGGAGTGCGTTACGGCTACGCTAATGAATTTTTCGACGGCGACGGTACATATTATAATATCCTCAACGCTAACGAAAAAGCCTCAAATATACAATTCAGCGAAGAGTTTCGTCTTAACTGGACAAAAAGCGACCGTTTGAGCGGATTCGTCGGAGTAGGCGCAATGTACGAATATTGCGAACACTCGTTAAAACTCAACAGCGACCTTACGTTTATGTATCCGTTTTGTGTAACCCCGCAATTAAAACCGCAAATCGAAATAATTCCACAAAAAGTAGCAGAAGGCGTTAAAAGCGGAATTGAAAACTTCAAAGCACAATTATTGAGTCAATATCCGCCGGAATATGCCGAACAAATAACACAAGCTCTTGACGGTTTCAATGCAGCCGCTTATCCGCAGATATTAAATGCGATGAATGAAAATCTCAATACTTGGAACGAATGGTTAGAGAGTCCGAGATGGGAGGAAACTCCTGATTTTTTCGGAACAACAAAAAATACGGTCAGCAGTATTTTGATTAACACTTTAAACGCACTATTACAACAAATGCCGCAAGCCGCAGCACTTCTCAACGGAGCCTCGGCAGAACAAGTTGTAGCCGGCATGAATTTAGAGAACGGTCTTAGCGATTTACAAAAAATCTCTAACGCCGAAATCTATAACGAATACGAAGAAAATCATACCAATTATTCGCACAACTACGAAACCGATATTTTCTCGGATTTAACGTGGGAAATAT
Source organism: Bacteroidales bacterium (assembly GCA_017544805.1). Classification (GTDB taxonomy): domain Bacteria; phylum Bacteroidota; class Bacteroidia; order Bacteroidales; family UBA3824; genus UBA3824. Next base: position 11,870 of record JAFYDK010000005.1, on the reverse strand, counting down.
TCGACAATTTCTTTTTAACCGTCGGATTAAGAGGAACATACGAAAAACAAGAAACAGGATATTATTCTACCTCAATGACCGCACCGATAGTAGGAACTATGATTTATCAAAATTCCAACGGCAAAACTCACTGGATAGACGGAACAAACTTTTCTTGGGTAGGACGTTTCGTATTAAATTATATGATTAACAAATACAACAACGTCTACGCATCGGTTTCCAAAGGCCGCAGACCGGGCGTAGTATATTTCAACTATTCGCCGGAAAAACCGACCGAACTGCGTCCCGAAGTAGTTCGCAATTACGAATTAGGTCTTAAAGGCTATATTATCAACAACAAACTCGCATACGCAACCGCACTTTATTATTATAAATGGTTGCATTTCCAAAGTTCGACAGCCTATACAGCAGAAGACGGTTCGCGTAAATACCACAGCGACGACAAAGGTCTTGCTAATTGTTACGGTACAGAATTATCACTAAAATATTTCTGCAAACGCTTCGTAACAATCTTCGGCGATTACACATACTTCGGCGGAAAATTTGCCGACAAAGACGAAGATGGTCAAAAACAGGAATATGCAGGACATAAATTCCGCTTGAGTCCGGAAACCGCCTTTGATTTAGGCGCGGACGTAGTTATTCCCATCAAAGGCAAATACGAATTGTATTTCAGACCAAATATTTCATACAAAAGCAAACTCTACTTTGAAGACAAAAACGATATATCGCAAGACGAATGCTCTATCGTAAATGCTACTTTAGGCATAAGGTTTGCCAAAAAACGTCTGAATTACGATTTCGGTCTTTGGGGCAAAAACATTACTAACACCGAGTATTTAATTGATGCCGGCAACGCAGGAGACATTATCGGCTTTCCTACGTATGTAGCGGGCGCACCTCAAAATTTCGGCGTGAAACTTTCCGTAAGTTTTCGCTAACTGCCTAAAAAGGAACTTTTAAAAGAGTTTTTTCTAAGGATAAGATTTTTATTAAAAAAAGTTCCTTTTTTAGTTTTCTTTAATCCTAAGGAAGAAATATTGATGTGGTGATTAACATTCAAAGAAAAAAGAAATATGTTAATTGCCATGTCATATTTTTTTTTTCAGAACTAAAAACTTTTTTTTAAAAAAAGTGATTCGTCTTTTTAATAAAAATTTGTTTTTCCTCATTTTTTAAACTTAAAGTCCAAGGCAGATTATTTAATCATCTATGTTCCAACCTATTAACTAAATGCGATTCCGAGAACCACAAAGGCAATGAACAAGAAAGTTGCATGATGTCTGCTCATTTTATTTAAAGTTTTTAATGTTAACAAATCATTATCACTTTTCGTTAATACCAAAAAAATGCCAACTTTTATGATTTTAAGATTTTTTTTCAAAAAAATAATTAGCAAAAAAACAAACGGCTAACCGAAATTACTTTCAGTCAGCCGTTTAAGCATTATCATTTATAATCTTTATTTCAGTACCACTACCCTATCTGACAGCCGTTCTCTAATTCTGCATCGGGATTAAGAAAATGTAAACTTCCGTCGCCGCCGACTGCGCAGAGAATCATACCTTTCGACTCTATACCTTTGATTTTTCTCGGTTCAAGGTTTACAATCATAAGGATTTTTCTGCCGATTATTTCTTTCGGGTCGTAATGCTCTGCAATGCCTGAAACCAAAGTGCGTTTGTCAATACCGGTATCAACGGTAAGTTTCAAAAGTTTTGTAGTCTTCGGAACTTTTTCAGCATCAAGAATTGTTGCCGTTCTGATGTCGCACTTCTGAAAATCGTCAAAACTGATAAGCGGTTTTTGAGGTTCCGGTTGAAAATTATTTTTCATGTTTTCAATCTTCGTGCGGTTAAGTTTCTCGATTTGAGCCTCAACAACCTCATCGGTTATCACTTCAAAAAGTAATGAAGATTTGTTGAGTTTATGTCCGGCCTCCAACAAAGTTTTTTTGCCGATAACGTCCCAATCCAAAATTTCAGAAAGGTTCAAAAACTCTCTCAATTTTTTTGTTGAATGAGGTATAAACGGTTCTAAAACAGTAGATATAGCAGCCGTTATTTGAAGATTTACATAAAGAATAGTTTTAACTCTTTCGGGATCGTTTTTGAAAACTTTCCACGGCTCTTGCTCGGTAATATATTTATTTCCTAATCTGCCCAAACCCATTGCATTGTTAAGAGCCTCACGGAAACGATAATTTTCAATACTTTTTTCGACCTCGTCCTTAATTTTTTCAATTTCGGCTAACGCTTCTTTATCAGAATCGGTGAAATCATTCGGCTGAGGAACAACGTTTTGGAAATATTTTTCGGTCAAAAGCAAGGTTCTGTTAATAAAATTACCCAAAACGGCAACCAATTCAGAATTGTTGCGCTGTTGAAAATCTTTCCAAGTAAAATCATTATCTTTGGTTTCGGGAGCATTAGCCGTCAAAACGTATCTCAAAACGTCTTGCTTACCGGGAAAATCTTCGTTGTATTCGTGCAACCAAACAGCCCAGTTTCTTGAAGTTGAAATTTTATCGTTTTCAAGATTCAAAAACTCGTTAGCAGGAACATTGTCCGGCAAAATATACGAACCCTCGGCTTTAAGAATTGACGGGAAAACTATACAGTGGAAAACGATATTATCCTTTCCGATAAAATGCACCATTTTACATTCGTCAGATTTCCAATATTTTTCCCAATCGGGCGTCAATTGTTTTGTAAACGAAATATAACCGATAGGCGCATCAAACCAAACGTAAAGCACTTTACCTTCCGCACCTTCAACGGGAACGGGAATACCCCAATCGAGATCGCGGCTTACTGCTCTTGGTTGAAGTCCTTGATCAAGCCAACTTTTGCATTGTCCGTAAACATTAACTTTCCAATTTGTATGATCCTTGAGAATCCATTTTTCAAGAAATTCTTGATACTTTTCGAGCGGCATATACCAGTGTTTGGTTTCTTTAAGAACGAGTTGAGAACCCGAAATTGCTGATTTAGGATTGATAAGGTCAGTCGGGTCGAGACTCGTACCGCATTTTTCGCACTGATCACCGTATGCGCCGGGGTTTCCGCAATGAGGACAAGTTCCGGTAATATAACGGTCTGCCAAAAACTGTTTAGCCTCTTCGTCATAATATTGTTTTGAAACTTTTTCTACGAAAACGCCCTTATCGTAAAGGGTTTTAAAAATTTCCTGAGAGGTTTGTGTATGAACCTCAGAAGAAGTACGCGAATAAATGTCAAAACTTATTCCGAAATCCTCAAATGCTTTTTTGTTGAGGTTATGATATTTATCTATAATATCTTGTGGAGTAACACCTTCCTTGCGTGCTTTCATTGTGATAGCCACGCCGTGTTCGTCAGAGCCGCAGATATGAATTACGTCCCTGTGTTTTAATCTTTGAAACCTAACGTAAATGTCCGAGGGTACATAAACGCCCGCCATGTGTCCGATATGTATAGGTCCGTTAGCATACGGCAAAGCCGAAGTAACTAAAATACGCTTGTACTTACAATTCTCTTCTGACATATTATTATTAATTTTGTTTTTAACAGCGCAAAATTAACAAAAAAAACTTTAAAAGACGAAAAAAAAGAGGTTGTCTTAAATAAAATTTTAGACAACCTCTTACTACTCAAAAATCAAACGTACAAGGAAAAACAAAAAAAATATCTTAACTAATTTTCAAAAAAAATAAAATCCTAAGTAAATACCACAGAGTACCCTATCTTATTGAAGGGCAACATAAGCAATTCCGAATACTCTTGACCCGTTTGCTGCATATCCTCATCGTCATCGGGATAATACCAGTTAAGAACGACATCGTTGCCGTTTTTGTACAGGGTCTCGAATTTCGTGAAGATTTCCAGCAAAATCTTACTTGATGCAGTATTAAAATAATCTAATTTAAGATTCAAGACTGTTTTACTGCACGGATTTTTACTGTATTCGTCTATCCATTCCACTACGGGTGAATAAAAAGCCGTTACGTCTGAGGGAAACGATTTGCCGGTAAACTCACAAACCCCTGTTGAAGGATCCATATCGATTCCCGGAGTATCTACACCTGCTTCTAATTGTATATGTTCTATCATGGTTTCTTAGAGTTTTTGCTTTTAATAATGAATTCTTATAAAATCTGACTGCAAAATTATAAAAATTCTTTACGTTTTCTAATCTTTATCTACATTTTTTAATGTAATAAAAATTATGCCAAACTTTGCAAGTTTACAACTTTTTTTTCAAAGTTTACAATTACTATTTTCAAAAATTCACAATGCTGTTTTCCTGACACATTTTATCGTTCAGGCAGAAATTGATTTCAATTTCCTCTCCGGCTTTTACATTCGGGACTGCATAATAATATACTACCGTCGCACGACGTGTATGACCGTCAAATTTCATTTCAAGCACAGAATCTTCGTTGATACCTGCAATATTAGGCTTAGCAACAAACTCGCAGATTTGTGACGGCGAATACAAATTTATCGTGTAGCATATCGTTTTGCCGTTAGATGAGTTGATAACGTTTATTTCACGTATTTTAATTGTCGCAGAATCAAACGTTAGCAATTCATTAATGCCGTAAGCACCCGTTAAAATTACAATCGTTATTATAATCAACAAATTTGCTTTCATCATGTTATGAGCCTTAATCTGAAAGAAAACTTTCACGGCTCAAATGTATAAATTTTTTCTGATATAAAACAAAATTTTTTCAAAAAAAAATTTTCATCTTTTTTTAGTCCCAAAATTAAGTCTAATAAAGAAGCATCTGATATTCAGCTTGTTAATTAAAACCAATTGAAATTTCTTAGCAAAAATAGTACAATATTTATGCCAACTATTTTTATTTTACCTGTCCGAAAGTACTTTTTTGTAGAGATTTTGGTCGTTTAAAACACTTTTTGCCTTCTCTAAAAAAGAATCGTGTTTTAAAGTATAACGGATAACGCCTTCCTGATAATAATAACGGCTTATAATCTCGGTCGCCAATGCTGTTTTTATTTGCGAATAAAATTCAGAAAACTTTTTCTGTTTTTGTTTTTTGATTTCTTCTTGAATTTTTTGTACTTCCAAAGAAATCTCCGAGCTGCCATATTCAGCCTTTAAAAGATTATTTAATTCTTTAATTAACCCATCGCTTGATGTCTGATATTCAAAAAGTTTACTACCGGCAAACTTTTTAAAATCTTCCATATCTGCGTCCGTTACTTCAAACTCTTCGGGGCTTGAAATTTTATCGTGTTTTAATCTAAAAAGTGTTGCATAATCGAAAATTATGTTTTCTGCAATCAAATTTGCAGTAATTTCCGCAACCGAATCAACATCAGCATTAATATCGGGCATAATACCACCGGCATCTTTCACGGGGCGTCCGTTTTTGGTTTTAAAAGTTTTGAACTGCGATTCGCTAATCTGCGTTGCATTACCTTGAGAATCCTTGTGGGAATAATCAAGTTTTTGAATACAACGACCTGAAGGAATGTAATATTTAGCGGTTGTAATTTTCAGTTTTGAATTGTAAGTCAAATCTTTAGTGGTTTGAACAAGACCTTTGCCAAAAGTTTTTTCGCCTAAGATAACGGCTCTGTCCAAATCCTGCAACGCTCCTGAAACAATCTCAGAGGCAGAGGCCGACCTACCGTTGACCAAAACCACAATCGGAATTTTAGTATCAACAGGATTGTTTTCAGCTCTAAAAACTTTGTTCCACTGCTCTACCCTACCCTTCATCTCAACTATACTCTCGCCTTTATCAACAAAAAGATTTACGATATTAACAGCCTCAATAAGCAAGCCGCCCGGATTATAACGCAAATCAATAACAAGTTTGTCGATTTTTTCATCGTTTTTAAGTTTCAAAAAAGCCGTTTTCAGCTCCTTTGAACAATTCTCCGTAAAACCCGACAAATTAATATAACCCGTCTTGTCAGCAATTTTGCCGAAATAAGGAATATTTTTTTCCTTAATCATAGCACGTTTTACGCTGACATTTTGTTCAACATTATCTCTTAGATAAGTTAAATTCAAAGAAGTTCCGGGCTCACCTTTTATTAATAGTGAAATTTCATCAATGGATTTATCCTTGATTTCGTTGCCGTTAATTCTAATAATCTTATCACCTATTAATATACCGGCTTTGTCGGCGGGAGATGCCTCGCTGATTTCAACAACTTGATAGACTCCGTTATATTTTTCCAAATCGGCACCGATACCGGCATACTCGCCCGTGTTGATAAACATTACATCCTCAACCAAGGATTCCGGATAATAAACAGTGTAAGGGTCAAGATGCTTTAGCATCTCGTCCATAGCCGTTTTTATCAACTCACCGCTTGAGGTTTCATCAACGTACAAAATTCTTATATCCCTCATCAAAGTATGAAAGATTTCAAGATTTTTTATAAGTTCAAAATCGTCGCCGTCGTCTTTAACAAAAGACGAAACCCCAAGCAACAAGGCTATTAACGGAATTATAATCTTCTTTTTCATAGTTTCTTTTTTTTTTTTAAAGTTATTTTTATTCGTCCGGTTCTTCTTCGTCCCAATATTCTAATTGAGCCGCTGACAAAACACCGTCAGTAAAAACAGCCATCAAGCCTAAATCACTGTAATACAAAAACTTTTCACCGGTTCCGGGTTCCGTCTGAACCTCCGGCTCCGAGGCTTTCATGGATTTAGCATATTTCAAAAATTCCTCCTCAGAGGCTCCGAACTTAATTTTATTGTCAATCGTGGTCTCAGGTGCAGAACACAAAAACGAAGTTAAAACAAAATCTCCGTCCTCAGCCTCCTCAAACGTAAAATCCGTCATCATACGATCATAAAAAAGCGTCAGGAGTTTTTCTCCGTCCTCGGTTTCTAAGGATTCCTCGTCAGGTTTGCCGAAAAGTTCTATGATCTCGGATTTCGGCATTAAAAATTTTGCAGGGCCGATTCCCTGTCCGATAACTAAATTATTGATTTTATTCATTTTATTTTAATTATTTAACCTAAATTATCAATCATGAAATACTGTTTGTAAAATATCCAAACTCCTTATTTCCCTGAAATTTTCAAAATTATAACGGTAATAATCCAAAATTTTTTCAAGCAAAAAACTCCGTTCACTACCGTTAAGAGGAATATCCTCACACGTAAGAATATCAGAATCAAGAATTTTGCTAAAAATTTCAGAGTACGGCGGACGAATAAAATGCAAACTGCCCCTTACATCTTGACAAAACTTCGATTTTGAAATATCAAAACACGGGTCCTCTTTAGAAAACCTGTTATAAGGGTAAAATCCTATATATTTAGAAAGTTGCATCAAAAATTTTAAATGAAAATTTCTTCCATTAAAACTTTCCTCGTCCAAGAGTTGAAGACTCGTGGAAAGAAACCCGTAAAGGTCTGAATTGCCTTCGGAATAAGTCAAAGTTTTCAAAAGACACTCCGAAAGAAACATTACCACAGACATTTTTGCGGGACTTTTAGGAATCGAAACATAATTGAAAGCAGGAGAAATACTTTTAACTTTTTTAATTTCGGAATTTCCGCCCGTATATTCAATTTCGTTCTGAAAAAGCGGCTGACAATACGGCAAAACAGAAGTACGGTTTTTGTTTTGGGAAATAACAACAGAGAACGACATTCGTCCGAATTTTTCGGAGAACGTATTCAAAATCAACTTATTATCACCGTATTTATGCGCTTGAAGAATTACCGCTTTCGTCTTTTCCGTCATTATTCCTTTGAATATTTGAGTGTTATATCATAAAGGTCGATATGTTTTTTCTCCGTCCCTGAAGAATGGTCAAGCACCCAACCGGTAAGATTTTTAAGTTTTTTCCCCGGATTGGTTTTGATTTGAACCTCAATAGAATGTCTTTTGCCGTCTTTTTCAATACCGTTAAACTGATTTTGCTCGTTAGTTCCGTCCTCATAATTGGCTATAATAGTCATTCTTGGATTTTCAGTTCTATCGTCAGTATAAAAAACAGCATCGGCAGAAAGCGTATAAACGCCTGATTCTTGGGCAGGTATGTCAAAGGCAACGGGCTCTTTCTCGCCCTCCAACGGCAAATGCCATGTACGTTTTTCCTTCCATAAATTAAGAGTGTCGGACATAGAAACTTTAGCAGCGGCCTTTTCCTCCTCCGCACGTTTTTCTTCCAGCGCAACGATTTTCATCACCTTTTCGTAAAGTTCCTTGTACTTATCGGGATGCTGCGTATACCATTCGATTTCCTCAATAAACTTTTTACGGGTAATATCGTATTTTTTGAACAAATTATTATAATACGAAAGAGAATCTCCTTTAAGGTTCTTATCATCAAACCTTGCAATATCGAGAACAGCGTCCGTAAAGTGCATATCATAAACGATTTGCGCAAATTCATCCATTTTAATCGACGGCTGCGGACCTGAACACGACGAAAAAAAAGCCGCACTCATTACAACAGCCATGAAAAATTTTCTGTATTCCATACTTAAAATATATATTTTACGGTTGCAAAGTTAAATGTTTTCATCTAAATATTTTTGGATTTTTTAGAAAAAAGCGTTTACTTTGTAAAAATGTTGTATTTAACGATGAACACGGAAAAAATTTTAGAAAAAGCCCTCGAATTAGAGCCGCTGACAATTGAGGAAGGAGTATTTTTGTTTGAAAATGCGCCGTTAGCACTTTTAAGTTTTTGCGCCAACGAGGTAAAAAACAAACTCCGTCCTGCCCAAGATCGCAAAAAAGTCGGTTGGATAATAGACAGAAACATCAATCTGTCAAATATATGCGTTACAAGATGTAAATTCTGCAATTTTTCACGTTCAAAAAATTCCCCTGAAGCTTACGTTACAACGATGGAGGAATACAATCAAAAAATTTCGGAACTTTTCAAAATAGGCGGACGGCAGGTCTTGTTGCAAGGCGGCATGAATCCTGATTTTGGTTTGGATTTTTATTGCAATTTGTTTTCTAATTTAAAGAAAAATTTTCCAGGAATAATACTTCATGCGTTAGGTCCGGCAGAGATAGTTTTTATCAGCAAAAAATCCGGCAAAAGTTATTACGAGGTATTGGAAACTCTTCATAAATCGGGACTTGACTCATTGCCCGGTGCGGGTGCGGAAATTTTGGTAGACAGAGTAAGAAAAATAATTTCGCCGGCAAAATGTTCGTCAAAAGAGTGGCTTGAGGTTATGCACGAGGCACACAAACTAAACCTTCCGACCTCAGCAACAATGGTTTTCGGACACGTAGAAACCATACATGAGAGAATGGAACATTTGGTAAAACTCAGAGAAACTCAAGATAAAAAGCCTGATTACAGCGAAGGTTTCATCACGTTTATTGCATGGCCGTTTTATTCTTTAGGGACACGTTTGGAAAAAGAGTTCGGAGAATTTCCTAAAATTTCGGGCAGTGAATATGTCAGAATGACAGCAATTTCGCGTTTGATGTTAAACAATATAAAAAACATCCAAGCCTCGTGGCTGACGGTAGGCAAAGCCGTAGGACAAGTTTGTTTACATTCGGGAGCTAACGATTTTGGCTCGATAATGATGGAAGAGCACGTTGTATCGGCAGCCGGAGCAAATTATTCTCTTGACAGCAACGAAATGGTACAAGCAATCCGTGAAGCCGGTTTTGAACCTAAACGCAGAAATTCAAGATATATATTTGAGGAATAATCTTTTCCCCTGAAAAAAAACGCCGTACGAAGAAAATTTCATACGGCGTTTTTTTATTCCATTGTCAATTATCAATTGTCAATTATTTTATTGTAACTAACGTCTTTTTCAAATCTTTATCCCTTGATGAATTACCGCAATAAATTTCGTAATCACCGGGTTTTATGCGCATTTCGTTAATATGCGAATCAAAAAATTCAAACTCTTTCGGAGTAAGTGTTATTGTTGCAGTTTTTTGCTCACCGGGTTTTAAATCCACACGGGCAAAACCGCGCAAAGAAATTCTCGGTCCTTCTGAATCTTGCAAATCTTTAATATAAACCTGAACGATTTCAGTTCCAAAAACTTTTCCTGAATTTTTTACAGGAACGCTAACAATATAATTTTCACCGTTTTTAGTAACTTTAGCTGAACCGATTTCAAACTTAGTATAACTCATTCCGTATCCGAATGCGAAAAGCGGATCGTTAAAATAACGATATGTTCTGCCTTTCATTGAATAATCATCAAAATCAGGAAGTTGTGAAGAATTTTTGTAGAATGTTACGGGAAGTTTTCCGCTCGGATTAATATCGCCGAACAAAACCTCAGCAATAGCAGTGCCGCCTTCCTGACCTGCATACCACGCTTGAACTATCGCATCACAAGTCTTTGTTTCTGGCTCTAATGCGATTGCAGAACCCGAACAATTAACAAAAATCACCGTTTTGCCCGCCGCTTTCAAGGCTTTCAAAAAGTCTCTCTGAACTTTCGGCAATTCGATGTTTGTGCGGTCGCCGCCTTTGAAACCCTCAGCATTAACAGGCATTTCCTCGCCTTCTAATTGCGGAGAAATTCCACCGACGAAAACAACTTTGTTAATACCTTTAAGTTTTGAAATAATATCCTGATAATCAATCTGATATTCTTTTGCGACTTCGATTTTGATGTTAGCATTCCATGTCGGAACATGAGCAAAACGGATTTCAATTTCAACCTTTTCGCCGGCTTTTGCGTTGATAACCGTGCGGGTAGGTGTCGTGCGCCAAATGTGAACTTTGTGCTTTTGCTGCCCGTTAACATAAACCTCAAAATGTCCGCAACCTTCAACATTCAACACGTATTCTCCAGCAGTTTTCGGACAGAAAACCGTCTGATATTTTGCCGAAAAGTCCTCGATCTTAACATTTTGCGCAAAAACGTGCATACCCGCCGTCGTAACGTTTACAGGGTTTGTATAAAATTCTGTTGTAACGGGTGCGCCTTCGGATTTTGCATTGTTCCAAAACGTACCTTTCAAACCTTTTTTACCCTCAAAACTACATTCGGTAGCAATGCGATTGTCAAGCACTTTGTCGTATGTCAAATCGCAACCGGCATAATAAACTACGTTTTTCTGTTTTGCTTTGATACCGTCCAAAATATTAACCGTAGAATTAGGCATACCGTTGTAATTTCCCCACATCATCGGAGTATTGTCGGCATTAGGACCAATGACGGCGATTTTTTCAGCATTCTTTTTAAGCGGCAAAACGTTGTTGTTGTTTTGCAACAAGACAATCGTTTGACGTGCCATTTCCAAAGAAAGATTTTTGTGTTCTTGACAAGAAAGTTTTGATGCCGGGATTTTTGACCATTCCACTAAGTTAGGATCGTCCATTTCGCCGAGGTCAAAACGGCCTTCAAGAAGTCTGATAACGTGTTTATTAACCTCATCTTCGGTGAGTAGACCGCGTTTTACAGCCTCAGGAACGGATTTATAAACATAATTATAACCACATTCAACATCCGTTCCTGAAACTACACCTTTATATGCTGAATGAACCGCATCAGAAGAACTTTTATGTGTTGTGTAAAAGTCCGTTACTGCGCCGCAATCGCTGACAACCAAGTATTTAAAGCCCCAATCATCACGGAGGATTTTTTGTAACAATCTTGTATTTCCACAGCAAGGCTCATCGTCAAGACGTTGATAAGCGCACATCACTTCGCGGACTTTTGCATCTTGAACCAACGCTTTAAATGCCGGCATGTAAGTTTCCCATAAATCGCGTGCTGAAATATCAGTTAAATTTGCACTATGTCTTGTATATTCCGGACCAGAATGTACAGCGTAATGTTTTGCACAAGCCCAAAGTTTTCTGTATTTAGAGTTTTCGGGACCTTGCAGACCTTTAACAACTTGAACGCCCATAACGGAAGTCAGATACGGGTCTTCG
>JAFYDK010000034.1 GCA_017544805.1 Bacteroidales bacterium | reverse complement strand
TTTTTCAACTTCACGGATTGCGTCAACTTTGTTGTCAAATTTTTGACCATTAACGCAGCAAAGTTCGCCTTTGCAGAATTCGAGAGTGATAACTGATTCTTCTGATTTGGTGCAGTGTGTCGGATATGCTTCTTCGGGAAGTGGTTGAGCCGAGTTAAGGGTTTCACGTCCGCCGATTGAGGTTCCCCAAAGTCCTTTATTGATAGAATATTTTGCTTTGTCAAAGTTCATTTTGATGCCTTTCTCTTTGAGGAAAGCGATTTCGTCAACCCTCTGAATGTTGGTTTCGCGAACCAAAGCTTGAACTTTGATTTCAGGACAAAGAATGTCGAAAACCATTTCAAAACGTACTTGGTCGTTGCCAGCACCGGTGCAACCGTGAGCAATTTTGTCAAATTTGTTGGCTTTTGCGTAGTTAGCAACCGTAATCGCTTGAATGATACGCTCGCTTGAAACTGACATCGGATAAGTATTGTTTTTGAGCATATTGCCGAAAATCATGTATTTAACGGTTTTGTCGTAATACTCTTTTGACACGTCAATACATTCAAAATGTTTTGCACCGCCTTGAAATGCGCGGTCTTTTGCTGACGCAATTTCTTCGTCAGAAAATGCGCCTGAGTTAATCATAAGGGCTGTAACATCTTCACCCTTAGAAGAAAGCAACGTTGTAACCCATGTAGTGTCCAATCCGCCGCTGTATGCTACTAATGTCTTCATTTATTATTTAGGAGTTTTAATTAATTCCAAATTTTCAATTTTCAATTTTCAATTCTGAATTGTCAATTGTCAATTGTCAATTGTTAATTGTCAATTATTCAAATTCTATAACAACGTTTTTCTCGTTGAAATTTGCTTTTTCGTAGAGTTTGTTCCAATCTTTCGGACCGCGTTCTTTTTCCCATTCGGGGTCGTAAAGCATACCTGTACAAAGGCAGTTTTTGCGATTTTTTGAAGTAAGAATCGGGAAATTGACACAACTTGAACAGCCTTTCCAAAATTCGTCATCGTCAGTGAGTTCCGAAAATGGAACGGGACTATAACCGAGTTCGTTGTTAATTTTCATAACCTGCAAACCCGTTGTAAGACCGAAAATTTTTGCACCCGGAAATTTTTTTCTTGAAAGTCTGAAAGCGGTGAATTTTATAGCCTTAGCCACGCCGCGTCCTCTAAAATTAGGGCTGACAATAAGACCGGAGTTAGCCACAAATTTTTCGTGTCCCCAACTCTCAATATAACAGAAACCTACCCATTGACCATTTTCGGTTAGGGCGATAACACCTTTGCCTTCTTTCATTTTTCCGGCAACGTATTCGGGTGTACGTTTTGCAATGCCGGTTCCGCGTGCTTTTGCGCTTGAAGCCATTTCATCAACGATTTCCTGAGCATATTTGCCGTCATTTTCGCGGGCGACTCTTACGATAATGGTATCCATTTTTTATGTTTGATTTTTTTTATTTTACTATTTATAAAAAACGCTGCAAAGTAACTTTTTTTCAGCAAAAAACCCAAATTTAATTACACTTTTTTTTGTATTTTTTTTAACGCATTGTTACAAAAAAAGTTACGCCCCTAAAAAACTGAATTTTTATTCAAAAATACACCTAAAATTGCATAAACATTCATATTTTATACAGTTTTTTGAGGTTCAAAACGTTAATTTATACAACGAATTAGGATTTTTTTGAGATAAAAGTTTCAATAAGCAGATTCCTTTGGATTAGTATTTTTTTAGAAAAAAAGGTTGTCCCCCAAAAAATGAACAACCTTTTTTTACTTTTTTATGCTTTACAAAATCTTTGTTTTAATCGCTTGATGCCTTCAACTCCGAGTATTGTTAAACCGCCGTATTGAAAAGTTTTTGCAAGTCCGAATAATACAACCCATAAAACACTTTTGGCAGAAACGCTCAAAAAATCAAACGAAAACTGCACAAACGACAAAATGTAAAACGGTATGCACATCAAAAGCACAATAACTCCCGTTTTAAAAGATAACGAAGAAAGCCAAGCCTTTAATCTTTGAATAATTGTTTTCATATCTAAAAAAATTTACTTAAAATTAATACTCATCACTGTTGAAACAAAAACGAACTCTTCGCACGGGCTTTTTCCAAAAATTTTTTCATCAATTCGTTAGGATTAAAAAACAATGACGGCTGACAAAACAAAACTATATTTCTTTCTTTTACTTCAAATTCAAGACTTTTGTCCAATTTCAAAGTTTCTCCGTCAAGATTTACCCAACCTTTTTTGTTGCCCATAAGTTCGATTTTCCGGCATTGAATTATTTCAAAACATTTTGATTTGTGTGCTCTGCCCAACATCACGTTAAGCAAAACAAACGGAACTCTCCAAAGTTGAGGCTTTTTTACGATAACAACATCCATCAAACCGTCGTCTAACTCCGCATTCGGGGATATTTTAAACCCGTAACCGTATTGAGAAGAATTACATACAGTTACAAGCAAAGCCTTACGCACTAAAATTTTTCCGTCAATATTCAGCGTATACTCCAACGGTTTGTAATTAAAAAAAGAACCTAAAATGGCTTTGAAATATGTTTTAAAACCTCTGCCCTCCAAATACTGATAACGCCTTGCTACCTGCGAATCATAACCGGCACCCGCCAGCGATAAAAAAAATTTTTTGTTCACCTCACAAGTGTCAATCATCTTAAATTCAGCCTTGTTAAGATATTTTATCGCTAAATTAGGCATCACAGGAATACCTAATGCCCGAGCCAAACCATTTCCCGAACCGCACGGAATAATAGCTAAAGCTGTTTCCGTCCCTGCTAATTTTTTTGCTATTTCGTTAATAGAACCGTCGCCGCCTACCGCCGTTACAACGTCAAAAACTCCGATTGATTCTTCGGCAATCTTTGTTGCATGACCGGCATATTGCGTATAACGTATCTGATAATCAAATTTTTCCTTATTTAAATTTTTTTCTATCAAGCCTTCTATTTTACGTTGCTTCCCAATGCCTGAAATCGGGTTAATGATAAAAAGTATTTTTATTTTAGCTGACATAACGTAAAAGTTTTGCGCAAAACTAATCATTTTTTGCGATTTGGAGAAAAAATATTATAAAGTGAAGAAAAATTAACAATAAATAAAAATAAAATGAACTATTTTTGTGCTGAAATAAAAAATCAAAACACTCAAATGAAAAAAATCATATTCGGTTTTCTACTTCTTATCTTCTGTTTTAACAGTTATTCTCAAACACTTACGTTTGAGATAGAACAATATCAGAAAGCACTTTGGATGACAACCCGTTTTTACGGAGCACAACGCATGGGCGAAGGCGTTAATTGGCTTATCAACGATTATAATTACAATAGAAGCGACGCCCCAGATTGGTTAAAAAAGAATATCAATGCAGAATACGTCATAGCGGGAAAATCTTTTACAAGAGATGCTGACCAAGATTATGATTTAACCGGCGGTTGGTTTGACTGCGGAGATTTTTGTCTTTTCGGTCAGACGTTTTATTATTCGGTGTATATGCTACTGCTCGGTTACAGCGAGTTTACCTCAGGTTTTAACGATTTGTATTCAGAAAAATATTCAGGTTATATTTTGTCCAATAATTTTAATTGGGAGGGTAAAAAAGGCAAATCCGACAATATTCCCGACATCCTTAACGAATGTAAATACGCAACGGATTTTATACTAAAAGCCGTTAAAGATGATAAAACATTTTATTACGAAAAAGGTAACGGTAATTATGATCACGCTGTATGGTGTACTTCAGTTTTTAAATCAGGACTTCCAAAAAACGAAGGTGGAGAAAATAACGGAACGAGAGATTTCGGCAAAGCCACACAATATGCAACTTCAATGGCAGCCCTTGCAGGTGCGGCATTAGCCTCAATGAGCAGACTTTACAACGATTATGACGTAGCATACGCTTACAAATGTCAAGAAAAGGCCAAAATTGCATACGATTTTGCAACCAAAACCGCAATGGGTAATTCAGGAACAGCATTTGGAAATTTCTATCCGGCAAAGGAGAAATATTGGCCTGATTTAACGATACTTTGCGCCGAACTTTACCGCAAAACCAAAAACAAGACTTATCTGAATAAATGCGAAGAATATATGGCTAATTGGATTAACGAATATAATCACAATCATGTTTTGTGTTATAACAACACAGAAGATATTGCACTTTATGCGTATTGCGCTGCTTTAGGAGAAAGCGGAAAATATTACCAACAAGCCAAAAACGCTCTTAAAACATTAGCCGAAAAATATTCCTCAAAATCTCAAAATAAGGTACTTCAATGGGAAGGCTGGGGTGCGTTAAGATATGTTGCAAATCAAGCTTTTTCATTGGCTTTGAATTCTAAATTATCAGGAGAAACCAATATAAACGAAACGGTTTTGCGTACAGTAGAATACATTTTGGGCAACAATACCAAAAAGTTTTCGTATGTTGTCGGCCTCAACGGTTTCGGCACGGATAATTTTCCTAAAAAACCTCATCACAGAAATTTTTACCGCTCCGATGCCGGTGATGAAAATTCGGCAGCACAAAAAATTACATCCGATTATAAATATATGCAGCTCGGTTATCTCATAGGCGGCTCTTGTAATGACGGAGAATACGACCCTGAGGCAGATTACATGGTAAACGAAGGCGGTATTGATTACAACTGCGGATTAGTCGGCGCATTAGGTTACATCGTTGAAAAAATTGCACCCGTCAGCCCCCAAAATACTAACGGAAATACAACAATCACAACATTAAAACTAAAAACCACCCCTAAAAAAACAGTTTATGAGGTCGGCGAAAAACTTGATGTTACAGGCGGAGTTATAACAGCAACTTTTTCTGACAAAACAACAAAAGATGTCAGCATAACGGCAGATATGATTTCGGGGTTCAGCACCCAAAAAGGCGGAAAATTTACCGTAACAATTTCATATTTAGGCAAATCCGTAGCATATCAAATAACAGTTAATAAATCGGAAACGGGCATCAAAGTTTATCCCCTTCCAAAAACAGAATATTTAAAAGGCGAAAAATTCGATCCTCAAGAAGCCCAAGTTATGATAACTTACAACGACGGAACTTTCGATAAGGCTATAGATTTGACCTCAGATATGATTTCAGGTTTTTCGACCGAGGAAATCGGTGCAAAAACCGCAACCGTAACATATTTAGGCAGAACTTTTGACCTTGAAATTACCACTTTAAACAGCAAAGTTACTTCGCTAAAAATTCATAAAACTCCAAATAAAACCTCATACAATCAAGACGAGACTTTGGATGTTACGGGCGGAAGAGTTTACATCGTTTATGAAGACGGCAGCGAAGATGTTTTGGATTTAAAAGCTCAAATGGTTAAAAATTTTGATTCGTCCCTCCCCGGCATTTTAACATTGGAGGTAAGTTTCGGCGGAGTCAGCGACAATTATGAAATCGAAATCATAGAAACCGAAACTCCCGTTGAAACAGTTAAAAAACGTCTTGACAACGTTTACAGTTATGACCACACGATTAAAATTGAAAATTACGAAGGCAAGGTTGAAGTTTTCAACATTTCGGGCAGAAGAGTTTTTTCAGGCACCAATGTCAATGAAATTTATATCGAAAAACAAGGAATTTATATTGTCAGAATTGGAAATTTAACAAAGAAAGTTGGTATATTTTAAGCAAAAAAGAAAGGGATGCCAAAAACAGCATCCCTTTTTTTATCTTTTAAAATACAAATGAAATACCGATTTGGAAATATGAGAAATTTGTTGTCTGCAATTCGCTGAAAATTGCAAAACTGCCCATTATATAACGCACACCAGCAAATCCGAAACAATCAAAATCACCGAAAGGACCATATGGATGCTCAGTGCCGTTTGGTTCAATATATTTGTATGAATCTTGACGATAACCTAAAGCAATTCCGGCGTACGTATCAAGATTGTTTACCCATGTATAATGAAGCGCACCTCTTGTACCGAGTCTAAAACGAAAATCTTTGTTTTTATTTCCATCCCATTTTTCGTGTCCGCAACCGATACCGAAATATCCACCGCCACTGATAGAACCATGACTGTTAATAACATTACCTAAAAATGCGTAATCAACAGCTGCATTAAAAGTAGGAACAAAGAAACTGTTGTGGTGATTGTTATAACCATATCCACCCCAATCAGAATTTCCACATCCGAATCCAAGATTGATACCGAGCGTACCGTTAGGAAATGCACTACCTTGTGCAGAAACTTCGTTTATGCCGCAAAAAAGAACGGCTAAAAACGTCAATACTGATAAAATTTTTTTCATGTTAAATCAAAATTTAAAAAAAAATAAATATTTCGGCGGCAAAATTAATTATAAAATTATATATTTGCATTGTTTTTTTAGAAAATATCACATGAAAATTTCTTACGTAGACATTTCGGGCGATAAAATTAAAGTATACGCTCATGACGGCAAACTCAAAACGGAGTTTGACAATGTGTTTAAAGGCAGTTTAGCAGGTTTTTGTGACGAGTATTTCATCGTTGAAACTCCTGAAAAATATATTTTTGTTGATTATAACGGCAAAAACTCCGGCTCTTATTTCAAAGATTTTGGCAAACTGATAAAAATTGACTCTAACGAGGCTATTTTTCTCGAAAACGGCAAAATAAGTCATTATAACGGCAATTTGGAAAAACTTTCAATAACAAATATTCAAGATAAAGCCCCTGAGGACAACCAAAACAACCTTTTGAAAAAACTCGCCAAAATCGGTGATAATTTCATCACGGTTTTAATTATTCTCAACGCAATTGCCGCAGGAGCAATGACTTATCTTGATGATAGTTCGGCAGAAGAACATTATTTGAACCTTTTTTGCGATTTAAGCATAATAATTTTCATAATTGAAATTCTCATACGTCTTTTTTGGAGAGAAAAAGTTTGGACATTTTTTACCGACGAAGACAAAGGCTGGAATATTTTCGATTTGATTGTAACAATAATTTCATCATTGAGTTTTTTCTCCGGCTTAGAAAGTTTTATCGGAGCGCGTGCGATAAGGATTTTAAGAGAGTTAAGACTTTTGCGCGTGGTCTCGGGCGTAGACAAAATGAAAAGATTGTTTTATGCTTTAGTTAACGCCCTGCCTCAGATTTCGTGGACGGCATTGTTTTTCATTCTGCTGATTTACATTTACGGAATTATCGGTGTTGAAATGTTCAAAGATGCAAGTGATAAATTTTCAAGTCTTCATGTTACGTTTTTGACATTAACGCAAATTATGACACTTGACGATTGGTCTGCAATAACGGCTAACGTTATGGAAAAACATCCTTACGCATGGATTTATTTTGTATCGTTTGTGCTTTTGGCGGCTTATATTTTGGTAAACTTAGTTGTCGGCGTAGTTGTAGATTCTCTTAACGAAGTTCGTGAAAAAGAAGAACTTGACAAGTGCGACGAACTTCAAAGAGAAATCACCAGACTTGAAAAACAATTCGATTTGGTAAAGAAAATACTCAAAAACGAAAAAGAAGAATGACTTTTTACTTTCGTAGAGCCTAAAGAAAAAATTTAGGCTCTACCTGTCAATTATTTCAAAACTCCGTCTAAAAGTATTTCCGTCTTCGTCCGTTATTAAAATTACGTGTTTTCCTTTTTGCGGCAAAACAGAAATAGAATGTTGTCCTAAAGTTTGACCGATGTATTTATCGTCTAAATGCCAAAAAAGTTTTCCGTTATTTCTACGGCAAGCCGCCTCAATAACCATCGGTTGAATTTCGCCGGAAAAACCTTTCGGCAAAAAAACTTTTGCGCCGTTATCTGGATAAATTATTTGAAGCGGTAAATCTTGATTATCGTTTTTGCAATCATCCCTCAGAGGCGGCAAAATTTTATAATCGGGATTATGTTTTTTGTAATAAAATTCCATCGCCGGCGGCAAAACAAACCATTTTTTATTGACGATGTTTTCAACAGCCTCACAGTCAGATGTTACGCGAAAATTTTCAGTAACGTCCAATTGCACCAAACGGCAATACGGACAAAGTTTTGAACTGCTCTGTGTCCAAGGCACTAATTCTTCAATAATTTCACCGCAATTTTGACCCGCTAAATATCCGCTGTGTTTGCAAACATTTACCTTCATTAAATCGTCATACGGTACAGGAAAAGTTTTATTATCTTTCGGTAAAATTTTAATTACATCAAAAAGTATCGGTGCAGAGGCTTTAATTCCAACTAAATCAGGTCTGCCTTCGCCGTCAGCGTTTCCTGTCCAAACGCCTACGACATAATTTCCCGTAACACCGATTGCCCAAGCATCTCTAAAACCGAAACTCGTTCCGGTCTTCCAAGCCACTACCCTATCCGAAGAAAACATTTCATGCGATTGTTCCTCTTCGGGTCGTTCAACTTGCGTTAATGCCTTGAATGTCAAATAAATTGCTCCGGCAGAAAGGAAATTTGAATTTTTAAAACCTAAATTTTTATATTTTTTACCGTAATAAAAATTCGGCTGAAAAAATCCGTTTTCGTCGTATTTGTTTTCGTTTTTGACATAATTATAAAGACACCGTGCCATGGAAGCATACGCGCCGCAAAGTTGCCAAAGCGAAGCCTCACAACCGCCGAGAATCAATGAAAGCCCGTAATAATCAGCAGGTTTATTAACAGAGGAAATTTTAAGTTTGTTAAGAACTGAAATAAATTTTTCGCCGCCGTACTGTTGAAGCATTTTTACGGCGGGAATGTTCAGCGACCTTGCCAAAGCCTTGTCTGCGCTTACTGCGCCGTCGTATGTAAGACGATAATTTTTAGGCATATAACCCGAAATTTGCATCGGAATATCAGCAACGAGAGTTTTCGGCAAAATTTCGCCCTCAGAAAGCATTGCACAATAAAGAAACGGTTTTAAAACGCTGCCCGTACTTCTGACGGAATTTATAACGTCAACGTCATTAGCATCGTCCTGATTATCAACGGCTTTACTATTTCCAACGTATGACAAAACGTTTCCCGTCTTAACGTCTAAAACCAAAACAGCCCCGTTGTTAATACCCGAAATCCTCAAATTCTGAATATGTCGGTTCAAAATGTTAATAACTTGACGTTGCAGTTTTCCGTCCAAAGTAGTTTTAACGATGTTGGAAGTATTTTTTTTATCGAGAGAAATTCTTGCTAAAAGGTGCGGCGCAAGTTCCGGATACGGCAAAGGTTTTTCGGGAATCGGTTCATCTTTTGAAAGTTCACAAGTTTCTTTGTCAATAATTTTTTCTTCTAATAATTTATCTAACAAAGCGTTACGTTTTGTTAAAAGTTTTTCTCTATTTCTTGAAAGGTGGATTAATGCGGGATTATTCGGCAAAACGGCTAACATTGCGGCTTCCGCCCAAGAAAGCGTGCTTGCCGGGCGTGAAAAATATCTTTGCGAGGCGGTTTCAAGACCGACCGTGTTGCCGCCGAAAGGAGCGTGAGAGGCGTACATCGTTAAGATTTCCTCTTTTGAAAATCCAAGTTCAAGCCTTAATGCTAAAAAAATTTCGATAAATTTCTCCGTAAAAGTTCGGTCTTGATTTCTACTCAAACGGATTGTCTGCATTGTTAAAGTGCTTCCGCCGCTGACGATTTTACCGTTTTTTATATCGTGATAAGCCGCGCGGACAAGCGAAAAAATATCCACTCCCGGATGATAATAAAACCGTTTGTCCTCGTAACAAATTATACATTTTTTGAATTTATACGGCACACTGTCCGATTCCATAAACCGCCACTGACCGTCTTTTGCGATATGCGCGGAAAGCAAGACGCCGGAGGAATCCGTAACGACCATAGAATAAGGCACTTTGAACGGATTTTTCGGGCGTAACAAAATTGCGGCAATAATCAAAACGATTACCGCCGCAATAATTTTTATATACTTTTTTTGAAAATTAAAAGTCATTTTTCAATTTTTTGCAACAGCATTTTCTCATGACGAGCCATAAATTCTTCCAATGTTATAACTTTTCCCGCCCTTATTTCGGCTTCTATTTCTTCCATTTCCTTCATCGCCTCCTCTGGTGTTTCCGGTGTTGGAAAATGAAAAGTTTCTAAATCCGTTGCTATCATAATAAATATCTTTTTAGAATTTTATTATGCAAATATAGAAAAAAATTTAATTAAAAATCACCGTTTTGTTTTTGAACGCTAAAATTTTGTGTTCCAAATGTTTTTGAACGGCGTGAGAGAGAACGATTTTTTCCAAATCCTTGCCTTTGTTAATCAAATCCTGAATCGTATCTTTGTGCGAAATTCTTACGACGTCCTGCTCAATAATCGGTCCTGCATCAAGTTCGGTTGTAACGTAATGCGAGGTTGCCCCGATAAGTTTTACGCCTCTTGTGTATGCTTGATGATATGGTTTTGCGCCGATGAAAGCCGGCAAAAACGAATGATGTATGTTGATGATTCTCTGCGGATAAGCGTTAATCATATCTTCGGAAATGATTTGCATATAACGCGCCAAAACTATAAAATCAATATTGTTTTGTTCAAGAAGTTCCATCTCTTTTGGTTCGAGTTCGGCTTTGTTGTCTTTCGTTATCGGAAAAACGTGGTAAGGTATTCCAAACCTTTCGGCAGCGGGGCGCAAATCCTCGTGGTTGGAAATAATCAGCGGAATTTCAACGTCCCATTCTCCTGCAGTGTAACGCGCCATGATGTCGTAAAAACAATGCGACATTTTGGAAACAAAAAGTGCCATTCTCGGTTTTTGTTCGCGGAAAAAAATCGTAAACTGCATTTGATGTTTTGCGGCGTATAATGTATTGAAATATTCTGAAATTTTTTCACGAGGTATCAGGAATTTATCCAATTCCCACTCCATTCTCATAAAAAATTGTTCTTCGGTGTGGTCAACATATTGGTCAAGATAAATAATATTTCCGTTGTTGACGGTTATAAAATTCGTCAGCTCCGAAATAAGCCCCGGTTTGTCGGGACAATGAAGCAGTAAAATTGCGTTGTTCATATATTTTTAAGATTTTAATAATTCATCGAAATAAGCGATTGTTTTTTTTAAACCCTCGTCCAAAGGCGTTGAAGGTTGCCACGAAAGTTTTTCCATAGCAAGTCTGATGTCGGGTTTACGCCTTACGGGGTCGTCCTTTGGCAAAGGTTTGTAAATAATTTTGGATTTCGAGCCGGTTAAATCAATTATTTTTTCGGCTAACTCCCTGATTGTAAACTCTTCAGGGTTTCCGATGTTAATAGGACCCGTTAAATTGTCGTTAGTTGCCATCATTTTTGTCATTGCTGACAACAAATCGTCAATGTACTGAAAACTTCGCGTTTGAGACCCATCGCCATAAACCGTTATGTCATTGTTTTTTAAGGCTTGAACTATAAAATTGCTAACAACACGTCCATCGTTAGGGTTCATTCTCGGGCCGTAAGTGTTGAAAATCCGTATTATCTTGATTTTCACGCCGTTTTGATTGTGATAACTTGTAAAAAGCGTTTCAGCAATGCGTTTACCTTCGTCATAACAAGCCCTCGGTCCTATGCAACTAACATTTCCTGAATAATCTTCGCTTTGAGGGTGAATTTGCGGGTCGCCGTAAACTTCGCTCGTTGAAGCCTGCAAAATCTTGACTTTCAAGCGTTTTGCAAGTCCAAGCATATTGATTGCGCCCATAACGGAAGTTTTGACGGTTTTTATCGGATTGATTTGATAATGCACGGGCGAGGCCGGACAGGCAAGGTTGTAAATTTCATCAACCTCAGCCTTAAACGGGTCTATGACATCATGTCTGATAAGTTCAAAAAACTTATTGTCCATAAGATGTACGATATTTTGTTTTGAACCTGTAAAAAAATTGTCAAGGCATATAATGTCATTTCCCTGATTTAAAAGTAGTTCTGACAAATGACTTCCTATAAATCCTGCTCCACCGGTGATTAAAATCCGTTTCATCACATTTTTTTTTCGCGGCAAAAATAGTATTTTTTTGTGAAATAAGAAAGATTTTTGTTTCTACTATGAATTGATATTTTCCCGACAAAGAATTGTCAGGGGAAAAAATAGTTTCTCAAGGCATGTAAAAATCCGATTCATGATTTTTTTTAATAAATTTTCCGATAAAAATTTTGCAATTTCAAAAACGTTGATTATTTTTGCCACCGTTATTAACGATTTATGAAAGCATTTTTTTACATAATTCTACTCCTAACGGTTCTCTCAGATTGTATTTTCTAAGAGCGGAGGAGCGTGTTTTTAAGTGTAAAATGCTTAAAAAATCAATCAAAAGATATTACAAAAGCCCTTCCCACTAAAAATGAGAAGGGCTTTTTCAATTTTGTCATTTATCATTAAATTAACTAATATGGATAACAGAGTTTACATTTTTGACACTACTTTAAGGGACGGCGAACAAGTCCCCGGTTGTCAACTCAACACCGTCGAAAAAATTCAAGTCGCTAAACAACTTGAAAAACTCGGCGTGGACATTATTGAAGCCGGT
>JAFYDK010000033.1 GCA_017544805.1 Bacteroidales bacterium | reverse complement strand
TTATCTTTACGGCGTTAACTAAAAAGGATATTAAAATGACTGCATTACAAATGAATGCGGAGTTTTTCCGCGCTATGGGAGAAATTGCCGACGATGAAAGTCTCGTTGCCAAAGTTGTTAAATACGTTAAAAAACTTGCTGCATCACGAAAACAAGCCGACCCAACCTTGATGACAAAAGAAGAATTCTTTCAGAGAGTTGATGAAGCAAAGGCTCAATACAACAGAGGTGAATGTCATGAGATGTTACCAAATGAAAATCTTACCGATTATTTAAGAAGACGTGGCTATGCAATATAAAATTGTCAATACCCGAACAGCCGATGAGAACCTTGTAGAATTGGCTTTGCACGACCCCAAGGCATTCAAAAAAGCCCAATCGTTAATAGAGGAACTCAAAGAACATCCCCGCACAGGTACCGGCAAACCCGAACCTCTTTCAGGCGACCGGTCAGGACAATGGAGTCGTCGGATTACACGCAAACACCGTATGATTTACGAAATACATGATACAGAGGTAATTGTAATACTTCTTTCTGCATACGGTCATTACGATGACAAATAATTTCTCCATTTCCCCGGAAATGTTTACCTCTCCTCCAACCATTTCCTCAGCAAAAATGTCAAGAAATAGGGAAAGGTATAAAACTTGCCATTATAGCCTATATTCTTATTACACAGTTTGATACCGTATTTAATTTCGGGATATTTGCCGTCGGTTAGTTTGTTTAGCGATTTTGTGGAACTGTCGGTGGCTTTTACTTCTATCGGGATCAACGAAACGGCATCACGTACAAAAAAATCCATTTCGAGTGTAGATTTTTCGTTTTTGTAAAAATATAGGTCGTAACCTTGCTTGGCAAGCATATCGCCAACAATGTTTTCAAAAATTGCCCCTTTGTAAGTGTTGAAATTGCGGTTGGCACGAAGGTCGTTTTGAGCCTCTTTGTCGAGCGAAGCGGTAAGTAGACCGGTGTCCTTAAAATAAATTTTGTAAATAGAGGGATTATAGTTGCCTTTGAGCGGTAGCGAAAGCGTTTCAAGGCAATAACATACATTAATTATACCCGCATCGTTGAGCCAATCAACCACTCCAATATAATCGCGACTGCGGGCGTTACGGGCGATTTTTGTAACTTGAAATTTTTTATTTTCTTTCGCCAAAAACACAGCAATATGATTAAAAGCGTTGCGTACCTTGCCTTTATCAAGACCAATGGCATATTTAGTTATATCTTCCTGATAATCAAGAAGTAAATTTTGCTGAATTTTAAGAGTTCCGCTAAAATTTTTATTATTGACAAATTCGCTTACCACAGCCGGCATACCACCCGTAATGATATAATCGTAAAATTTTTCGCCAAAAACTTTCATCTCTAAATCAGAAAGCGGCGTTAACATCTTCATTTTCAAATACAAATCTTCTATTTGGCTGTCGGAATATCCGTTAGCCCACAGAAACTCTTCAAAATCCATCGAGTGCATTTCGTATTCTTCTTTGTAGCCAACGCTGTTTGACTCTATCTCGTTGTAATTTACGCCCATAAGCGAGCCGGAACAGATAACATCGTAACGACCGTCGATTTTAAATGCTTTGAGCGATGTGGCACAAGCCGAGCATTCTTGCATTTCGTCAAAAAAAATTACTGTTTCCTTTTCGGGAAACTTCAACGAGGGATTTAGCAACGAAATGTTTTTTACTATCTTGTCTACTTCGTAACCGTTGTTAAAAATAGCCTTATACTCGTTTTGAAGTGCAAAATTAATTATTACCGCACTTTTATAGTTGTTTTTGGCAAATGCAGTTATTGATTCGGTTTTGCCAATTTGGCGTGCACCTTTTATAATAAGCGGCATTTTTCCGGCACTATTTTTCCAATTTTTTAAGTAAAAATCTATTTTACGTCTCAACAATTTCATAATCAGTAGTTTGTGTAAAAAATTTCACATTTTTCCTTATATTTTCAGTGCAAATTTACACATTTTTCCTAACAATTTCAACCCTCAGACACACATTTTTCCTAACTTTTTTATCCCATAAACACACATTTTTCCTGAATTATTTATCCTTAATGCTCTCCATCACAATTTTGATACTGTCGGCATCACCGTAAACATATAGATAACGATACTTTTTATTTTGAATACATGGAATTACTGTTAATGATTTATCAGAAACACCAACGCCCTTTGCTGGCAATATACCATAATTATCAACTGTAAAATCGTCACTCCTACGAGTATAAATTTCATTGCCAAGAGTATCGGTTTTGCGCAAAAATGTTAAACCATTAAGATTATATTTAAGCAAAAACGAACGTCCATTTTGAAATACAAGGTCGGCAGATTCCATATCCAACGGTGTTTTGCTCAAAGTTTTTACTAACTTATAATCAACACTCTTTTCGGTTATAGTTATATGGAAAAGGCGTTTTTCGATAACGGGTTTGTCGCCGGTGATTACGTAAAAGGCTGTGTCAATTTCGGCTTTTACCACAGGAATATCCTTT
>JAFYDK010000032.1 GCA_017544805.1 Bacteroidales bacterium | reverse complement strand
GAAAACAACCATCGCCCATGTCGCACGTTTTTTTGACGAAAACGGCGTGTTTAAGTATATTGAAAATTTTTTTGGAGTTTTTCATGTCGAAGGAGATTTGGCTGTTTTTAATGATATAATAAACTATCTTAAAAACAAAGGTGCTGACGTTAAAGTAATAGAAAATTATGATTAAAGCACTAAAACAAGGGACAATATTATATCACGGCAGTTATACAGCAGTCGTTAAACCCGATATTGTCAAATGTGCCAAAAACAAAGATTTCGGACAAGGTTTTTACCTGACAACGGATAAAGCGCAGGCAGATACTTTTGCTAAAATCTCTTTGCAAAAAGCATATCAAAATTTTCTAATAGATTCGGTACAGGATTTTGGCTTTGTGTCGGCATTCAAATATTCTCCCATCGAAAATCTTGACATCAAAACATTTGAAACGGCTGATTCTGAATGGTTAAGATGTATTGTAGCGCATCGTAAAAGCGGAAAATTTGCGCAGACAGAGCGCGATTACAAACATTATGACATTATTGGCGGCAAGATAGCCAACGACAACACAAACGCCACAATAATGCTCTATATGTCGGGAGGTTACGGCAAGGTAGGCTCATTGCAGGCAGAAAATACTTGCATTAGTCTTTTGCTTCCCGAAAGGTTAAAAGACCAATTTTGTTTCCGTACCGAAAAGGCTCTGTCTTGTTTAACATTTTTATGGCAACGCAAAGTAAAATGTATGTAAGTAAAAAGAAAATTCAGGCAGCGATAGATTTACTTATCGCAATGGTAGTCAACGATATAGCAGAGGAAGAAAACCGCTGTCCATCCGACGTTTTGCCCGAATTTTTGCAGTCTCGGACAGGTGCTTTGCTTTTGGATGCCAAATCTCGGTTTTGGTGGGACGGGCCTGACGCTGTGAAAGATTTTTATAGGGAAGAATTAAAACGCAACAAACACTAACTTAGATTACTTTTCCCAACGGTTGTTGTCCATTTTTACAATATTTTCTACATAAAAACGTCCGTTTTCTTCGGCAAATGCTTTTATGGCCTTAATTCCGGCAATCACTTTGTCAATTTTTTCTACAAAAGTTTTGTGAGGAAGATAAAAAGTTGTTTTCTGACTTTTGCTGATTTTTACGGTGATTTTGTCGTTGGCTTTCATCGAAGTAACATAAAATTCAAAGCCCTCGTCCCTAAGTTTTTGAAGTACAAGGCTGTCAATGGCTGTGCGCTCAATCTTTGCTGTCATACGCGCTTTCGATAGTTCAAACGCATAACGCTGCAATTCTACATTCCACTGTGAATAATTATCTTCAATAAAAGTAAAAAATGTTATCATCGATTGCCTTTTCTGCCACGAGAGCGACCCGCATTGCATAAATGCGTCGGCATGAGTAAGCACAAAACGAATCTCAGTGCGCGAATAATGTGAGAATTCAAATTGCAGTCCGCATTTTAATGTTAGCATCATTTTGTAGGTTTCTAACATTTTTGCTGACACGTTTGGTATTTCAGATTGCAGAAAATCAGCAATTTCCACAAGTCTATTGGTATTTTTGTTGCTCGAATATTTTTTTAATTCGGCATATTCACCCGCCGCAGAAGTTATGATGTGCCCCAAAATTTGTTCTATCAAAACTTCCTGTGTACAAGCGGGATGTTCCAAATAACTTTCAGTATAATACCTTACCGCCCAATCAATGTCGGGATTTTCGATATTGGCGAAATGAGGCTTTTCTATTTTTTGATTCATAATTAGTTAAGGTTCTTTATATCCAAAAATGATTGTCGTTGCTTTTGTAATATCTTTTTATCCTAAAATCGTTGCCTTGGGTTACAAAGTCGTTTATGGTTTTTACAACATTGATAAAAGCATCGGGATTTGCCAATAATTTTGCGTTTTTAATATAAAAATTCACTTCTTTTTTGTCGCTTAATATTACTTTTATATTGCTGCTTGGACGCTTAACTAATGTATTGTATTTCAGTCCCAAGGGGGTAAGTTTTGCTTTGAGAAGTGCTTCCACGGCGGCAACGGAAATCTTGTTCTTCATAAGATCTTTCTTAACCGCAAATGTGATGCGCTCTACGATGGGCTTCCAAATCGGAATGCGGGTAGCGATAAACTCCACCACGTCGCAAAAACGCGGAATATCATCGCCCGTGATTAGACTTTCGCACCCAGTAAAACCGGAGCTGTAATATCCCGAACGGAATGGTTCAAGGCAAATCACTCCTCCTTCGTGAAATTTTATGTACAAGTAATCGAAACCTCGTGAGTCTTTCACCACATCAGCATATTTGCCGTGTCGCTCTAATAGCGTGGCGTAAACGGTCTCAAAATCCATT
>JAFYDK010000031.1 GCA_017544805.1 Bacteroidales bacterium | reverse complement strand
AGAAGTTGAAAGAGTACCTTATAAAGTAGTACGCGGCGACAACAACACTCCGAGAGTTTTGATTAACGACCGTCAGTATACTCCTCAGGAGATTTCGGCAATGATTCTTCAAAAAATGAAAAAAACCGCCGAAGACTATCTTGGTCAAGAGGTTACAGAGGCCGTTATCACAGTTCCGGCATACTTCTCTGACTCTCAGCGTCAAGCAACAAAAGAGGCAGGCGAAATCGCCGGTTTGAAAGTTCGTCGTATCGTAAACGAACCTACCGCTGCGGCTTTGGCTTACGGTCTTGACAAAGGCGGAAAAGATATGAAAATCGCTGTATTCGACTTAGGTGGCGGTACATTTGATATTTCAATCCTTGAACTCGGCGACGGTATTTTCGAGGTAAAATCAACAAACGGCGATACTCACTTAGGCGGCGACGATTTCGACCAAGAAATCATCAATTGGATGGCTGACGAGTTCCAAAGAGAAAACGGCGTTGACCTTAGAAAAGATGCAATGGCTCTTCAACGTTTGAAAGAGGCTGCTGAAAAGGCTAAAATCGAACTTTCGTCATCGTCTTCAACAGAAATCAACTTGCCTTACATTATGCCTGTTGACGGTGTTCCAAAGCACTTGGTTTTGACCTTGACACGTTCTAAATTCGAGCAGTTGTGCGATCATTTGATTAAGGCTTGTATTGCTCCTTGTCGTCAGGCTTTGCAAGACGCAGGAATGCAACCTTCTGATATTAACGAAGTTATTCTTGTTGGTGGTTCTTCACGTATTCCGGCTGTTCAAGCAGAAGTTGAACAATTCTTCGGCAAAAAACCTTCAAAAGGTGTTAACCCGGACGAGGTTGTAGCAGTTGGTGCTTCTATTCAAGGTGGCGTTTTGACAGGTGATGTTAAAGACGTTGTATTGCTCGACGTTACACCGCTTTCACTTGGTATTGAAACCATGGGTGGCGTTATGACAAAACTTATTGAAGCCAACACCACAATTCCTTGCAAAAAGACTGAAACTTTCACCACGGCGGTTGACAATCAGCCTTCTGTTGAAATCCACGTTTTGCAAGGCGAGCGTTCAATGGCCAAAGACAACAAGACGTTGGGTAAATTCCACTTGGACGGTTTGCCGCCAGCACCGAGAAACGTTCCGCAAATTGAAGTTACATTCGACATCGATGCTAACGGTATTTTGAACGTTTCAGCAAAAGATAAAGCAACCGGTAAGAGTCAGAATATCAGAATTGAGGCTTCGTCAGGACTTTCACAAGACGAAATCGAAAGAATGAAAAACGAGGCAAAAGCCAACGAGGCTGCCGACAAAGCCGAGAAAGAGAAAATCGACAAAATCAATCAAGCAGATTCATTGATTTTCCAGACGGAAAAAGCGTTGAAAGAATACGGCGACAAGATTCCGGCAGAAAAGAAAGCCCCGATAGAGCAGGCTTTGAACGAGTTGAAAGACGCTCACAAACGTCAAGACATTCCTGCAATCGACGCTGCATCAGCAAAATTGAATACAGTTTTCCAAGCAGCAAGTCAGGATATGTACAACGCAGGTGCAGGTCAGACAGGTGCACAAAGTGGTCCTCAACCCGGTCCTCAGCAAAATACTCAACAAAACAACAACAATAATGCCGGCAACAGTGGCGACAACGTTACCGACGTTGATTACGAAGAAGTAAAATAGGGTCGCAGACCCATTTTAAAATAAAAAAAACTCCGCACAGAGGGGAATTTGTGCGGAGTTTTTTTATAATTAACTTAAACAAATAAATGGAAGATAAATTTGAAAAGGAACTATTATGCAATGATAACAAAGGTGTTGAACTTTTTGTATGTGCCTTGTTACTCGACTGCACAGAACCCTCAGACCAAAAAAGGCTTCATGTAGTAAGGGCATTTCGTTACTTATTATCGAAAAAGATTATTAACAAAAATAACTACCAAAAGTGCAACTCCAATGGTTATGCAACAATTAGTGAAACTGATTTCTTTCAAAAATTTCATCAATTACCTAAACATGCTCAAAGTGAACTTATCAGGATAATGAAAGAATATGTCGAAGAACTTACCATTGACGAAATAAATGATGCGTTGAAAAATGAGAATGATTGTCAGCCTTTCAGAGCGTTGGTAAGACGATTGAGCATAGACGGGAAAAAACAAATAAATACTTTTTTCTGCAAAAGTGGGATTTTGATGCGTATTAATGATATTTTGCTTTATCAGGTAAAAATCAACTCCATAGAAGTTCTCTACGATGTACAAATAATATCTAAATTAATCGAAAAGCCGGAAGAGGAGTTACAACAATTATGCAACAAACTTGACTATTATTGTTCTATAATCGACAAAGATGAAGTAAGTAACCATACGAAAGAAATTGAAGACCTTTTGAACAGCATTATCGAAAAAAAACAATTTCATGATTTCATGTTCACCACTATTGGAAAAAATGATTCCGATTATATTGACGTAAACTATGAAGAATGTCCACAAGAAATCGGAACTCGGAGCAACAAATTACTTATAACAATCCATGACCATACAAACTTCGAAAAAATTAGCGAACTTATCAAATTTGTCGTTGATAAAGGATATTACTCAGAAAATCTATATAATTTATTTGAAAATGGATTGCCAGAAGAAGAAAAAGTAACATACTTTGAAACAAACAAGATTGCTCATGTACTATTTTTCAAGAGGATTAAACAGTATTCAAGTAATAGCAACATTGAGGAAATCTTTCAAAAAGCGTTTGCTAAAGTCAAAGGAAAGGGAAAAGGAAATAGCGTTTCTCTCAAATTAGGTGGCAACGAGGGTAACAAGGATATGCGTGCCGAACAATTAGAGAAGAAACTTGACGAATTGTTGCCATTTGTGGGATATTAGCGGGATAATTACGGGATAATTACGGGATGTTGACGGGATAATATGCTTGAAATCGGAGTAACTTTGCATCGTCAATCATAGTGATTGACCTTAGTAATTCAAAACATAATTATATGAAAAAAGTTAAAAAAAATTCATGGATTGCATACATTGGTTGGTCTGCCTTTGCTAATTTACTTTTGCACGGGTTGACAGGCAAAATTAAAACGGGTCGTGATTTTGCAAGAGTTTTGGCTGGCGGTGCTATTGCTGGCGCAGGACTTTGCGGACTCAAAAAAATCGTAGAAAAGATGTCGGATGGTGATGAGAGAAAAAAACTCCTGCCACATGACGAAAACACAATAGATGTTGATCCTCAGTATGAATTGGTGTACAAAGGAACTCAGAAATGGGGAAACATGCAAAAAGCAGAATCACGACGACTGACACCATCACAATTAGCCGAAATTGATGGACTCAACTTTTGGGAAAAACAGAGAGTGGAAAACTTATATTATAGTGGGCAGTCAAATTGTGAGGACATTTACGAATCAACTCCGGTTACTGGTGTCAGAAATGTTTTGTCCAATAGGGACGGATTAGCAGATGAAGTAATCACCAACTTCTATATGGGTAAGAAGAAGAAACTCACATTTGATGAGCCTCACCATCTCTCTACAGAACTTAATATCAATCCAACTTTCAAGACATATTGGCGAACTTATTTGAAGGCGGTTGGCAATTTCATTGTTCACAATGAAGACAAGAATCTTGAAGAATATTTCAAAGCAAATAACGATATGCCCAGCCCAAACTTCAGTGTCCTTTCAGAAATAAAAGAGTTCGATTATTACGGACTGATGGGTGGAACACAACAGATAGAAGTTGAATTGGAAATATATAGAATGGACACGTATCATTATCTTGTCAATACTAAGATGTTCATACGAGACACCTATGGTGCAGACAAAGATGACATCAAAGGCATCGTGGATAAGAAAGTTTTAACACAAAGTCTTCCTGCTTTCTACGTACTACAGAATTGTTTTGGCTGTCATCCATTCGTGACAGAAATAATCTACAAACATTCAGACATCATAAACATCGCACAACTATGACTACTAACCCCAAACGCCCCCCACTCAAACAGCGTTCCCCGTGGCTATGGGGCTGCCAAACGGTATTTCTTTCGTTTGTTGCACTCTGTGTGGTAATAATAATCGTAAACATATTGTACAACAAGTTTGATGGATTCAGAATGTACAACGGAGAAGTAGAGATTGAGCCATATACAGAATCTACGGGCAAGGCTTTCGGTGGGTATTATTATGTCCGTTGTTATCGTGAGGCTGTTGACACTGAAAAACACAATCTAAAAAAAATATTGGCTTTTTTTCAGGAAGCAAGTCCGTGGAATAGTCAACTTGGTAATTGGACAGAACTTCATAAACACAAGCAGGACTATGATATGGATGGTGGAGCATTATACTTTGATTATTATAAATGTTATCATGTAAAATATATAGAAAAACACCCTGAATATTTTGATTTTTTTCAAACTTGGGTGCACGAACCTGATGATGTTCTTCCTAAATACACCACTCACTTAGACGGCACGCTGATGACAATATCATTCCAATACACTAAATTTGACGTGTACACATGGCAGAAATTCATCGACATCGTTGACCGTGAAAGCACACTAAAAACTCCCGACCGTGTTTACAAACTCAAAAACCCTCAAACCGATTCGATAGAGTGTATCATCGAGACCAAAAGATTTGCGGAAAGGGAAAAAGGTTTCAAGATGGAAATATTGTAATGTTTGCCAAAAATGTTAACTTTGCGACATCTAATTTTTATCAACGAATATATAAAAAACAATGAACGAAATTCAATTTATACTATACAACCTGCCCGAGGAAGACGGCAAGGTACAGGTAGTCATCAAAGACGAAACAATTTGGGCAACACAAAAAGCAATGTCTCAATTGTTTGGTGTCGGAGTACCCGCTATTAACAAGCACCTGAAAAATATCTTTGACGAGAAGGAACTTGACGCTGGAGTGGTTATTTCCAAAATGGAAATAACCACTCAGCATGGTGCTATTGAGGGTAAGCAACAACACGTAACTACTTCTTTTTATTCCCTCGACGCCATTATTGCCGTCGGCTACCGTGTGTCGTCAGCGCGAGCAACCAAGTTCCGCATTTGGGCGACCAAGATTCTCAACGAGTTTATAAGAAAAGGTTTTGTCCTTGATGATGAACGATTGAAACGTGGAGAACAAGTGTTCGACAAGGATTACTTCCGCGAATTGTTGGAACGTGTGCGCTCGATTCGTGCAAGCGAGCGACGTATCTGGCAGCAAATTACCGACATCTATGCAGAATGCAGCATTGACTACGACAAAAATTCTCCAACTACACACGATTTCTATGCGATGATTCAAAACCGCTTTCACTATGCCATCACAGGACAGACTGCGGCAGAAATCATCTATACCAAAGCCGACCACACAAAAGAACACATGGGATTAACTACATGGAAGAACGCACCCGAGGGCAGAATTCTGAAATCTGATGTTACCGTTGCCAAAAATTACCTGTCTGAACAAGAGATTCGCAAATTGGAACGTGCTGTTACGGGATTCTTTGATTATATCGAAGATTTGATTGAAGATGAACATAGTTTCAGTATGTCGCAGTTTTCGGATAGCGTCAACGCCTTCCTTAACTTCCGTAATTACAAAATTTTGGAAGGCAAAGGCAAAATATCGAAAGCCGAGGCTGATGCCAAAGCCGAAAAAGAGTACAACATATTCAACAAGACCCAACCAATTTTTTCGGACTTCGACAAGGAAATAAAAAAACTAAAAGCAAAATAAAAAACACTCCACTTGAAATTTTCTTTCAAACGGAGTGTTTTTACAAACATTTAGGTAAGGATATTTTTAGCCTTGAAAATATTTCAATTTGATTTCGCCATCTGACAATTCCGCATACGGAGATTGTCGAAACCAAACACCTGTATTAATGTATTTTACGTTAGCTTCCAAAAACATATCCGTTTCAATGTGCCTATGACCGAAAACATAACAATCAGCTTTTGTTTGCGCCATTATTGAACGTATATATTTTATAATATGCTCATTCTCACCTTGAAACGGAAAAGTCTCACGCTCGTACTGATGACGTCGTTTACTCCACGAATAGCCGATTTGCATTGCAATATTCGGATGAAAAAAATTCGTAAACAAAAATTGCAAAAACCTATTCGTAAAAATCCATTTTATAAAAGCATAACCAAAACTATTACTGCCTAAACCGTCGCCGTGCCCACAAAAAATCTTTTTGCCGTCAAGGTCAAATAAATGCGGCTCAGAATAAACTTTTATGCCAAACTCGTCCGATAAATAATGATATTGCCAAACATCATGATTACCAGTAAAATAATAAATTTCAATACCCTGCTCCCTAAGTTGAGCTATCTTAGTAAAAAAACGGTAAAAATATTTCGGAATAACATGCTTCCATTCGTACCAATAATCAAAAATATCACCCAAAAGAAAAATTGCTTTGGCATCATCTCTTATAAAATCAAACCAACGAATTATACGTTTTTCCCTTTCAAGCGAAATCTCTCTGTTTGGTGCGCCTAAATGAAAATCCGATACGAAAAAATATTTTTGTCCCATTCGATTATGAATTAAAAAACTCTTTTCACTGATTGTGCAATAAGACTTAAATCCGCTAAAGCAATCGCCGTAGCAGCCTCCAAAACAGGCGGAACTCTAAGCGCAATACACAAATCATGACGTCCTGTTATAATCAATTCTTCAACCCTCTTATCCTTGATATTGTAAGTCTCTTGCGGCAACGATACTGACGGCGTCGGTTTTACGGCTATCTTGAAAACTATATCATTTCCGTTTGAAATACCTCCGTTAATACCGCCTGCGTTATTTGTTTCAGTCGTGCCTTTGCTATCAATAATGCAGTCATTATTGAAACTTCCTGTCATTTTCGCAACGTTGAAACCCGCTCCGAACTCAATGCCTTTTACCGCCGGAATCGAAAAAACTATTGAACTGATTGCCGACTCAACACTCAAGAAAAACGGTTCGCCCAAACCTATAGGCAATCCGCTTGCCTTACATTCCAAAATTCCACCGATTGAATCTTTGGTTTGCTGCGCTAATTCTATGGCTTTGTTTAAATCCGTTGTACCGCCGATTTCAAGAATTTTGGCTTCGATTTTTACAGGATTAAGAATTTTTTTTGCGATAACACCGGCTGCTACAAGTCCTAAAGTCAACCTTCCGGAAAAATGTCCACCGCCGGTATAATCGTTGAAACCGCCGTATTTCACACGCGCAACAAAATCTGCGTGTCCCGGTCTCGGATGATCAAAAAGTTGCGAATAATCTTTACTTTTTGTATTGTTGTTCCTAAAAAGTATCGCAATCGGTGCACCCGTCGTCTTGCCGCAAAAAACTCCCGAAAGTATTTCTGGCAAATCGTCTTCCTGCCTTGGAGTAGTACCTTTAGCACCTGATTTGCGGCGTTGAAGATCCTCAAGAAAATCATCCTCACAAAGCTCTATGCCCGAAGGACAACTATCTACCACAACTCCCAAACCTTGACCATGGGATTCTCCAAATATGCTGACTTTAAAAATGTTACCGAATGTATTCATAGTCTTTTAATATTTTTTATTTTCATTTTTCTTGCGCACAAATTTATAAATTTTTTTAATAAATCAATCGTTTACGCTAAATGTTTCGATAAAAAAATGTTTGTTAATACAACTCGGAATATTATCCTGATTGTGCGTTACCAAAATCAATGTTCTATCCTCTTGAGCGGCATATTGATTTATCAACTCCTTTGCACGCGATTTATTAACATTATCCAACCCGTGAAGCGGTTCGTCAAGTATCAGCAAATCAGGATTTTTAATCATCGTCCTTGCTAACAAAACAAGTCTTTGTTCACCGTCGGATGTCTTTAAAAACGGTTTTTCAGCCAAATGTCCGATTCCGAAAGTTTTCATCAGCTGAACTGCCTTTTCAAATTGCTCATCCGTACATTGACGGAAAAGTCCTTGAGTATCAAACAATCCTGAAGCCACAACTTTTTTGCAAGGTTGATTTTCACGAAAATAAAGGTGCATTTCCGAAGAAATATATCCGATACGTTTTTTTATGTCCCAAATACTCTCGCCCGAACCACGTTTAAAATCAAAAAGCGTTATGTCCATATTATAACTCCTTGGATTATCGGCTGTTATAAGACTCAGTAACGTTGATTTTCCGCTGCCGTTTGCCCCTGACAAAGACCATTTTTCGCCTTTTTGAATTTTCCATTCAAGATTTTCAAAAAGTGTACGTTTAGGATATTTGATGCTGACTTTATTTAAAACCGCAGCGTATTTAAAATTTCTATCCTCTTTGTGATACGGCTCAGGCAGTTTCATGTCGCCATCGTAATTGTCCTCAAAAATAAAATCCTGAAATTCTTGATCCGCTAAAAAAGCCTCTTTCGAGATTTTAGGAAAATATTCAAGATTTTTGCAAGCGATAACGGATTTTGAAACTTTTGGAATTTCTTTAATATCAGGCACGATAAAAACCATTTGCTGATTCGGTGCAATTTCTTGAAAAAGTGCATTCAAATCCTCGCGAGTTTTTTTGTCAAGACCGATAAAAGGATTGTCAAAAATTATAATTTCGGGCTTTTTTATCAAAATATTAGCAATCAAAAAACGCCTTAACTCTCCCGAAGACAACATTATCAAGGTCTTATAAAACAAATCATAAAGTCTTAATTTGTTAATCCAATACTCCTTGTCCTGACCCTCAAGAGAGTCCAAAAGGTCTTTTACAGTCGGAATTTTTTTGTTTTCGAGGGCGTTCCATTCGTTTTCCGTAGCAGAAAAACGCTGCTGATAATACATATTTGAATAATCAGCCATCGTGTAAGCTGATTCAAAACTTATCTTAACAACCTTTCCTTTAACATAATTCACGCCTTCCGGCAAAAAGGAAAAACGCATTTTGCCGCCTCTGACAACAATTTTTCCGCATAAAAGTTCGCCGAGTTTGGTTTTTCCTGCACCGTTAGAGCCTATAATAGTGGGATTTTCGCCTTTTTCTACGGAAAAAGATATTTTATTTTTGAAATCTATTCCGTAAGAAAAAGGTTCTACGTCAATTAGTTCGTAAAATTTTTCCATTTCTTTGTTAATAAATTTTCGTTTTCGGCTGATATGCTTGAACGCCTTTTAATCTTGAAAATTTTTCAAGAGTTTTTTTCTGAAAATAAACCTCTTCCCCGTAAATTTTTTTCGCAGAAATTTCCATCAAATCAGAAAAAATCTTTGAAAAATCATCTTCTTGTTTCGGTAATGATTTGAAATCGTAATATTTCAAATTTGCTAATTCAGCCGCCTTTACAATAGCATCCTCAAGAGAGCCGAGAGAATCCACAAGACCGATTTTCTGAGCCGAAAATCCCGTCCAAACACGTCCCTGACCGATAGAATCAACGGCAGCAATACTCATATTTCTGCCCTGAGCAACGTGCTGAAGGAAAATAGAATAAACTTTTTCAACCGAGTTTTGCATCACCGCCAATTCGTAGCTGTCTTTTGATGTCAAGCCTGAGATAAAATCTGAATGTTTGTTAGTTGAAACAGTTTCAATATTAAGTCCTAAAGTGTTTTTCATGATTTTTTCGGGATTAATCAACAAACCAAAAACGCCGATAGAACCCGTTATCGTGGTAGGTTCGGCAAAAATAAAATCAGCCGGTGCTGAAATATAATAACCGCCGGAGGCAGCATAACCACCCATTGAAACAACAAGCGGCTTTTTCTCTTTCAATTTTTTGAGTTCGTTGTAAATAATTTCAGCCTCAGAAGCCGAGCCACCCGGAGAATTTACCCTCAAAACTACGGCTTTAACATCATCATCGTTCATAGCCTCGTCAATCGCCGCAACGGTTGCACTACTTGTGATAATATCCTCAGAAGAAGATTCCTCTGAATTAATCTCACCGACAGCATAAATAACGGCAATATTTTTAGTATTGAACCCTTCCGTCAAAGATTCGCAATATTCTGAAATCGAAACAACTTTTATATCACTTTCAACATTTTGATTTGCAGCCTCTTGAACAATTTTGTCGAAATCGTTTTCAAAAATTACGCCGTCAAGCAAACTTGAAGAAACGCAAAGTTCGTCGTTTGAATACAACGACAAATCGTCAGCATATTTATTAATTTTTTCAGAAGAGATTCCGCGCGAAGAGGCTATATTTTCAACCATAACTTTCCAAATATCAGAAAGATAAGTCTGAATTTGAAGTCTATTTGCATCTGACATTTTATCTTGCATATAAGGTTCGACAGCGGCTTTAAATTTTCCGTGTCTTATAATCTGAGCCTCAACACCAAATTTATCAAGAGCATTTTTATAATAAATACTTTGCGAACAAAGTCCGTTGAAAACAAAATCACCAAGAGTTCTCATATAAATTTTGTCGCAACCCGTGGCAACAAAATAAGAAATATTATCGTAAGAATCAGCAAAAGCAAAAGTAGGTTTACCTGAAACTTCACGAAACTTTAAAATCATTTTTCTGATAGATTCCGCCGAGGCAATATCCTGAACCCCCATTTGTGAAAGATTCACATAAAGAGCTGAAATATTATCATCCTCAGCAGCATTATCAAGGGCTTTTGCAATATCATCAAGTCCCAAAGTCTCTAAACGCTCTAACGAAAACGAATTGTAAAACGCAGAATAATCAATTTTAGAACGCTCCGAAATAGCTTGGGACAAATTCAGTTTCAATATAGAATTTTTCTCAATTTCCGTTTCTGTGTTTTTTGAAGAGCCGCTGCTCAGAGCAGAAATACAACCAATAAAAAAAATGAATGTTAATGCAGTTGATATAATGCCCCAAAGGAACAAACCCGTCAAAACAGCACCCACTATCTTTAAAAAATCTCTCATATTAATACGTTTTTTTAATTATTACAGCGCAAAAATAATAAAAAATTTTAATTTGATACGAATTAATAAACCAAATTTACGACTCCGTTTTTATGAATAATTTTGCCTGAAGAATTTTTAAAACTGATTTGATAAATGTACGTATCCGGCACGCAAAGTTTGCCCTGCCGGTTATAACCGTCCCAACCCTTTAAAATTTCATCAGAGAAAAAAACCTCCTCCCCTTTCTTGTCATAAACCACCAATTTATAATCTTCAAGAAAATCGGCTTTCGGCTTAAACTCTCTGTTATCATAATTCAAAGACTTGGGATTAAGCGCGTTAGGAATATAAATTACTGTTTCCAAATCTATACAAGCAAGGTTTGAAAAAACAAAATCATCTTGATTTTTTTTCAAAATTTTTATCTTATAACAAAAATTTCCCTTATGCAATTCACTACTTGCAATTATATTCGACAAAGACTCGTTATATTCTGTGTAATAATAAGTTACATAATCAGCATATTGCAAATCGCTGCCGTCTTGCGAACGATAAATTTCTGTTTTTTCGATTTCTAAAGGTTGGAAATTATTAAGAGGATTCCATGTCAAAATATTTGAATTTCCGAATGAAGATTGTACAACATTCAAAACCACATTGTTCTGAACCTCTGATTCTTTTATCGGAACATTACAACTATTCAAAGCCTTCAAAGAATAATCATAAACCTCTGATACAACGGCATTTGTATCAACAACAACGCCGCTTTTAGGAGAAATTTCAAAAGCGGTCTCCTCCCCTAACGTTTTAGAATTGCGGTGCAAAAAAAGTTTCTCCGCGGATGAACCCTCAGAGATTGAATATTTAATTTCTAATTTTTCGTCATCATTAACCGAAACCGATGAAATTTCCAATGTCTGAGGAATTTTTGTTTCTTGAGATTTCACTGTTATAATCGGAGAAAAACTTGACGAATTATCACTATAAACGGTTTCTATTGCAAAATTTCTTATTTCTTGATAATCAGTGAATTGAAAACTACAAACAGTATCTTTCGTTATTAAAAGCCTCTTAGAAAAAGGAAAACCCGTCCTAAGGCAATAGTGCATGATTTTTGCACCGCTTTCCTGATTTGCAGAAAACTGAAAATTGAAAGTATTCGTACAATAATCAAAATCCCCGCTAAGAGTTTGCGAGGAAACAGCCTCAGACATCAAACTGAGCCTTTGATGACCGCTTTCGTCAGTTTTATAAGAAGAAATACTATAAAATTCTTTCCTATTTTGAGGCTCTGCTTTCGTGCCGAAAGACTCCTTATCATCAAGATACGAAAAAACCGAATTGTCAGAAACAACAGCTATATTGTTGAAAGTCCCCGAAATTACGCCTTGCCCTCCAACGATTAATTTTTTCACGATAAAACCGTCAGCCTCCTCAGGCTCGTTAATAGTCCAATTAACTATCGGATAACCCGTTATAGTATCAACGCTGACGGAGATAATACGCGGAATTTCAAGTGTTTGGGCATGAAGCCTAAAAAAAATTAACATCAAAATCGTAAAAGAAAATACCGTTTTCATCTATCTGAAAATTTTTAAATCGGAAATTTTTTTGCGCCTGTTTTTAGCATTTGCCTGCCCTTGAAGTATCATTTTTTCTTCACATTTGTCGTCGTAATCGTGTGCAACCTCATCAAAACGGAGCAAAATTTTTCGCAAAATTCCAAAATACAATGTTATGTACAAAATCACCGTTATAATCCAAATCACACAAAGATTTGCCCAAAAAGTTTCGATGCGGTAACCCAAAAAATTCTTTACCGGCGAATAAAAATGCGATTTCAAAAATCCGCCTTGAGGGTCTAAATAAACGGGATTTGTCTTTTGATAAATTCTGTTTTCGTATTCAACGATTCTGTCCGTCTCCTTGGACGAGGTTACAAATTCCGCTAACGCCTCGTTATAATATCTGCGTTTCAAATTAAGATACACCTCTTTGGAGTTTTCCGTTGCCTGTTTGCCCGTAACATAAGTGTCTTTTGCACTTGAGGCCTCTTTGTAGGACATGGTATAATAAGAACGCAAATTTTGAAAATATGTTTTTAACTTTTGTAACAATTCGTCGTTGATTTTTTCAAAACAAAGATTTTCAAGTTCAAAATCCGCTTTAACGGTTTTGTTAACTGAATTTTCTGAAGCAATTTCGTTACGCAAGGTTTTCAAATTTTCATCAATAATTGATTTTTTGTAAATATCCCTAAAATTTCTTTCATAATACGCAACTTTGTTTTCCAAAACAGTCAGCCAAAAATCTTTTTTAATCAAAGAATACTGCATTTGTTTTTCGTAAGCATAGAGCGGTGCTTCATAAACGTTGTTTTTGAACTGCTCAACAGCCAACCCCTCAAAAGCCCAACGCGAAACCATCAAATCACCGTACCAAGGCACTCTGCCCGGAGTGGAAATTGCCGGATTCAACTTGTCAAAACTTATCAAAACGCCCGAAAGCGCAATTTGAGGAATTATCAAAAAAGGTATTAAAATATAAATAGTTACAGTAGTTTTGAAAGCATCCGAAATGTTAAGACCTATAAGATTGGCGTTCACCCAGACAGCAAAAAGCATAAAAAAATACTTTAAATTCATGTCATGAATTTCCAAAATGCCGTTACCTATCAAAACAAACATAAAGGACTGATATGCCGAAATAAAAAACAAGACAGCCACTTTAGAAGACAAATATGCCCCTTTGCTAAGATTTAAAAACGCCTCCCGCTTTCTAATCATCCTATCCTTTATAATTTCCTGTGCGCTGACTGTCAGCCCCACAAAAACGGCAACTATTGTTGCAATAAAAAGATAAATCGGAAGATTTCCGTTTCCTGACAAAGTGTAACCGTTAGGGTCAGACAAATTGTAATATTTTATAATAAAACTCAAAATAACCGCTATTAGCGGCGATTCCAAGAAATTAACACTAACATACTGTTTATTACTGAGTTTCGCAAGAACATCCCTTTTAACAAAAATCAAAAACTGACTAAAAAAATTA
Source organism: Bacteroidales bacterium (assembly GCA_017544805.1). Lineage (GTDB taxonomy): Bacteria > Bacteroidota > Bacteroidia > Bacteroidales > UBA3824 > UBA3824. Next base: position 12,407 of record JAFYDK010000031.1, on the reverse strand, counting down.
GGTATCTTAAACTTTACTTTAGGCAAATGTTTCACCAAAACGGAATGTCTTTTTTTCTTTTTTTCGGACTCAATGTACATATCATTCCATTGTTTTGGTGAAATTCTTCTGGTTTGGGTAAGGCAACCCGAATCGTCAATAATTTTGCTTTCGATAATATTGAAAATCTGTTCGGAATTTACGTTACCGCAAGTCGGACATTCACTTCCCGTGCTGTCGGCTTGTTTAATACATGATTTAAAATAAGTTACAGCCTCCACTGGATCACCTTTGTAGATAAGATAACCACCGGTATCAAGCAAAATCAAATTGTCAAACATTTTGAAAATATCGCTTGAAGGCTGATGAATAACTACAAAAACAAGATTTCCCTTTATTGAAAGTTCTTTCAACAAGTCCATTATGTTTTGCGAATCCATCGAAGACAACCCTGAAGTCGGCTCGTCAAGAAAAAGCACCGAGGGTTCGCGTATCAATTCCAAAGCGATGTTAAGCCTTTTGCGCTGTCCGCCGCTAATACGTTTGTTCAAAGGGCTGCCGACCGCCATGTTTCTGACCTCGTAAAGTCCTAAATTGTTCAACAATCTCAACACGATACGATAAAGGCGAAATCTCGAATAATTTGAAAAACACTGTTTTGCAGCGTAATACAAATTTTGAAAAACGGTCAGCTCCTCTATCAACAAATCGTCCTGCGAAACATAGCCGATAAGTCCGTCCAATTCGCCGTTGTTGTCATGAAGGTCGATGCCGTTAATTAGAACATGACCCTTTGTAGGCTTTTGATTACCGTTCAAAACGTTCATAAGCGTAGTTTTGCCCGCGCCCGAAACGCCCATAATGCCGACAAGTTTTCCGCTTTTTTCCAAAAAACTCATCGGATGAAGTCCGTATGTGCCGTTGCTGAATATATATTCGACTTTGTCAGCCTCAAAAGAAATTCTGGTTTTAGATTTATCGAAATTAAAAGTGCTGACAACATCACTATAATAAACCGGATTGATTTTGCCACCCCTTATGGATGAACCCGGCGAAAAAATATGAACCCTCTCAGGATTAAGCATTTGCCCGTTCAAAGTCAAACTCATCTCGCCCCTAAAAACAAAAAGATAGGTTCTGACGGATTTTATAGAAAAAACGATAATCTCTCCGTTTAAATTCTCGTTGTAAATATGTTTGCAAAGCTTGTAAGGGTTGTCTAACTTGCCGTCAATCACCAAAATATCCTCACAACAAGGAATATCGCTATCCATGAAAACATAATCCGTAAGATTTTTGTATTCGTTTTCGGGAATATTGAATTTTTGCGCAACGGTTTCAACACATTCTTTCTCCCAAGCTGAAATGCCCTGCGATTTGTTGCCTTTGATAAATTCCAAAAGTCTGACTATAATCAGAACTTTCTGACGCTGAAGAAGTTCTTTGTTGATAGCCTCACAAATAACCAAAATCTTGGTACTGGCCGAGGCTATAAATTTTCTAATTGTTTTTGCTGCTGCTTTTTCTTTCAGACTTTTATAATTCCGATTATAAAAATCCATATAATGCGCTATCTGCTCAACACTGACCTCGTGCCGCAAAAAGCCCTCTACAATAGACAAAGTACTATTTTCCGCCTGTTCTTTGGAAACAGCGATGATGGCGAACAGCCGCATCAGAGCCTTTAAAATGTTCTCACTCATGGCGGAAAATAGTTTCTTCTATATAAAAAAAATCTTCGTTTAGTTTTTAAAACCTATCAACAAAATCGCAAAACCGCTGTCGTAAGGCGATTTATCGGAAAGGCGTGCCTCAATATAACAGTCCACTGTTGAAGAAAATTTGAAATCCCAATACGGTGAATCGTTATGGTCTATATTGCTAAAAAGTTCGTTACGGTCGTTGTCATAAACGGTAAAAATCAAATTGCCGTCTTCCAAACCCGCACAAGCCGCCAAACGGTAAGTACTTCCGCCATAAAAAGTTACCGTAAATTCCGCTGACTCGTTAGCTGAAATAGGTGTCTGGTAAACTTGTCCGTCACTGATATAATCTTGAGTAATGTGTTTTGCACAAAATTTCATCAAAGTGTCGGCTTGAGCTTTTGCGGTTTTCGCACCTAAAAACTGTAACAAAACTATGATTAAAGGTAATATTGCTTTCATGCTACTAAAAATTTTTATTTAATAATTTCATTTCGCAATTTTTCTATCTTTTTTGTAATCGCTCCGATATGCGACTGATCCAAAACAGCCTTTGATTCACTGTTAATAACCGTCAATTTGTTTGCCTCGTCCGTTTTGGTAGATTTGTAAGTATATTTGATATTTATTTCGTCAAATATGTTTGCAATATCGGAAAGATTCTCCAAAAACGTATCATAATTAACGTTTACCTTTCCGTAATAAGGACGCAAAAGCTCTATCAAATTGTTGAGCGGACGTTTCTGCTGTCCGATCAATTCCTTGAGTTCATCGCTCGAATTTCCGGCTTTGGCATGAGTCATAAGGTAAAGACCCTCAATCCAACCGCCCGCAATTATCAACGCACCGGTCTCGTTTCTCTCCGAATTCATAAGGTAAGTATCAGACTCCCTATAAATCAAAGACGCAATATACAAAAGCGAATCTTTGTCACCGGCATTGCGTTCTATTCTCTTCATGGTCTCCTCGCTGAAAGAATTCAAAATGCCGAGTTCAGAGGTTAATTGTCTGATAGCTCCGAAATATGCCGCCGCATCAGGCAATTGTTCATAAATATTAATATAACCTAAATCTGCCCCGTAAATACCCGTATTAAGTGCCTGCTTAAAACTCGTAGTATAATTGGAACGGCTATTAACATCATTTAAAAGTTCCTTATTGTAAGGAAGATTCATTTTTTTGAGAAGTCCCGCCAATTGCAAAGGCGAGGGTACGTTGAATAGTTTGTTATTGACTTTTACAAGTGCCGCCCTATTGGGGTCAAGCGGTAACGGAGAATCGCTTTTATTAACGGTATCGCTGCCCGTGTTTGCGGTATTTTGCTGAGACTGAGTGCCGCTGCACCCGGCAAAAAAAACGCATGCCGAAACAGCCATAAAACAATATTTTCTTATCAATGATTTCATTTTTTTCACATTAATGATTCTAATAGTTATTTACCGCAAATTTAAATCCATTTTTTGGAAATCGGAAATTAACAACTAAAATTTAACAATTACAGCCTTTTTACTTAACGTAAACCAATGTTGCCCCGCCACCGTACTCTTCAAACGAGGCATCTTGATATTGATAACCTCTGTAATTGAGTTCCAAACATCTTCTGATTTCGGTTTTTAACGTCCCGTTGCCCTTACCGTGAATGAAAATCACTTTTTTAACGTGCGGATTCTTGATATATTCCTCAAGTTTCTCTTTGAAAACTTTCATCTGATAATCAAGTTTTTCTTTTGGAGCCATGCCGCGGTCGTCCTCCAAAAGTTCCATCAAATGAAGGTCTACGATCTCCTTTTCTGAGGCTTTCTGAGGCTTTTTATTAACCGTTTTTTTTGATTCAAAGCTCTGGAAATCATTTACTTTAAGCTTTTCAACGGCTTCTTTCATAAGCGATGACTCTTTCACGGTTATAATTACTGATTTCTCGTCAAAAAAGTCATTGGTCTTGTAATAATTAAGGGCGAAAAACTTTTGCGCCGAAATTTTAATATCGTATTCCTCTGGCGGTTTTACCGAAAAAGGCGTGTCCATGGAATACAAAAGTTGTATTTTAACACTTGAAAGTGTGTTGAGATTTTCTCTCTCAAAAGTCTGAATATATTCCTTCGTATCAGGCTCCAAAATGCCGCTCTGAGCCGAAAACAGATTACCCGAGGTCGGCCTCATCAAATTGTACAAAACTTTGAAACCGCTGTCGTTAATCAGAAAAAAATCCAAATCCGATTGCAAACTTCCTTTTCCGTCCCTTGGAACAAAGCCCAAATATATTCCGTAATTATCTGCCTCTCTAGGTTTTGAAACCTCAACAACAGAAGATGGTTTGGAAACAAAAGCTGAAACTTCCTTTGTATTAACTTCAGTTTTTTCCGTTTGTTTAACAGCTGAAGGATCCAAAATCAATTCCGAATTCTTGACCGGGACTTCAAAATCTTCACTATTGAGTACCATAACGATACCGTTTTCCATAACTCTCGTTACAGTTCCGTAATCATTTTCGTTAAGAAACTTTACTTTATCACCTTTTTTAAAATTCATGGCATTAATTGTTTTTTATTGTGTGTCAAAGTTAGTAATTTTGCGCTGAATTTTAAAATTTTTTTTTCATAAAGAATGATAACGCAAAAAGACATTAAGATTGCAGACTTTACTTACAGTCTGCCCGAAGAAAGAATCGCTAAGTTCCCGCTTAAAGAAAGGGACAAATGCAAATTGTTGATTTTCAAAGATAATAAAATCTCGGAAGGCGTTTTCTCCGATGTTAAAGACCTATTGGCAGAAGACTCGCTTATGATTGTAAATAATACTAAAGTAATTCCGGCAAGATTGGAATTTTTCACGGAAAACGGCGCAAGAATCGAAATTTTCTGTCTTGAACCGCATTTTCCAGCCGATTATGACACTAATTTTTCGTCAAAAACCTCGTGTCAATGGAAATGCCTTGCAGGAAATCTCAAACGTTGGAAAAATTTTAACCTCAAACGGGAATTTCCCTATCATGACAAAACCGTTGTTTTAACGGCTGAAAAAAAAGAAGTCTCGGGCGGGGAAATAATTGCCGAGTTTTCTTGGAATTTAGGTTTAACATTTTCCGACATCATAGATTTAGCCGGCTCCATTCCTATTCCACCGTATCTCAACAGAAAAGCCGAAGAATCCGACAGCGTAGATTATCAGACGGTTTATTCTCATTTCAAAGGCTCTGTGGCTGCTCCTACCGCCGGTTTGCATTTCACGGAAAACCTTATGAAAGAATTGAAATGCGATATTGCAAGCCTTACTTTGCACGTCGGAGCAGGTACTTTTAAACCCGTAAAAACCGAAACTATCGGCGAACATTCCATGCACAGAGAATTTTTTTCAGTAAGTCAGGAAACGCTAAAAAAAATATTAAAAAATATCGGAAAAATTACCGCCGTCGGTACTACTTCGGTACGGACTTTGGAGTCATTATATTGGTTCGGAGTAAAAATTCTTTCAGGCGAGGATTGCTTAGAAATATCACAGTGGGAATGTTACGAAACTAAAACTTCAACAACACCACAAGAGGCTATAAATGCCGTTTTGTTTTTTTTACAAAAAAAAGGTTTGCAAACATTCAAAGCATCAACCTCAATAATGATTTGCCCCGGCTATGAATATAAAATTGTTAATAACATAATTACTAATTTTCACCAACCGGAAAGTACGCTACTTCTGCTTGTTGCCGCTGCCGTTGGCCAGAGATGGAAAGATATTTACCGCTATGCGCTCGACAACAATTTTAGATTTTTAAGCTACGGGGATAGCTGCTTTCTTTCAACCGTAAAAATGAAATGAAAAGAAAAAATGGTTTCAAATTTAAGGCAGTTGTTTTAGCGGCTGTTTTTTCAGCCGCTTTAATAGTTTGCGTTTTTATGCATTTTATCGGAAAAGCTTCCGCTATGTCGCCATCTTCGGTGCCAAACCCGACTGGAAACGAATATGCCGACAGTATTTTCAATTCGATGAGCCTTGAAGAAAAAATCATGCAGCTCTATGTTTTTGACGCGAGAAGACGCGCACCGGATTTTTTTAAAAATCCGCCTTCAGGTGTTTTTTTTAATGCGGAAAGTTTTTCGGATTTAAAAAAAGTTATTGCTCATACCAACAAAAAACTCGGTATTCCTTTCATCAGTATTTGCGAGGTCAGCTCGCCGATGAATGATTTACCAAATTACATGAATCCTTTGGCATTAAAAGCCTCAGGCAGCGATTCTATTTTAAAACAAATTTTTTCACGCGCTCTCGCCGATACCCTGAAAAGCATCGGAATATCCTTTGTAAAAGGAACTTACGGAAGAAATATCAACAAATATTTGGATTATGATTCCGGTAAAAAATTTATCGAAATCCAAAAAACAAACGAAATAGAAGGCGCAATTCTCTCTGATGACTACGATATGATTCTCAGTGAATTGAACCCCGATTTATTTCTATCGGAAGTCAAAAAAATGTTAGCTAAAGACAAAAAACATATTTTAGCTAACAAAATTGACGAAAAGGTCATAAGAATTTTAAGGGAAAAATGTTGCAAGGAAAATAGTTATGAGAATTTTTGGGACGGTTCGGGTCTAAACAAAGAAGATTTGGAATTTTCCGTAGCCTCAAAATCAATAACTTGTGTTAAAAACGATTCTAAATTCTTACCGCTGAAAGATTTAAGCAAAACCGTAATAATCCAAATCGGTGGTATTCAGCAAGTAGGATTTATTTCAAGAAGTTACAGTTACGGTGATTTCAAATACTATTATTGTACACCCAAAATTTCTGCGATAAAACAAACCCTAAAAAACGCTAAAGGCAAAAACGTGATTTTCATTGTTAATACGATGTTGAAAGATTCACTTGCCTCGTTAATAAGACCTATTTTGAGGGAAAAACATTCGTGCATTGTTAATATTGACAATCCTGAAAACTTAGAACTTTGTCAAGCTAAATCGGCATTGCAGGTTTTTGGAAACGGTTTTCAAAGCGGAGATGCAGCCTCACAAGCGGTTTTCGGAGGTTTGAAAGTAAAAGGTAAATTTCCTTTGGAGGGTTATCAAAGCGTAAAAAAAGACGCCTGCACAACGATAAATCCCATACGTTTGCAGTATTGTCTTTTGAAAGAAACAGGTTTCAAAAGCAATTACCGTGATACATTGGATTCGATAGTAAGAACAGCAATTGCTGACAAATGTTTTCCGGGCTGTCAAATTTTTGCGAGCATAGACGGCAAAGTGGTTATAAATCAAGGCTTTGGACATCACACTTACGATTCTGATTCCAAACCTGTCAGCACCACAGATCTTTATGATTTGGCCTCGCTGACAAAGTTTCGGCAACAACCGTAATGGCTATGTATCTTACGGGCAAAAAACTTCTTGACCCCAAAGCTAAACTCGGAACGTATTTCAATTCGCCGATTGACTGGTCGAATTTGAGTGCAGATACTATTGTAAACGGCAAAGATACGGTTTTGATAAGGGACATACCCACGACAACGGTTTATGACGTTCCCGTAAAATCTATTTTGGAGCACCGCAGCGGAATAAATCCTTACGCACCGATTTTCAGATTTGTTTATACATACCAATCGTTGAGACGTTGTGTAGAAAAATTGAACATCAATCCTGACACTTTGAAAGGTGATGATTTGAAACGGATTACTTTCAACGAGTATTATTCTGACCGATATATAAAAGATACGGCAGAAACGAGAGTTTGGGAGAATACATGGTTGAAAAATAATTATCGGGATTCGTTGTATAATTTTATCATGCGGTTGAATGTATCGGAAAAGAAGACTTACAAATATTCTGACGTAAATATGATATTGTTGCAAATGGCATCTGAAAACATTTTAAAATGCAAATCAGATGAGTTTATGAAGAAAACATTTTATTTACCGCTTGGAATGCGCAATACTTGTTATACGCCGTACAGATATTTTGATACGACGAGGATAGTTCCGACGGAGAAAAATCCATGGACAGGCAAAATGATATGTGGAGACGTCCACGACCCTTCTGCGGCGTTGTTAGGCGGCATTTCGGGTAATGCGGGATTGTTTTCTACGGCATCGGATTTAGGAGTTTTGTTTCAGATGTTGCTCAATTACGGCGAATACGGCGGTCAAAGGTATTTGGACTCGCTGACAGTAAGAAAATTTACACAAAAACAACCCGGCACATCGAGGGCATTAGGTTTTGACATGACACCCTCTAAATATGCAGCCGAGAGTGCCTCCCGCTCAACATACGGTCATACAGGCTTTACCGGGACTTGTGCATGGACTGACCCTGAAAACAAAATAGTGATAGTTTTTCTATCCAACAGAGTCTATCCTGAGGCAGGCAATCAAAACATAAACAAATATGCCGTTCGCAAAAAAATCTGTCAAACGATTTACAACGGCTTAGGCATCACAAACGAAACAAAGAAAATGTAATTGACAACAAAAAATCCCCGTAGTTTTTCTACGGGGATTTTTTATTAAAATATGTTTTTTTTAAAATATTGGATCACCTAAGCTATAACCACCATTAGAACTAATCACATCGTTTAGCTCAACTGTACCACTTTCGTATGGCTTCATTATATATAAACCACCTATCTTCAAGGCTTGATTTTGCGTATCAAGAGTTATAAAAGCATTCTCGGGTCTTGCTGCAACTTTAGACCATGTTTCACCTTCTGCGTAGTAAATCGTATAATTCTCATCATTATTATTGATAGTAATTGAATTTGCACCATTAGAAACTAATTCATAATCACCATTCTCTCCAATTGCATCAGTAGCCTTAACGTAATTTTCACCGCTTTTCAACCACTTATCCAAAATCTTTACATAGCCATTTTCAGTCGAATAATTAGCAAGTTTTTTATTATCGGCATTACTGTTAAGGTCAGACCATTTTTGATCAGTATAATATGTAAGTTTGAGAGTAGTATTATCCTCTGTAAAAGAAATCTCTTTTGGGTTTACTTTTACTAAACAAGTTGCTGTTTTTCCATCAACAGTTGCTGTAATTGTAGCCTCTCCTGCTGCTTTTGCCGTAACCGTACCATTTTCAACAGTAGCAATTTCATTATTAGATGAAGACCAAGCAATATTTTTATCAGTTACTGTTGTAGGGTAAATCGTAGCAGTTAAAGTAGCAGTTCCTACTAAAGAGCTCAGAGTAATTACTTCTTCATTTAATTTAACACTCTTTACAGCAGAAAGATTGAAAGTATATTTTTTACCGGCAACACTTGTCCAATTTGATATACCCAAAGCGTTACTATTAACCACAGTACCTACTTTAAATGCCAATACTGAACCGTCAGATAAAGAAAAATTATTTTCATTAATATCAACATTACCGCTACCACTTATAACCAAATATGCTGTTTGGTCGGTAAGGGTAATACCACTTACAGAATAGGATGGATATCCATTTTCAGCAACTGTTGATGTGGTAAGAGTTGCGCTTGCACTCAAATAAGCATTGGTAGCAACGGCACTATTTAAATCAGAAGACACTGTTTCTGAAAAACCATCTAACGGAGAATTCATTTTACTAACTAAAACAGTAACTGGAATACTATTAGGATAAGTATTGTCATGCGATTTAGGTAATTGAATTTGACCAGAAAACTCTCCTTGTGCAGAATTAACACCACTTGTAAGGTCAAGAGTTCCAAGCCATGTGTTATTTTCATTTTCGGACAAATAAACTCTCAACTGATCGCCTTCAGTAAATATTTCACCCGTTGAGCCAACACCGACTTTAGAAACAGAATTTCCTTTGTTTACGGTGATTGTTACAGGGCAATTTATTGTTTCAACAGCGTTTTCTACATTGCTTTCAACATTCTCTTTAACACCGTTTTCAACTGTTTTTTCTGCTTCGACAACAGAGTTATTATTGTCAATTTTGTTATCGCTTTCGTCTTTGCTGCAAGATGCCAAAGTAACAGCTGCAATCATAGACATTAAAATATATTTTCTTTTCATATTATTTTCGCGTTTTTTAAATTAAACATTAAACTATTAATTACCACCAAATGTTTCTTCACCCCATTTTTCAATAGTTGCACCTATACTAGTACCATGATTTGTAGTATTATTTGCGCTACCCATCAACAAAGGAGCTTCCATACGCAACTCCACAACCTCGCTATGAGGCTTTTCGTAACATTTTTTCTGAATTTTATTTTCTGTCATCGTTTTATAAATTTTATGGTTAAAAAATTAATTTAAATATCAATTGTTGGGAAATAAAAAAACACTTTATTTCAAGTGCAAAGTAACGAAATATTATTTTCATAAAAAAATTTAAAATGTTAAAAAATTTATTCTAAAAGAGAAAAATGCAAAATACGCTTTATTGGGGGTGTATTTTATTTCTATTTATAAGTTCAATTTGTAATTTTTTTTATATCCTCAAAAATCTGCGTATATTTGCCGTTGTATAAAAACATAACATGTTATGTCAGACAATCAACTTCAACCTATCAACATAGAAAACAAAATCCTCGTTATCCGTGGGCAGCAAGTAATGCTCGACCGCGATTTGGCAGAACTATATGGCGTGGAGACAAAACGTCTTAACGAACAAGTTAAACGTAATATTGAACGTTTCCCCGAAGACTTTATGTTTTCGCTTAGCAAGTCCGAAAAAGACGAGGTGGTCGCAAATTGCGACCACCTCCGTGCACTGAAATTTTCTCCTACATTGCCGTTTGCTTTTACGGAGCAAGGGGTGGCAATGTTATCGTCAGTGCTGAAATCTCAAAAGGCAGTTGAAGTCAACATAACAATTATGCGTGCATTTGTTGCAATGCGACATTTCTTGCATAACAACGCACAAATTTTTACCGAAATCAATACAATCAAAAATCAATTGTTGGATGTAACCATTCATCAAAAAGAATCCAACCGCCGCATTGACGAACTTTTTGACCGTATGGATAAATACGCAATAGACGACACTCAGGGCATATTCTTTCAAGGGCAAATTTTTGACGCATACGCAAAATATGCACGATCGTTTTTTGATTATTGACAACACCACACTTTATCACATTGGCGCATCGCTCAAAGATTTAGGCAAAAAGTGTTTTGCTTTTGAAATCTTGGATTCTTCGCTGATAACGGCGGTAATGGGCAATTTGTAATTTGAACTTTTTATATTTTCTCTGCAACTATGAGATTAGAAACACAAACCATTAATACGCTCAAATTTTTCTAATGCAACATATTTCATCGTTTTGGTGTAATTTGTGTTTATAAATACGGCAATGCAACAATAGGAGGCTTTTCAAAAACAAGAAACACGCCAACTTAAAGACGCACTTTGCGACCTTGCAAAAAGAATAAAAAAATGTGCCGATAAAATCTAACACACAAAAAAACACCACGAAAAATGATTTTCTTTTCTCTTTTTCGTGGTGTTCGTTTTTTTCGTAGTATTTAACAATCTTTTTACGCCAATCCTGCGAAACCCATAAACGCCATTGCTAAAATGCCTGCCGTTATGAATGCGATTGGAACGCCGCGCATGCCTTCGGGCACTTCTGAAAGTTCCAACTGCTCTCTAAGACCTGCGAAAATTGTCAGCGCAAGACCGTAACCTATCGCGTTTGAAAGCGCGTAAACCGCAGCCTCAGCCGGTCCGTAGGTTGCTTTGCCCGCAACTTCAATTGCAACGCCAAGAACAGTACAGTTTGTTGTGATAAGCGGCAAAAAGATTCCGAGTGCCTGATACAGCGACGGAGAAACTTTTTTCAAAACCAATTCAACCATTTGAACCAATGACGCAATCACCAAAATAAAGGCTATCGTCTGCATAAAGTCAATGCCTAACGATACCAATAATTTCTGAATGTAAAACGTTACAAGCGTGGCAATTACCATTACAAACGCAACCGCTCCCGACATTCCGAGCGCAGTATTAACCTTGTTGGAAACGCCCATAAAAGGACAAATTCCCAAAAATTTCGCTAAAACTACATTGTTAACGAAAATCGACGAAATTATTATAATTACGTAATCCATGGTTTATTCCTCCTTTTTGTCAAGTTTTTTAGACAACTTTTTGGTAACTGCAACCAAATATCCTAACACCAAAAACGCTCCCGGAGCAAGTACAAAGCCGATTATGCCGTCGCCTTCGTAGAATTTCAAGTTGAAAATAGAGCCCGAACCCAAAACTTCACGAATTGCGCCCAAAACCGTCAGAGCCAACGTAAAACCAAGACCCATGCCCAAGCCGTCAAGCGCAGAATCTACAACGCCGTTTTTGCTTGCGAATGCTTCCGCACGTCCCAAAACGATACAGTTTACGACGATAAGCGGAATAAAAAGTCCGAGACTTTCGTTCAAAGCCGGAAGATATGCCGCCATCAACTGTTGCAAAATCGTTACAAGTGAAGCAATTACGACAATGTATGCCGGAATATGAACGTTGTCAGGAATAAGATTTTTTATTATCGAAATGATGACGTTTGACAGCAAAATCACAAACGTCGTGGCGAGTCCCATACCAAGGCCGTTGATTGCCGAAGAGGTAACGCCCAAAGTCGGACACATACCAAGAATCAGAATCAACGCCGGATTCTCTTTTATGAGACCTTTTGTTAATATTGATAATTTACTCATATCTTTATAATTTTTTTTAATTGACAATTTTTTTTAATTGACAATTGATAATTGACAATTGACAATTTTTTTTCAACTTTTAGATT
>JAFYDK010000030.1 GCA_017544805.1 Bacteroidales bacterium | reverse complement strand
TCCTTAACTTTCTGAAATTGAAGAAAATACAAATTATGATTCAAAATCTGACCGGCATTATTGAAAATTGCCCCAGAAGATTTTTTTACTATTTCTTCTAACGAAGATTTTTCTAATTCGCTATTTTTTAACAAGTTGTTAAGATTATTCACGTATGTTTGAAGATGTTTTCCATGGTGAAAACTCAAAGTTTGAGAACTTATCACAGGCGATAAATCCTCGTTTGAATAAGGTAAATTTATTAATGTAAACATATTTATTAAGTCTTTAAAGTTTTCACAAAGAAAGCATATAAAAATGGAATAACCAAAAGTTTTTTGTCAATTGATAAAACTTTTTATTGTCATAAAAAGAAAAATAAAGCTTTATGATACAAATTGCCAATATTATACCTAAAATTAGGTATTTTTTTAGAACAAAAATACTATTTTTAAGGGATTGCAGAGGAAAAACGGCATTGCTAAATTTGCATCGTTGAATTTTTAAAATCTTTTTTTTAACATGAAAAAAACAATTATTATTTATGGCTCAACTACGGGCAACGCCGCTTCTGCAGCTCAGACAATAGCAGAAAAATTAAACGGTGCTGAAATTAAAGAAGTCAGCTCGGCAACTAAAGACGATTTAACTGCTTATGACAACATAATCCTCGGTTCTTCAACTTGGGGTGACGGTGAACTTCAAGATGATTGGTTCGGATTTTTACCAAGTGTTAAATCCGCTGATCTCTCTAAAAAAACAGTAGCCGTTTTCGCTGTCGGTGATCAGTTCAGCTACTCTGACACATACGTAAACGCAATGGGTTCTCTTTACGAGGCTGCAAAATCTGCTGGCGCAAAAATCATCGGCTCAACCTCAACCGAAGGTTATTCATTCAATTCCTCAACCGCTGTTATAGACGGAAAATTCGTAGGACTTGCCCTCGATTATGACAATCAAGCAGAAATGTCTGAGGATAGAATTTCAGCTTGGGTAGCACAAATAAGTCCCGAACTCTAAAAAAATACCGGTTGCATTTTCGTTTCTAATTATTAAAAAAATGAAAGTCTTAGCTCATCACATTTACGAATACAAAAAAGGTTTAAGAAAACTGATACTTCACACTTTGCCGGCTAAAAACAGATTTGAAGCCGAAACCCGTTTGAAACTATCAGGAATAAGTTTTCTGACTCGTCAAGTATCTCCTAACAAAATAAATATTTTTTTCGGAGCAAAAGAATGTATTGATGTTATCAAACACATCGGAGATAAACCTTTCAACGAGTACACGCCCGAAGAAGATTTCATACTCGGTGTTTTGCTCGGTTATGACAAAATTCAAGAATGCAACCGGTATTTACAACTATGCCAAAAGAAATCATTAGCAATGATTTCCGCAGCTTCATAAAAATTTCCTGTTATCAATTGAATCCGACTTTCGGCTTTTTAGGCTCATGAAAACCGTGATTGTCGCTGTCATAATAGAAAATTTCCGCTAATGACATAGGTTTTGCCTCATCCAAATCTACGGCATAAAATTCTTTTATAAGCTTTGCGGATTTTTCTGCCGAAAGTTTCTTGAATTCATATTTTTCGACAAGCCTGCCCTTTCTGAGCAGTGCTTTGTCGATTTCGGCGGCATCACTGCTGAAAGTACATATAAATTTTACATTCAAAACATCCGACAAAAGACCATCAGAGATATTAAGAATATTTGAAAGACATTTGCTCAAGGCTCCAAAATTCCTGTCTTCCAAGATTTTATCACAATCTTCAATTATAACAACAGAATTTTTCAGATGATTTTTCATAAGTTCAAAAGATGAAAAATCCGTCATAAGAGCACAAAAACTAGCAGGCATATAAATAAATTTTTTGTCATAAGAGGCTATCAAATGTTTGATAAAACTCGTTTTTCCCGTGCCTGACTCACCGTGAAGAATTACAAGACCGCTCTTTTCACCGCTAATAAATTTTTCAATTTTCTGTGCCGCCAGTTTGAAATCATCGTTATAAAACTTATCACAGTCATACTCATTAGTAATGTTAATGTCAATTGTTTTAACAATATAATCATCTTTGGGACAAACAATAAAACCGAGAGATTTATGTTTCTCCTTGACAGACAGACAATTAACACTAAGAAGAGTAAAAATATCCTTAAAATAATTTTCACTCACTTTTGTATCATTACCGTAGGCAAAACTTATGGTATTTTTGTTATAATAAACCAAAATCTCCCTCTGTTGGTTAACATAAAAAATGCCGCTTAAATCGTTTTTGAAATCATCCTCTGATAATTCTAAAACCGCAAATTTCTGAAAAATTATATAACCGTCTTCCAATAAATAATTGTTGAGAAAATCAAATGTTTTCGTATCATCTTTTTCATATTCAGAAAAATCGAAACCGCAGTACGAGGCGGGTTTTCCGAATATCAAATGATAACGGGCAACTATTTGGTTTATCGAGAAATCCTCTGAAGCGAATTTGTCATAATTCTTTCTGACAAATTCTTTGTTAATCATAAAATTTATATTCATTGATGTTTTTTATGGTTTTAATGGGTGCAAATTTAGGATTTTTTTTTCAAAAGACAAAAAACTAAAAAAACGACAATGAAACTCCAAAAACAATTTTTTTTTGCTTTTTCCGTTAAAATGTAATAATTTTGTACAAAAATCTTTTTATTCTCTATAGCGATGAAAAAAAATTTTGTTATATTGTATTTGACATTTTTTTCGGTTACCGGCATGGCTCAAATAAATGTTCAACACAAACACACGACCGAAAAATCAATTACATACTACGAAAAAAGCGAAATCAAAATGTCCGAAGGAAACCTCACTGACGGTAAAGAAGACGGAAAATGGACTTATTATTTCAAATCCGGAAAACCATACAAAGAGGTTGAATATTCTAACGGAAACATCAACGGTAAAGTTTCCTATTATTGGGAAAATGGTAAAATACAAAGCGAAGGCTACATATATTTCAACAAAGCAAGCGGACCATACAAAGAATATTACGAGGACGGAACGCTCAAAAGCGAGGGCTCTTACATCAAAAACCAAAAAGATTCTCTTTGGAAACATTATAATATTATCGGAAAACTTATACTTGAAGAAAACTATATTTCAGGAAATTGTCTTGTAATAAATGCCTTTGAAAATTCAGGAAAACAGATTGTTAAAGATGGTAACGGAAATTTTAAATCATATTTTCCTGACGAAAAAACCGTAAAAGAGGAAGGTGTTTACAAAAACGGCAAAAAAGAAGGTCTGTGGATTAATTATTATGCTAACAAAAACGTTGCCTCCAAAAGAACTTTCAGTAGCGGCAAACCTGTGGGTCAAGTTTTCACGTTTTATGAGAACGGAGCAAAACGCAGCGAAGAAAACATCGAAAACGGAGAATACAAAATGTGGTTTGAAAACGGAAACTTAAAAACCCAAGGCTTTATGAAAAACTCAATGATGGACTCTCATTGGGTGAATTATTACGAAAACGGAACAACACTTTCGGAAGGCGATTTTGTTGAAGGCAAAAAAAACGGCGTTCATAATTCATATTTTCCTGACGGTAACAAGGACAACTCAATCACTTACAAAAACGGTGAAAAAAACGGTCATGCCATTTGGTACAGTTACGATACAACCGGCAAAAAACCTGTCCACATAAAATTATATGAAGGAGATTTTATTAATGACATTCAAAGCGGACATTGGATTTATTATCAGTCTGACGGCACCAAAGGCAACGAAGGCGAATACTCAGAAGGCAAAATGACAGGGCTTTGGACTTGGTATTATGACGGTCATAATGTTTGGAAAAAAGCCAATTACAAAAACGGTGAAAAAAATGGTCTGTATACGGTTTTTTATGAAAACGGACAAGTTTATTACACGGGAAATTTCGTCAGCGGAAAAGAAGAAGGCTTTTGGAAACGCTTTTATGAAAACGGAAAACCCGAAATTCAAGGCTGTTTTCATAACGGAAAAATGGATTCTATTTGGAAAGAATGGTTTACAAACGGATTGTTAAAATACGAAATCAATTACAAAGACAATCTTAAAAACGGCGTGGTAATTTATTACAACGAAAACGGCACGAAAACTCTCATTCAGACTTTCAAAGACGGTATGCTCAACGGCAAATTCACGCAATTCAACGAAACGGGCATTGCCGTTATCGATGGTCAATACATCATGGACAAAAAAGAAGGCAGTTGGATTTACCGTCAAGCCGACCAAAAAATCATCAGAAAAGAGTTTTACAAAGCCGGCAGACCGTTTGGCACATGGCAGGAATTTCATCCTAACGGCAACCTTCAAAGCCAAAAAACTTACAACAAAAAAGGCGTTTTAGAAGGGAAATTCATAAAACAAGACCGCTACGGAAAAGTTACCTACGAGGCTATATACTCTAACGGAAAACTCGCAAAAGTAATTCAAGGAACTAACACAGTTGAATAATTTGTCATAACAAAAATCAAAAAAACAAAGTGAAAAAAAATATAAAAATCGCAGTCGACGGTTATTCGTCATGCGGCAAAAGCACACTCGCAAAACAATTAGCGGCACATTACAATTTCCTTTTTATTGACACGGGCGCAATGTACAGAGCTGTAACACTTTACGCTTTGGACAGCGGCATTATCAACGAAAAAGACGAAATCAATGAAGAAAAACTTCAAAACGAAATTCAAAACATTAAAATTTCGTTTCAACGCATTGACAACAAAAACCACACTTTTCTTAACGGAAAAGATGTAGAGGAAAAAATCCGTCAAATAAGAATTTCAAAAAGAGTTTCAAAAATTTCTGCAATAGGTTTTGTAAGGGAAAAACTCGTTGATTTTCAGAGAAAAATTTCGGAAAATGCCTCGGTCGTAATGGACGGCAGAGACATCGGAACGGTTGTTTTTCCGAATGCTGAAGTTAAATTTTTTGTTACCGCTTCGCCGCAAGTCAGAGCCGAAAGACGTTTCAAAGAACTTTCAGAAAAAGGCGAAAACGTTGATTTTCAAGAAATTAAACAATCAATTATCAACCGCGACAAATTAGATACCACAAGAGAGATTTCACCGCTGAAAAAAGCCGATAACGCAATTGAAATCGACAATTCAGAAATGACTATTGACGGACAATTTAATTTTGCCGTAAAAATAATTGACAAAGTATTGTCTGAAAATTAAATGAAAAAAATGACCGTAACTATTGATGAAAATGCAGGTTTTTGTTTCGGCGTAACGAATGCCATCGGAAAGGCAGAAGCTGAAATCACAAAGTCAGGAAAACTTCTTTGTCTTGGCGAAATGGTTCATAACAGGGAAGAAACCTCCCGTTTGGAAAAACTCGGAATGAAAACCGTTTCGTATGAGGAATTTCTTGAACTAAAAAACTGCACCGTCTTGATACGTGCTCACGGCGAACCGCCAAAAACGTATCAAACGGCACATAAAAACAATATTTCAATCATCGACGCCACTTGCCCGATAGTCTTGAAACTGCACAAAATTATCTATCAGAATTCGATAGAAAACCCTGATTATCAAACAGTTATCTTTGGCAAAAAAGATCACGCAGAAGTTGTGGGATTGGTCGGACAAGTCGGCGGAAATGCGGTCGTAATTTCATCGGATGACGAAATCAACAAGATAGACTTTACCAAAAGTATACTTTTATATTCTCAAACGACAATGAACGTTCACAATTACGAGAAAATTGCCGCAGAAATTGAGAAACGTTTAAAAGAAATTTCGCCGGATAAAAATTTCAAAAAGTTCAATACAGTTTGTCATTCGGTTTCCAACCGCGAAAAAAAGCTGACGGAATTTACACGGAAATTTGATGCCGTACTTTTTGTGGCGGGCAACAATTCAAGCAACGGCAAATATTTATTTTCGATTTGCAAAGCCTCCAACCCAAAGACTTATTATGTTGAAAACGAAAAAGATTTAACCCCGCAAATGTTGCAAAGCGTTGAAAATATCGGAATTACGGGTGCGACATCAACTCCGAAATGGTTATTGAAATTTATAGCTGAAAGAGTTGAAAAAATCGCGCAAGGTTTTGTTTAAAACTCTGCTCCCACCCCGACTAAAAATGATTTTTTTCCGTTAAAAAATCCGCAACCAAAATTTGCAGCAAATCTTACGGGAGCAAGATTTCCTAACTCTATGACGATTTCGGGCATTAAAATGCCGCAGTTTTCTTTCGTTAAATATCCGTACGAAAGCCATAAGGCGGGCATTAAGATTTTGTGCCCGAAAGGTCTAAGACGAAAATCACCCCTAAAAAAATATTTTTCTTTTTCGTCAAAAATCATTCCCGCTCCGGTTCCAAAAGAAAAATGATTTTCCAAATTATAAATGTAATCAGCGGAAATAAATTTATATCCGCCGGAAATTTTTCCCGTAAACCAGCCGTCATCACTCTGAGAAAACCCTTTTGGGGTAAAAAATGTTAATAACCCAAAAAGAATAACCAATCTCATATCTTAAATGCAATTAACGAAATATCATCTGTTTGCTGATTTTCGCCTTTATAATCAAAAATATATTTCGTAAGTTTTTCTGCTTGTTCGGCCATCGGCAATGAGGAATATTCAAGGATTTTGTCACGAAAATTTTTTGACATTAATTTGCGTTTTTTCTCGCCGCCGACTTGATCCGTACAACCGTCAGAATATAAATAAATTCTGTCGCCCTCACATACATCAAGTTTTATACGAGTGAACTCTCCATTTTTAACATAACGTCCGATTGGCATCCTATCGCCTTTAATTTCAAAAATTTCGTTGTTTTTGACAATTACGCACGGCCGTTGCGCTCCCGAAAAATAAGCCTCTTTCGTTTGCGTATCATAAACCACAATCGCAACATCCATACCGTCATTTCTCATTCCGCCGTCCTTATCAATTCCGAAAGACGAAATAACTTTTTCTCTCAAATTTTTCAAAATATTATCAGGCATCAAATCACATTCTCTAAAATCAATTATCTGATACAAAAACGAGATACCCATGCTTACAAGCACAGCACCCGGCACACCGTGTCCTGTGCAATCTCCGAGAACGGCAATATGTTTTGTCCCGATGGTCTGCGCAACGTAAAAGTCGCCGCCGACAATCTCTTTCGGAAAATAAAACGCACATCGCTCCGAAAACCATCCTTCTTTAGGCGAATGTGCTAAAAGCATAGAACTTTGAAGCCTGCTTGCATAACTTATACTGTCTGTTAATTGCTTGTTGGACAGCGTAATAATGCGATTTTTTTCTTCAACTTCTTTTTTCTGACAATCAAGACTATCGTTTATTGTACGAAGTTCTTCATTGAGCTGCATTACGTTTTCGTTTTGCGACAAAATTTCCTCCTTTTGTTGTTGCAACATCTCGTTTTGAACCGAAATTTCTTCTTTTTGCTCAAAAAAATTAACTATCATTCGGGAAATTTCTCCGAACTCGTCTTCTGATTTTGTAACAGGCAAAACGTATGCAGTGTTGTTATTTTTGAATGTACGGTCAATTTGTTTGAGCGGTTTTGTAACACGTTTCTTAAAAAACAGAAAAATATTAAGCAAAATTAGAAAAACTTCACCGCCGACAATCAAAACTACAAACAAAAAATCTTTTATCTTTTTTTCCAAAGGGTTGGTATATGCCACACAAAAATATGCTGAAACTTTTTGATCGTATCCGCGAAGTTCTTTTACGATACATTCTTTTTGACAATTTTTTACGAACTCATCTTTTTTGCCCGAATCACAAAACAAAGCCGTTTCTACATTTCCTAATTGTTTTTCAAGGTTTTTGACATCTTTTGCGGCGAGTTCTTTTACCATAAACAAATAGCCGGCGGGTTTTTCTTTTCTTTCGTATTCGTCAGACGAGGGGACGATACCCGCTCCAAAATAAACCAAAAGTTTTCCGGATTTTTCTTCAAAGAAATTTGTGCTGAAATTTTTTGCGAAAAGCGGTTTTAGACCTTCGCCCTCAAAGGGGAAAAGATTGTCGGGTGAGGATAAAGTGCTTTTTGAGTAGATTTTTTTGCCGTCAGCATTAAAAACTGAAATATTTTCGGCGGCGTAAGATTTTTGCATATAACCGATATTTTCGTCGATATTTTCCATATCGTTTTCCAAGACGGCTTCATAAAGGTCATCCCAAGCAGAATTGTCCTTAATGATTCCGTAATATTTTTCAAAATTTACATTGAGGATTTTTTCTAAAATGTTTTCAAAACTTTTTTCGGCTGTTACTTTCATTTCGTGAAATTGCTTCATTTCATAAATATAATATCCACCGAAACAAAGCACTAACAAAAGCAAACCTATCAATGAAACTTTTCCTATACCGGCTTGAACTGATTTTCTTTTCATCTTTTTTCTTTGTAACTTGTTTTGACTATTGCAAAAAGTGTCCCGTTTTTTTATACTGCAAAGATAATTTTTTT
>JAFYDK010000029.1 GCA_017544805.1 Bacteroidales bacterium | reverse complement strand
GAGGAGATTATACACTCTGAATATTTTGTCTGCAAAAAGGACGTGCGGTATCTTTCGGAAGGAGATGACCTTGGCGAAAAGCGCAGTTGGACAAATCCGACATCATCTATTATCCTGAACTATCAGGAATTAAAGAAAAAAATAGGAGTAAGTTTTTAAAAAAGAGGATTATGTCTGTGTCAATAATAAACAAATATCCTGACTATGAAAGTTTACTATGGATGGCAACGCAAAAATAAAATTGCCAAGCGAGATGCACTTTGCGTGTATTATCTCAACGTCGAAAAAACGCCGCCTCGCATCAACAAAGATGGCAAAGATGGAGTAACTCAAAAAATACACGTCTGTTACGAGCGTCGGCAAACCACCGGAGAAGTCGCCGACGCAAAGTTATCAAACCGCATATACACGGTCTTTTATATTTTTTTGGACGACAAAAAAATAAATAATTCGTTGGATAAGGCTCTTGATGTCAATTTTGCCGCAGATTCCAATAACGTCAGCAAGGCGGAGCGTGAACGGATTAAAGATGCGTTGAAACAAGGTTTTTACAAACTTTACCCTAAGTACGTAGAACCCAAACAAGCGATTCAACTAACACTATTTTAAATAATGAACGAACTATGATAGAACAACTCAACACAATAGACTACGACGACGAGGAGTTTGAGGTAAACGCAAAAACACCAAACGTATCAAACGAAAATAAAATCTTCCACAACTCATATTTTATCAAAAAAAAGCACTGCATTATTGCGGTGCTTTTTTTATGTTATTATGTATCAAACAGTTACCATTCTATTTTAACATAATATTTTTTTTGAAATTTCCAAAATCCCGAAAAATCGACCTACATAACCCATTTTTTCATATTTAACTTATTGATTTATAATATATTATATATGTAGTTTTTATGTTGGTTTTGTGTAGGTTTTATGTCGGTTTGTAGGTTTCATGTCGGTAATAAAAAAAAACGACCTTCATAAAACCTACACAAACAAATTTATAAGTAACAGAAAATCAACAAATTAAAAAATGTGTAGTTTTTTATGTAGGTTGTTAAAAAAACACGCTATTTCTTTGAATTATAAGCATTTACGCCGTCGTGTAGGTTGAAACGGTTCATAAATTCTCCATTTTCAAAATTTGAAAAAACTTGTTTTCGTTTGTAATCCGGGCATAAATCTGGGTCGTTTTCAAATCCGTATGCCCCAACATCTTTGAAACCACGTCAAAACTTACCCCTTCGTTTAACGCCAAAGTCGCAAACGTATGCCGTGCGCAATGAAACGAAATATCTTTGTCAATTCCCGCCTGTTCGATTATCGTTTTGAGGCGTTTGTTCGTGATTTGATTGCTTCGGACGTTAAAAACGTGTTTGTCGCAATGGTATGTGTTTATAATATCTTCGGCTTTCGGCAGAATCGGAATCGTTACTTCTTGGCGTGTTTTGTGCTGAATAAGTTTGACAAACAGCCGCCGATGTCCGGCAATGACTTCAAAATAAAAATTTTCCTTGCGCAAATTCTTTATGTCCTGAAATCTCAGCCCCGTGTAACACGAAAAAAGGAAATAACCGAGAATTTCTTTTCGCTCGTCGGTCAAAGAGCCTGATTTGTAAAGATTTTCAAGCATTTTGAGTTCGTCTTTCGTCAAATATTGCCTGTTACCGCCGATTTTCTTTATTCTAAGGTGTTTGAAAGGTTCACCGACGATAAGTTTTCTTTCCTGCGCCCAACGCACGAAAGTTTTAAGCATACTAAGACTTTTATATGCAGTACTTTCTTTATTATCAAGCGTTTCGGTCATATAGCGAAAATATTTTTGTAAAAAATTTTCCGTTATATCGGCAAAATAAAGGCTCTTTTTAAACTTTTGCAGTTTGGTAATTTGTGTTAAATATGTTTTGCGTGTTTCAGGACAAAAACGTTGTCTGTCAATTTCCCTTATGACAAAGTCATAAAAATTTCCGCTGTTTTTGCGTCCAGCGTAAAACAATTCGTCATCAAGTTTGTCAAAGGTCAGAATCAGACCGGCTCTTTGGTATTTGAGAATTATGTTTTGAACGTCTGCGAGTTTATTTTTGAGAACCTCGTTTTTGAAAGCATAATCTTTGTCGGTTTTTAATACTTCCTGTTTTTTTTCGGAAAAACTACGAATTGCCGTATTTATCCCACAAGAAAGCATTTTTTGTCTACCGAAAGTTGAAATTCTGATATAAATTGCGGCTGTCTGCGTGTCTTTTTTCAAAGTACGCATTACAAACTTTACTGAAATCTTTTGCATAGCGTTTTTTACAAAAATCGGCGTAATGAATTTGTATTATCCGCTTGCCAAAATCAACAACAATGTAAAAAAATAAAACCTTGTAAATGAGCGGTTTACAAAGTTTACAAATGACAATTTTATTTTACTTAGCGGAGAGAGGGGGATTCGAACCCCCGGTAAGGTGTTTATACCCTACGACGGTTTAGCAAACCGTTGGTTTCAGCCACTCACCCATCTCTCCAAAGATGTACTTCTTATGCTGAATCAATTCTTTTAGTCGGTCTCCAGGGAGTCGAACCCTGGACCCACTGATTAAGAGTCAGTTGCTCTGCCAACTGAGCTAGAGACCGAATACTCTTTTGTTTTTTGACGTTGCAAAAGTAGAAACAAAATTTTAATCTGCAAAATTTTTTTGAATATTTTTTTGCAAAAAAAATTAATTGATGTAAATTAGCACAATGAAACTAACTGATTATTTTTATCTAACAAATTATGAAACAAGTTATTGCGATAATATTTTTTATGTTTTCCGGATACATAAAAATTTTTGCACAACTCGAAACTTCTGTATGGTATTTTGGTGATAATGCAGGATTAGATTTCAAAACCAAGATTCCAAAAGCCTTAACAGACGGTGCATTAAAAAATTACGAAGGCGTTGCAAGTTTTAGCGATAAATTCGGAAATTTGCTTTTATACACAGACGGAAGAACTGTTTGGAACAAAAATCACGAAATTATGGAAAACGGTGAAAATCTTTTAGGACACGAAAGCAGCACCGAATCGGCAATCATTGTTCCATGGCCTGAAAACGAAAATCTTTATTACATCTTTGTTGTCGATGAACAAGGCGGAGTAAACGGTCTGAGTTATTCCATTGTTGATATGTCGTTAAACGATGGTTTGGGCGCAATTACAGACCATAAAAATATTATTATCGAAACTCCTGTCTGTGAAAAAGTTACCGCTATAAGACACCAAAACAACAAAGATATTTGGCTTTTAACCAAATCCGCAAAATCCAACGACCTTATCGAATGGTTAATTGATGAAAATGGAATTAACTTAGACTCAAAACAAAATTTTCCGATAAGTATGATAGATCATGGTTTAATACCAGAAAAATATATAAATAATTACGTCGAAATTGTTGACAATTATGAAAAAAAACTCGCTACCGGCGGTTATATGAGAGTAAGTCCCAATGGTAAAAAAATTGCATGCGCAAATATCGGTTATTTTAGCCTGCAGGAAGATCCTGATAGAAAGTTTTCTTTATTAGAGATTTTTAATTTTAATCCAACAACAGGCGAAATTACTCAAGATATGGTTTTCTACGATTATTTTCTGAATCTCTACGGTGTTGAGTTTTCAAATGATGCCTCCAAACTCTACTACACCACTCAACAAGTGGTTAAAAACGCTGAAGGTAGTAAGATAACCTTCAACCATATTTTTCAAATCGACCTTAGTTTACCAACCAAAACCGCAATAGAAGAGTCTACAACAATTATTGGGGAATACAAAACCCCAAAAATTGACCTACTCCCTGGCGCACTTCAACTAGCCACAAACGGCAAAATTTATGTCGCTCAAGACGGTTCGGACTATTTAGGCGTTATAAATTTTCCAAGAAACAAAGGCACAGACTGCCAATTTGAATCATTAGGACAATATCTTGAGGGCAAAAAAAGTAGAAGTGGTCTTCCGAACTTTATTCCGTCATATTTTTTGCCGCCGAAATTTGAGATTTCAAATAATTGCACTTTAGACAAAACTTTTTTCAAATGTTTAGACGAAAGAAACATAACGAATTACGAATGGATTTTATCAAACATCAACGACGAAAAAATCGCAGAGTCCAATGAAAAAGACTTTGAATACGAAATCACTGAAAAAGGAAAATACAAAATAACTTTAACGATTACACTCGAAAGCAACGAAGAAGTTTCAGAATACCGTTATTTTTATGTTTATGAAAATCCTGAATTTACCTTCGGTCCCGATATAAATATTTGCGAGGGCGAAAATGCAGAAATCAAAGCCGCTGAACTCTCTGACTGTGAATTTCATTGGTTAGATGACATTGAGGACAAAACAATCACCGTAACAGAAAACAAAACCATTTCGGGAACATTAAAAAACATTTATACGCTTTGTGAATTTTCTGACGAAATCTCCGTAAAAGTAAACTCACCTGAAGAGTTTTCACTTGGAAACGATATGGAATTTTGCAAAAACGAAACGTTAAAATCCGATTTCAAAATCGAAAATCCCGAAAGGTTTTCTTCGTTTGAATGGCTTGATAACAAATCCTCAGAGGTTAATAGAACATTCTCAAAACAAGGAAATTACACTCTTGAAAGCACGGACTTGAACGGCTGCAAGTTTCAGGACGAAATTTTTATAAAAGAAAATCCCTTACCCGAAATAGATTTTTCCACAGACAGTATTTTTTGTAACAACAAAGACAATTTTCTTGACTGCAAGGTAGAAAACGCAAAATATCTTTGGTCTACGGGCGAGGAAACTCAAGTCATAAAAGTAAAAGATTTCGGAAATTATTCCGTTACTGTAACTGACGAAAACGGCTGTTTTTCAACATCTTCCGTTAATCTAAAACTCAAAACTCTGCCCGAGATAAATCTCAATGCCGACACCTCGTACTGTGAGGGCGAAAGCCTTGTTTTGGATGTTTTTTGGAAAGATGCAACGGATTATATTTGGCAGGATTTTTCCAACACGGAAAATTACGAGGTTACAACGCCGGGAATTTATACCGTTAAAACTTATAATGTCTGCGGTTTTTCGTCCAATACGGTAAACGTTTATGAAAGATATTGCGGCGAAATTTTAATTCCAAATATCATAACGCCAAACAATGACGGAATAAATGATTATTTCAAAATCAAAGGACTCGGAAGCGGTTGGCAGTTGGAAATTTTTACAAGAGAAGGTGTAAGAGTTTTCAAAACAGATAATTACAAAAACGATTGGAGTGCTGAAAATATTTCGGACGGAGTTTATTTTTACGTTCTGAAAAAAAACGGTGAACATTACAAAGGCAATATCAGCGTGTTTCATAAAAAATTATAATTTGTAAATCCGAAAAAATAAGATTAGTTTTGTAAAAAAATTTTTTTTGATAAAATGATAAAATCCCTGACTATTTCCGGGGCAACCTCAATGCTCGGAATCGCAACGATAAAAACGGCTTTAAAATGCGGATATTCAATTATTTGCATTATCAGAAAAAATTCCTCACGCAAAAAAAAACTCTTAGAAATAAAAAACGAAAATCTTGAAATCGTAGAATGTGATTTAAAAGATTATTGCAACTTAGATTTAAAAAAGAAGTCCGATGTTTTCATTCATTTTGCATGGGATAAAACTTCCGCAACAGAACGAGATGATGTTGATATTCAATTAGATAACATAAAATATACGTTAGATGCCGTAAGACTTGCCGCCCGCTTAAACTGCAAAGTTTTTATCGGAGCGGGCTCGCAGGCGGAATACGGAATCCAAACCGAAAAATTAACACCCGAACTGCCATGCAATCCTGAAAGCGGCTACGGAATTGCAAAATTTTCAGCCGGAAAATTCTCCAAAATGCTTTGCAAACAATTAGGAATACGTTTTAATTGGCTTAGAATTTTAAGCGTTTACGGCATCGGTGATGGCAAAAACACGCTCATAAGTTACATAATCGAAACCCTCAAAAAAGGCGAAAGTCCGCTTTTAACGCCGTGTACTCAAACATGGGATTATCTTTTTTCAGAAGAGGCGGCAAAAGCAATTTTATGCGTTTCAGAAAAAGGCATTGACGGCAAAGTTTATCCGTTAGGCTCAGGAATAGGCAGAAAACTAAGCACTTACGTCGAAGAAATCAGAGATTTAATCAATCCTGAAATTCCACTGAAATTTGCCTCTAAACCGTTTTATCCGCACCAACCGATGTACCTTGTTGCAGATGTTTCTGCCCTAAAAAACGACACCGGCTGGCAAAACGAAACGGATTTTATAAACGGTATAAAAAAAATATTAAACTCCTAAGAAAAATTCTTCAATCTGTTTTTCGATAGAGCAACCTCTCTCCCACTCTACGACTTTTTTTACGGCAGTTTCGATTGACCATTTCGGAAACCAACCAAGAAGAGATTTTGCTTTGGAATTGTCAAGTTTTAAGAACGAAGCCTCGTGCGGAGCGTTTTCCTCGTTAAACTTTTTCCATTTGAGATTACCGCCCCAAGATTTGCAAAAAATATCCACTAACTGCCCCGTCGAAATACAATCCTTTGACTCAGGACCGAAATTGTAAGACCCTTCAAAATCCTTATTTTCAAACTGTTTCTTTGCTAACAACAAATATCCGTAAAGACATTCCAAAACGTGTTGGTAAGGCCTTATGCTGAAAGGATTTCTAACAATAATTTCGCCTTTTTCCCTTGCATAACGTATGCAATCCGGAATTATTCTATCCGGTGCAAAATCTCCTCCACCGATAACGTTTCCGCTGCGTGCAGTTGAAATTCTCAAATCAGAACCGTTTTCAAAAAATGATTTTTTATAACTGTAAGTTACTAATTCTGAACAACTTTTGCTGTTAGAATAGGGATCCAAACCACAAAGTTCCTCCGTCTCACGGTAACCCCAAAGCCATTCTTTGTTTTTGTAAACTTTATCCGTCGTAACATTAACAAAACTTTTTACCGAAGGAGTTTTTCTCAAGGCTTCCAAAACATTAACCGTTCCCATAACGTTAGTTTCAAAAGTTTCTTTAGGATTTTTGTAAGACTCCCTTACGATAGGTTGTGCTGCCAAATGTATAACTATTTCCGGTTCAGAGGTTTGCATCGCCGTTAAAAGCGAAGAAAAATCTCTTATATCACCATAAATGCTACGGATTTTTTCTGAAGTTTCCGCGATTTCAAAAAGTGAGGGTTTTGTAGGCGGTTCAAGCGCATAACCCGTTATTTGCGAGCCGAAAAACTTCAAAATATTAACAAGCCACGTTCCTTTGAAACCTGTGTGTCCCGTCAAAAAAACTTTTTTTCCTTTATAAAAATCTGCTAATCCCATACTTTCCACGGTGCTTTCTCGTTAATCCACAAATCGTTAAGTTCGTTTTTATCTTTCAGCATATCCATCGGATGCCAAAAACCTGAATGTTTGTAAGCATGAAGTTCGCCCTCAGCAGCAAGGTTTGAAAGCGGTTCTCTTTCCCAAACCTCGTTAATATCATCGGGTTTAATGTAATCCAAAGCTTTGTTTTCGCAAACAAAAAAGCCTGCGTTAATCCATGTTTTGCTTTCATCGGGTTTTTCCACGAAACGGTGCACAACATTTTGAGAATCCAAATCTAACGCTCCCCAACGTCCAACAGGCTGAACGGCTGTTAATGTTACGAGTTTTCCTGAATCCTGATGGGCTTTTAATAGTTTGTCGATACGAACATTAGCAACCCCATCACCGTAAGTGAGCATAAAAGGCTCGCCATTGAGATATTTTTCTGCTTTTTTAATACGACCTCCGGTAAGCGTTTTTTGTCCCGTGTAAAGCAAAGTTACCGTCCAAGGCTCGGTTCTTGTCTGATGAATTTGAACGTCGTTGTTAGCAAGGTCAATAGTCATATCGGAATATCTGTCATAATAATTTAAGAAAAAATCCTTGATAACATGACCTTTATAACCCGTTAAAATCACGAAATCATTAAAACCGTAATGACCGTAAATTTTCATTATATGCCACAAAATCGGATAACCGCCTATTTCGACCATCGGTTTTGGAATTTTTTGTGTTTCCTCGCCGAGTCTCGAACCCAAGCCGCCCGCTAAAATCAATGTCTTCATTTTTTATAATTTTTTTTACAAAACTCTCTGATACAGTCGATTGTCCACGAAATTTTTTCCACTGTCATTCCGGGATAAACGCCCGTCCAAAAAGTATTTTTCATAATAAAATCCGTATTTTCCAACCCGCCGGAGATTCTAAACCCTTCTTTTGAAAGCCGCATCGAATTGAAAGCGGGATGTTTCAAAAGATTTCCGGCAAAAAGATTACGGGTTTGTATTTTATTGGTTTCCAAGAAATTAGTAAGTTCATTTCGTGAAAAACCGGCATTTTTTTCCACCGTTAATGCAAAACCGAACCACGAGGGCAAAGAATTTTCTTCCTTTTCAGGCAGAATTATTCCGGGCGTATCTTTCAAACCGTCATAAAGTAAAGAAAAATTCTCACGCCTTCTTTTTACGATAAAATCTATTTTTTCCAACTGTGCACAACCGATAGAGGCTTGTAAGTCGGTCATTTTCAAGTTGAAACCAAAATGCGAATAAACGTATTTATGGTCATAACCGTAAGGCAAAAGTCCGAATTGACCAGTAAATCTCGCCCCACAAGTGTTGTCCTTACCGCTTTTGCACCAACATTCACGTCCCCAATCGCGGAAAGATTTCATAATCTTGTTAAGCAAAGAATTGTCGGTGTAAACGGCACCGCCCTCCCCCGTTGTTATATGATGCGGCGGATAAAAAGATGAAGTTCCTAAATCGCCCCAAGTACCTGTCTTTTTAGTAACCTCACCGATAGTGTAGAGCGAGCCCAAAGCATCGCAATTATCCTCCACAAGCCAAAGATTATGCCTAAGACAAAACTCTTTAACAGCTTTTATGTTAAAAGGATTTCCCAATGAATGAGCCAACATAACAGCCTTTGTTTTAGGGGAATAAGCATTTTCAAGGGCATTAACGTCAATGTTATAACCGGGCAAAGTTACGTCCACAAAAACGGGTACGGCACCAAATTGAATCATCGGAGTTACTGTCGTTGGAAAAGCACAGGCAACAGTTATGACCTCGTCGCCGCGTTTTATGCGCCTCTCGCCCAACAAATCAGAGGTCAAGGTAAAAAAAGCCAAAAGATTTGCGGACGAACCAGAATTTACTGACGCACAATATTTTACGCCCAAATAATCGGCTAAACCTTTTTCAAATTTTGCAGTCCAAGCCCCCGAAGTAAGCCAAAAATCCAAAGAAGCATCTACAAGATTTTGCATTTCGGTTTCATCGAAAAATCTTCCGCCGTAATTTACAAAGGTTTCACCAGCCTTAAAATCAGGCTTTTTCGCATGAACTTCCTCATAATATTCTTTTGTCAGAGCCAAAATCTGACGTTTTAATTCTTCTTGTTTTGACATTTTCTTATTGAATTGTTCAAGCGCAAATCTAATTTTTTTAACGGAATTTTCAAACAAAAAAATTTGCAAATTTTGACTAAAAATGTTTTCTTTGCAAATTGTAAAACATAAAATGATGAAAATAACACTGTTGCTAAGTTTTTTGATGACGGCATTTTTTTTTAATCTTAATGCTAATGCCCAACAAACAAGAGATTTTTCGAAATACGAACACAAACACGCCTTTCACTCCCCGTGGATTGGCAACAACAAATTTTTAACGGATTATTTAAAAGAAATTGATTATGAAAATCAAGAAAATCCAATGTATTCGATTCCCGTTAAATTTTACGTTTTCGGCAAAAACAACGCTCCTCAATTAACTGACATAAAGGAAACTATTCAAAATCTCAACGAAATTTATGCAAAAAACAATACGCTAATTTCGTTTTATCTTTATGATATAAAATTTATTAAGAAAAAAAAATTTGACAAATTCGGCTATTACGGACAGTTTCCGTTTCAGTCAATTTTCAGACATAAGAGAAAAGTTTTGAATATTTTTCTTGTTTCGAGCCTTAAAAAACCGGGCAAAAAAAACAAGGATTTGGAATATGCCGGAGCCTGCAACAATCTGAATCACACTGTTATAATTGCTAACGGAAACGACGGTTCGGTAGTTGCTCACGAGGTCGGACATTTCCTCGGATTAAAACATCCGCACAAAAATTACAACAAAGGCAAACACAATCAGGAAGCAGTAGACAGAGATGCCTTCCGCGGCGGACTTTTCCTACGGGGACGAAATTGCGAAATCAACGGTGACGGACTTTCTGACACTCAAGCACAACCGTATTTAGTAAAATATACAGACAAAAAATGCAATTATACTTCACCGGATTTAACGGACAAACGCGGTGAAAAATACAATCCGCAAACCGATAACATCATGTCGTATACTTTAGGCAAACAATGCCGCAGAAATTTTACGCCGATGCAAAAAGCGGTTATGCTATACACTGCCGCAAAACGCGACAAATCAGGAGATTGGGAATTATCTTTTGAAGAAAATAATCTGAAAATAACAACGCTGACTGATAGTTTTGAACCTGATTTTTGCACCGAAATTGCAAGCGTTTTGAAAGATAAAATCGTCCAAGAACACACTTTAAATTATTTTGATACGGATTATCTGAAATTTTCTTTAAGCAAAAGAGCCGACACAAAAAAATCCAAAATCGTAATCGAGGACGGCAAATACGGCAATGCTGATTTGAAAATCGAAGTTTTAAAACTAAATTCCGATGATATTTATCTTTTGGAAGACAAGATTTACCAAAAGAAACAAGGCGAAAATTTAATTATCTCGTTAGAGGATTTTACTTTCGGAAACTATTGTCTGAGAATTACTTCTAACAATAAAGTAAATAATTCAGAATTAGCTTCATACAAAATTGTTTCAGACATTTCAAAACCGGAAATAAATTAAAAAAAATCATAAAAATAATGGCATCAAATTTAAAAAATCTATCGGATTTTTCCTACACGGAAATTCCTGACGGCAGCCTTATGAAAATAGGCATCGCCGTTGCGCAATG
Organism: Bacteroidales bacterium; assembly: GCA_017544805.1. Lineage (GTDB taxonomy): Bacteria > Bacteroidota > Bacteroidia > Bacteroidales > UBA3824 > UBA3824. The sequence goes on along the minus strand of JAFYDK010000029.1, from coordinate 14,770 downwards.
GAATACGGAAATAACCTCGGCACTTCTTAGCGGTGCAAAAGAAACCCTCTTAAAACACAACGTAAAAGAAGAAAACATCGGGGTTATAAAAGTTCCGGGAACCTTTGAACTGACATTAGCGGCACAAAGCCTTTTGGAATACACTTCGGCGGATGCGGTAATCGTTTTAGGCTGTGTAATTCAAGGCGATACGCGTCATTTTGATTTCATCTGCAACGGAGTAACGCAAGGAATTACGGAACTTAACATTAAGTACAACAAACCCGTAATTTTCGGAGTTTTAACAACAAACGATTTACAGCAAGCCAAAGACCGTTCAGGCGGAAAACTCGGCAACAAAGGCGACGAGGCTGCCGTTACGGCAATCCAAATGGTTGCAATGCAAAACGCATTAAAAAAATAAAACATCAAGAGCCGTAATGTAAAAGAGCCGTAAACATTACGGCTCTACATGTTTTCTTAAAACCAAATAAAAAATCCCTCATCAGGAGCCACAGCCCAACAACATCCATTTAAATCTCTGTCAGGCAATTGATCATAAGGAGAATTTTTATCCGAACAATCCATAACCAAACATTTTTCATCGGATAATTTTACGACCGCCAACACGTTATTGAACTGAATACGGCTTGCGTAAGCGGTATCAACCCTGCCGAAATCTTTCGTTGCAGAAAGCGCAGGAAAAGCCTCCAAACCCGCCCTTCTTAAAAGTGAAATCAATGTCAAATTGATTTCGGCGGACGAACCTTTTTGAGTTTTCAAAACGGTTTCCGGCTTTTTATCGACGTAATTTTTGAAAGTACCGTCCCATGCAACTTGTTTATTTACATAATCATAGAGTTGTTTTATAACGGTAAGCGTATCAGAAAATTCCGCCTCTTCAAGAATTTTTTGCAAAGAAGGTTCAACGGGGAAAAACTTTGCCAAAGGTTTATAAAAATCAGGAGATTTTTTCAAACGTTTGTGCAAATAATCCCATGAATCGGCTTTAACAATCACATAACCGGCATTATACATTTTGAACCAAGCCTCTGACTGACTCAAATATCTGTTATCAGGCTCGGCATAAACGTAAAGCAAATGCGTCATTTGTTGCCAACCTGCTTGATAAATAGGATGAGAATAACCAATATCCTGAGTAAATTTATAAGCCTTCATTATAATGGAAGGCCTCTGAAAATCAGCGTCATAATTCTCTTTCGGCAAAAGATTTGAAACCTTAAAAGTATCAACAACATTAGAAAATCTAAAATTCAAATTAAACCGTCTGCCGCTGTACATATAATAAAACGATTTCGGATTATCGTAAGGCGAAAAAGTATAAGAAATTGTTTGAAACGTCTGATTTTGAGAATGATAAACAAAATTTTCACCTTCATAAACATCGTATTTATACTTCATGTTTTCGGGGGAAGAAGCGATAAAATACGAATTCAAACATGGATATTCAGATGCAAATTCTATTTTCGGCGGCAAAAGAAAGTCAAAACTTATAAAATAATACCGCATTTCCAAAATATCGCCTTTTTTAACTTCGGGTAAATGAATCAACACCGAACTGTGTAAAGAATCAGAATTACGATATTCTATATCTTTGAATTTCAGTTTTTTACTAACAACTTTTTTACCGTTTTGAGAATACACACAAACCTTCACGGCGAGAACTTTATCGTATTCGTTTTTGCCAGAAAACGGGATTTCGTATGTTTTGCCAGTAAAAATTCCGTCATTTAAGATTTTCATTCTGACATGATTCTCATTATAAAATCTTAACGAGCCGTTATAAACATCAAAATATGCTTTTTTTTGTTTAAACAAAACAACGGCATCGTAACCGGACCCATCATAAACGGTTTCTCTAAAATCCTCACCGTCTACTTTTCCGAAATTTTTCAAGTCATTTTGCCCGGCCAAACTATTGACCCAAAACGCAAAAAACAGAAATACAAAGACTTTTTTCATAAGCAGTTTTTTTTTAATTATGGGTAAAAACATATTGAATAATGTTAGCCCCCATTTTTAATGCTTTTTCATGAGCCTCAGGCGTATCGTTGTGAACCTCAATATCTTCCCAACCGTCGCCGAGGTCGCACTCCCAAGTGTAAAGAAAAACCAAACGGCTCTCGTAAAACATTCCGTAAGCCACCGGCGGGTGATTGTCGTGTTCGTGAATTTTCGGCAAACCGTTATCAAACCGATATTTTTGATGAAAAATTTCAAAACTTGAGGGCAATTCTACAAACTCCGTTTCGGGGAAAACTTTTTTCATCTCCCGAAAAACGTATTCCTTTGTGCCGTAATTGTCGTCAAAATGGAAAAAACCGCCCGCAATCAAATATCTGCGTAAGTTTTCAACGTCCTGAGATGAAAAAATCACGTTTCCGTGTCCCGTGGCATGAACAAAAGGATAGTTGAAAATTTCCGCGCTCGAAGGCTCAACTGACGGAATGTCAGACGAAATGTCGGTTTTGAGATTCTGATTACAAAATTTTACAAGATTAGGCAGCGAGGTCGGATTTGCGTACCAATCGCCCCCGCCGGAATATTTCATTAAAGCAATTTTAAGTTGCTGACTATGAGCCGATAACGCTGAAATCAAGAATATTATCAAAACAAAAAAACGCATAAGTATTTCGCTTTTATATAACCTTTTTAAAAAAAAGACGAAAGACACGAAAAAAAATATATTTCGTGACTTTCGTCTTTTTTCGTGGTCAAAAATTATTATATTCCCGTATAATTAAAAGGAGTAATTCTCATCATCTCATCTTTTACGCTCTGAGAAATATCAAGCGTAGAGATGAAATTATGAATATCCTCTTTTTGAATCTGACGGTTAACACGTGTCAATTCTTTGAGTTTTTCGTAAGCATTCGGCACACATTCACGTCTCAAAATGGTCTGAATAGCCTCAGCAACAACCGCCCAATTCTCTTCCAAATCCTTGTCAATAGACTCTTTATGAAGAATCAGTTTGTCAAGACCTTTCAACAAAGATTTCATAGCAATCAAAGTGTGAGCAATCGGAACACCTATGTTTCTGATAACCGTACTATCGGTTAAATCCCTCTGCAAACGCGAAATAGGAAGTTTCTGAGCCAAAAATGTCAAAACAGCATTCGCCATTCCGAGATTTCCCTCTGCGTTTTCAAAGTCAATAGGATTAACCTTGTGCGGCATTGCTGACGAACCAACCTCGCCCGCTTTGAGTTTTTGCTTGAAATAATTCATAGAGATATACATCCAAATATCGCGGCAAAGGTCAATCAAAATCGTGTTAATACGTTTCAAACCGTCGCAAAGTGCTGCGAAATTGTCGTAATGCTCAATTTGAGTCGTAACTTGCGAACGTTCAAGACCCAAAACATGATTCACAAACGAATTTGCAAATCTTGTCCAGTCTATTTCCGGATAAGCAACGTTATGAGCGTTAAAATTACCGGTTGCGCCGCCAAATTTTGCAGAATATGGAACAAGCTTCAAAAGACCTACCTGATTGTGAAGTCTTTCAACATAAACCTCAATTTCTTTTCCGAGCCTCGTAGGACTTGCCGGCTGACCGTGTGTACGTGCAAGCATCGGAATATCAGCCCATTCGCCAGCTTTGTGATAAAGTTGCAAAACCACTTTATCAAGCAAAGGATAATAAACATTATCCATAGCAACCTGTACAGCGTAAGGAATTGATGTATTGTTAATATCCTGCGATGTCAAACCAAAATGAATAAACGACTTGTATTGAGGAATTTCCAAAGCATCAAACTTCTCCCTCAAAAAATATTCTACGGCTTTAACATCGTGGTTGGTAATTTTTTCTATTTCCTTAATACGCTGAGCATCAGATATTTCAAACTTTCTGTATATACTGCGCAAGGGCTTAAACAACTGCTTGTCAAAACCCTTCAACTGTGGCAAAGGAATCTCGCAAAGTGCAATAAAATATTCCACCTCTACCAACACTCTATATTTTATAAGCCCGAATTCAGAAAAGTATTCGGCTAATTCTTCGGTTTTCCCTCTGTAACGACCGTCTACCGGTGAAACGGCTGTCAAATCTGTAAACTCCATATTAAATAAAATGTTTGTGCAAAAGTAAAAATTTTTTCTTAAAACAACAATGAAAATATTCCGAATTAAAAAAAAATTTTTGTTTCCTTAATAAAAGTATTGAAATTGTCAAATTTTATGAATATTTTTATTGCGCAGTTTTTTTACTTGCTATTAATAGTTAATTCTATGAAAACTAACGGTTTAGAAAAGGAATTTGTGGCAGATGCAGAAGAAATGCTGCCCATAACAGACGAAAAAGGCGTTGTTATCGGCAAAGCCCTAAGAAGTGTTTGTCATAAGGATAACACACTAATTCACCCCGTTGTACACGTTCATATACTCAACAAAGAGGGTAAAATTTTCCTTCAGAAGCGGAGCATGAAAAAATTGATTCAACCCGGCAAATGGGACACCTCTGTCGGAGGACACATAACCTTCGGCGAGGAAATCGAAACGGCTCTAAAACGTGAAGCTTGGGAAGAGGCAGGCGTTGAAAACGGTGATTTTCAATTTATTACATCGTATCTTTGGGAATGTCCACTGGAAAGGGAATTTATCAGAGTTTATAAATGCAGGTACGAAAATCCTAAAATAATTGCCGTGGGCGAAATAGATGAAGGCAGATTTTTTTCGTTTGAAGAGATTTCTCAAAACCTCGGCAAAGGCTTTTTCACACCGAATTTTGAAACAGAGTTTGAAAAAATTAAAAACGTACTGTTATGAATTTTTCCGAAATTAAAGAACTGAAAGACAAGATATTTAGCGGTCATCAGATAACAAAAGCCGAAGCGGTAAAATTAGTTAAAACCGAAAATATCGAAACCTTATATTATAGTGCGAACCAAATCCGCGCTAAATTTTGCGGACCTTTTTTTGAAATGTGGTCTGTTTTTCATCAAAATTTAGGACGGTGTGAAAACGACTGCAATTTTTGTCCGATGTCAACGACCACAAAAGTTGATTATTACGCAACGTGCGATGATTCTGACGTTAACACGCAATTAGAATCGATTTTAAAATTAAAAAACAAGGGAGTCAATCACATAGAAATCGACGTTACGCACAAAAAACTCAACGACGAGCAACTCTTGGAAATGATAAACATGGTAAATTTCATCAAGGTAAACGCTGACATTGATATTTGTGCGTCATTCGGAAGTTTAAGCCGCGAACAATTAGTACGTTTGAAAGCCGAAACCAAAATAGATTCTTATCATTGCAACATCGAAACTTCAGAAAATTTTTATCCTAACGTCTGCACAACAATAGACATAAACGAAAAATATAAAACTCTGAAAAACGCCAAAGAATTAGGTTATAAAATTTACAGCGGTTGCATTATCGGCATGGGCGAAATGATGGAAGATAGAATTGATATTGCATTAAAACTCAGAGATTTAAATGTGGATGGAGTATCTCTCAACATCATGCTGCCGTTTCCCGGAACACCGCTTGAAAAACAACTCAGACTCTCAAATCAGGAAATTTTAACGACCTTTGCGATTTTCAGATTCATAAATCCAAAAATCAAAATACGTTTTGCCCGCGGACATCATTTGATTAAAATTATTGAAAAAGAGGCACTTAGAGCCGGAATAAATTCATCAATTGTCGGAGAACTCTTGGTAAACGCCAAAAGTTCCGATATTGACAACGATGTTAAATTATTTTTAGAAGAAGGGTTTTTAATCAAAAAATAAAAACCCTTCTAAATTCTTTTTTTTATTTTATGCTTTCGGCTTTTTTAACAGCCTCGGCGTTCAACTGATCGGCTTGCTTCTGCGCCTGCGAAACAAGTGCATTGCCTTTGTTTTCTGCCTCTGAAACTATCAAATCAGCCTTTGAATTAGCCTCTGAAAGTGCTTTGTCAGCTTTTTTAGTTGCCTCAGAAATCGCCTTATCAGCAGCCTTTTGTGCAGCGGCTTTCGCTATAGGATTCGTCGCTTTATTAACAGCCTTTTGAGCTTCCTCTTTTGCTGCCGCTACGGCTTTGTCGCGCGTTTCTTGAGCTAATGCTTTAGCCTCGGCAGAAGTCTTTTTAGCAGCGGCAATAAGTTTGTCCTTTTCGGTTTTTGCAGTTGCTATCAATTTGTCGCCCTGCGCTTTAGCATCGGCAATCAATTTTTTTGCCTCTTGAGAAACTTTCTCTTTCGCCTCCTGGATTTTTTCTTGCGCAACCTCTTTCAAAGCATCGGTTGCAGAAGTTGAAAATCCGGTGATTTTCGGGTCGGTAACCGTTCCGCCGATATTAGCAAAAACTTTTACAAGTCCGGCTTTTTCACTACCTACCGCTTTAGCTAACAAAGAGTTAGCGACAGTTTCAGCAAGCGTTAAACCAACTTTCATATCAAGCGATTGATCCAATCCCAAGGTTCCATAAAAATTAGCGTCCTGATCGGCAAGTTTAAACGCCGTAGAATCAATTTCAACATTTCCGTCCACAATCTTGAAACCAACATTAAGATTATTAATAGTCGGATTTTTAAGATTTTCGTTTTTAACAGCGGTTCCGATAAGGTTGAAAACTTTTGAATCTCTGATTCCGACAGACTGCGTAATCAAACGGCCGTCGCCGTTAACTGTCTTTAAATCAGGATTCAACATATTGTCAAAATCCGATTTGAAATTGATTTTAGCGGTTAAGTTTCCATGACAAGAAGATGCAATCGGAGCAAGTTTTTCAACGGTATTAAAAGTTTTCGCCGTTTTTTGAATATCCACTTCCGACAAATCCAACTGCAAATCAGCTTTAGGACGGTTTTGATTTGAGCCGTCATAAATACCGTTAACAAAAGCCTTACCGCCTAACATTTTTAAATTCAAATTGTTAAGACCAGCAACTCCGTCTTTCAACGAAATTTTTCCCGTCAAATTGTCAATTACCAAAGAATCATAAAGAATCTTGCCGATCGAAGCATTCAACTGAAAATCAATGTTTTTCGGAATTTCAGGAGCAGGAGTCTCTGATGTTTGCTCCGAAGGTTGAGTTTCAGCGACCTCAGGCTGTGAATGATCGTAAGAATAAATATCATTAACATCCACTAAATCAGATTTATACGTAAAATTTGCCCTCAAAGTAGAATCAGCAAAAACGTATTGGAAAATATTATCAATTTTTCCGCTTAAAGCAAAATCCGATTTTCCGAGGTTCATCGAAAGAGTCTCCAAATTACCTTTTTCCGGTGATATAATAAGGTGTGCCTTATGAATGTCAATCGGGGGCAAATCCGTCATAACAGTCTGAAAATTAGTCAATAAGATGTCGCCTTGAGCATTAAATCTGTCATAACGCTCTTTTTCAATATCGGAAAGGTTGCCTTTGAAATTCAAAATCGCTTTCAACAAACCTTTCAAAGTCATGTCCTCAAGCGGAACCACTTTATTTACAACGCCTAAATCAAGATTTGCATTAACCGTTCCGCCCAAAGCAATGTCATTTTTAGAAGTCTGAACTTGAACAGAGGCATCAACAGGATTTTTAGCAAGTTCAACATGAAATTTTTCCACGTCTACGTTAATACTGTCCAAATCTCCCGGACATTTGATAAATGCGCTAACGTTAATATTTTCAGCAGATTCCGGAAGGTCAGGATACTGAAAACGAGCATTATCAACTTTGAAATCAACCCAAAATTCAGGGAACGAAACAGCGTTGAAATCACCTTTTGCACCACCTTCAAAAGAAAATTTTCCTGCGGTCTTAACACCTTCCAAATCTTTGGCGTATTCAGCAGGAATCATACTCAAAACGCTCAAGAAATCAGTGCTTTTAGTACCAAATTTCAAATCCATTCTGATATTGGTATCGGGAACAGCCACATAACCGTCAAGCCCCAAAGCCAACTCGTTGATTTTGAAAACGTTTTCCTTAAAAACAAATTTCATTTTCTCCAAATCAGCATCCAAATCCGATTTCATATTAACAACAGCATCGTTGATGTAAATAATCGGACCTAACCTTACGTTAAGTTTTGCAATATCAAGCAAAGCCGAAAGTATGGTTTCCTTGTCGGAAAGGTCGCCTGAAAGCGAAAAATTAAGACTGTCAATATAAGCATGAACATCGGTCACGGAATCGGTGTAAACAACATTCAAATTATTGACATTCAGTTTTTTAAGAACGATTTCAAACGGCGCTGACGAAGTATCCTCTTCAGGGTTTTCTTCTTCAACCTGAGAAGAATCCGAAATTGCAATATCATAATTTGGCTTTCCTAAGGAAGTTACAATAACATTGACTTTTGGATTATCAAGTAAAATAGACTTTACTCTGATTTTGCCTCCAAAAAGCGATTTTACGTTTACCGTCGTGCTGAATTTATCAAACTGTGCAAGGGTAACTCCCTCAAACTCATTGTGTCCAACAACAGAAACGTCCTTTAAGGTTACCGTTGCACCCGGAAAATTTGAAATTAAACTCAAATCCAAATCTCCGATATTAACGTCGGCATCAACATAATTTTTAGCGATTTCCTTAACCGCTACCAATACTTTATCCTTGAAAAAAACAGGGATTATAATAAGCAAGGCTATAACAAAAAGCACCACAAAACCGCCTATTTTAAGTACGGTTTTCAAAATTTTACTCATAATTTTTTAATATTATTTTTTCTATTTGCGATGACAAACTTACGGAAAAAAAATGTAGAAAAAAATTTTTTATGATTAAAAATTGAGTTAAAATGTTTAAATTTGCGCAAATTTTTTTTGATAATGGAAAAACTACTATTGAGTACGGCTTATTTGCCTAACATTCAGTATTTTAGAGCGGTTTATCAGAACGAAGAAGTTTTGATTGAGGGTTATGAAAGTTTCCCGAAACAGAGTTTTAGAAACCGCACGGAAATTCTTTCAGACCACGGAAGAATGAGTTTAAGCATTCCGCTAATAAAAGTAAATTCCAAACAACTGACAAAAGACATAAAAATTTCATACACCGAAAATTGGCAGCCAAAACATTGGCATTCAATAGTTTCGGCTTATAATTCGTCCCCGTATTTTGAATATTTCAGGGAAGATTTTGAAAAATTTTTCTTAAAAAAATACGATTTTTTGTTGGATTTTAATACGGAAATACTCAACACTGCTCTAAACATTCTCAACATCAAAAGACAAATAAATTTTACCTCTGACTATATTTTTTCAGGCACGGAAGGTTTCAATGATTTACGCGGGGAAATTCATCCGAAACGTCAGCAAAAAAAAGGCATAAATTATTATGACACAGAAGTTTATCCACAAGTTTTTGATTCTCGGCTAAACTTTGAAGAAAACCTTAGCATCATTGACCTGATTTTCAATTTAGGACAGGAAGCAATCAACTACTTAAAAAAATGAGAAACAAATACGAAGAACATATACCGCTGATACTGACAATCTTAATGGTATCTGCATTCAAAATTCCGTACCTTAGTCTGCCGCTTTGCTATTCGGAGTCACAACTTTTCACGGACTCTATTTTTTCACTCAAAAACAACGGCATAGGAACCGTTTTTGCGGGTCAGGCAGTACAATTGCCAGATTTGTTTTCGGTATTAATGGGATATTTCGCAAAATTTCTATCAGACAATACTATAATTTTGCACGCGTTTACTTTGATTTTTTCAGCGTTAACTATAATTTTCGCATATAAATTCGGTAAATTTTTCTTCTCAATACACGCAGGAGTTATAGCTGCCGTTTTGGTTTCGGTTCAAAACGTTTTTTTAAGTCAAACAGGAATGATTTTACCGATCATGATGCTTAATGCTTTGATTATAACTTCGTTATACTGTTATTTCAGAGAAAAATTTATTTGGTGCGCATCTCTTTTGAGCCTTGCCGCATTAACGGATATTTTAGGTGCTTTGACAGCGGTTTTCATTCTTGTAGCGTATTATAAAGAAAAATCCAACCGTGAATGGAAAATTTCAACGAATATTGCACTTTGTCTGCCCGTTGCAATCTGGTTTGCATACCAAATCATAAGCATAACCGTTTGCGGAAAATTAAGCCTCAGAGAGTTTGATTTTAATGTCATGAATTTCGTTGATAATCTGAACTTTACATTTGTTTCACAACTTAGAATTGCCTTAACGGTATTGTTTTTATCAACAGCTCTTATAACTAAATTTTCCGAAAAAGTAGATTTTTATGCGTTGGATATTTTCAAAACAACGGGTTTTTATTTCTGTTTTATAATGGTTGGAAATTCACTTTTCGGCAACAATGAAAGTTATAATCTTTTGGTAATCACCATTTTAGCAATTTCAGCGGGATGTTCACTCTCGATTATGAACATAAAATACTATTATAAATATCTGATAACCTGCGGTTTAATAATTACTTTTGCGCTCGATGCCGTTTTTGAAAACAACGTTAATGATTCGTATTTGAGTTTCAAAGACAAAGTCGAAGTAGACAAAAAGACAATTTCGATTTTAACGGAAAAAATTCAGCCCGGCGAGGTAATTTATTGCGACAATTTTTTCAAAATGTATCTCCGCCACACTTCATTAGGCTATATATCAAGCGATTATGACATTATGGAGAATCACGAAATTTCAACAGAAATACCGTTAGAGCCACAAAAAATTATCGCAATCACAAAAGAAAACTCTTGCCCCGAAGGTTACAAAACGGTATGCAAAATTCGCAAAAACGATTACGAAATAATTATTTGCCGCCCGTAAAGTTTTAATATTTATTAGCACAGAAAAAGCATTTTTTCTTGCTAACTTTGCAATGTCAAAAAAAATCTAAAAAAGATGAACGAAAATATTTTAGAATTAGAACCGAAAATTATTTGGAAAAATTTTAGGGAACTGACACTCATTCCCCGCCCCTCAAAACACGAGGAAAAAATCACGGATTTTTTGAAAAAATTCGGAGACAAATACGCAGATAAATCATATTTTGATAAAGCAGGAAACGTTGTTTATTTCAAACACGCAACTCCCGGCATGGAAAACCGTGAACCCATTGTTCTTCAAGCACATTGCGATATGGTTCCGCAAAAAGATAGCAACAAAAAACACGATTTTCTTTCCGATCCGATAACCACTTTGGTAAAAGACGGTTTTGTTTGTGCCGACGGAACAACTTTAGGCGCAGACGACGGAATGGGCGTTGCGGCTATTATGTCAGTTTTTGAAGATAACACGCTCGAACATCCTGACATTGAGGCACTTATCACAATAGATGAAGAAACAGGTCTAACAGGAGCTAACGGCGTTGAAGAAAACGAACTTCACGGCAAAATTTTACTGAATTTAGACTCGGAAGAAGATAATATTTTCTACATCGGTTGCGCCGGCGGTGTTAATATTCACATCAGCAAAAAACTTGATTATGAAGAACTTAACACCAATAATTATCAAAAACTAAAAGTTAAGATTATAGGGCTAAACGGTGGACATTCAGGCGGCGACATTCACAAAAACCGTCCTAACGCTACAAAAGTTTTGTTCAGATTTTTAAGCGGCATCAACTTCATAAAAATCAGCACTTTCTGCGGCGGAAATATGCACAACGCGATTCCAAGAGAAGCCGAAGCTGAAATTTTTGTTCAAAAATCTGATTTAGAGCAACTAAATAAAGCAGTAAAGAATTTTCAGAAAGAAATCATTGACACGGAATGTGGCAAAAGCGATCCTGACGGCAAAATTTTAGTTGAAAATTTGAATTGCGAAAACAACGAAAAAGTTCTGACCCAAGAGTGTTTCAAAAACGTAAAAGTTATGATTAACACTATAATTTCGGGTGTTTTTGCAATGAGCGCAGACATGGAAGGTTTGGTGGAAACATCTAACAATCTATCAATTACGGAAGTTAAAGACGGTGAATTGCAAATTTTAAGTTTCCTTAGAAGTTCTGTAAAAACGCAATCAGATTATCTTAAAAACATAATCAAGGATTTAACGGAATATTTAGGCGCAACTTGCAAGTTTTCAGACGAATATCCGGGTTGGAAAGCTAACCCCGATAGCAAAATTTTATCGCAGGCCGAAAAAATTTATGAACGGCTTTTCAACGAAAAACCTATTGTAAAAGCCATTCACGCCGGTCTTGAATGTGGAATCATAACCGACAAACATCCGGGCATGGAAGCAATTTCGTTAGGACCGACAATGTACAGCGTTCACACGCCGACAGAAAGAGTTGAAATTAAATCTGTTGCAAAATTTTACAAATTAATCTCAGAAATATTAAAAAATTCACCTTTAAAATAAATATTAAATGACAAAAAGACTTCTACTTTTAATAGCGTTAATATTTTCGCTGACAATAAGTTACGCACAAAAAGCGGAAAATGTGTCGTGGAATTTTTCGTCGAAAAAACTTCAAAACGGAAACATCGAATTGATTTTTTCGGCGACCATAGCTCCGGGTTACAAGCTTTATTCGCCTAACAATCCGGCAGGTGCATCTTTGCCCTTGGAGATAACTTTGGATTCCAACACAACATTCACCCAAGTCGGAAAAATTATTGAAGTTCAAAAAGCCGAAGAACATTACGAAGAAACTTTCGGCGTAACAGAAAAATTTTTCAGAAACAAAGCCGACTTCAAAATTATCATCAAACCTTCGTCCAATAAGCCTTTTTCTGTAACAGGAAAACTCAAAGGTCAGGCTTGTAACGAAGAATTTATGTGCACAATGGTCAGAAAGAATTTCTCAATAGAGGTTCAAAAAAAAAATTAACTGAAGAAACTTTAGCCGACCAAACCCGCTCTGACTCGCTTTGGAAAGTATTTCTAATTGCGTTTTTAGCGGGTTTGGCGGCTATTTTTACGCCCTGCGTTTTCCCGATGATTCCAATGACTGTTACTTTTTTCCTAAAAGACAAAAGCGGCAAAGGAAAACTTCATGCGTTCATTTATGGAATTTCTATAATTTTACTTTACACACTACCCGTTGCAATTTTGATAATTTTATCCAACCTTTTGGGCGGAGAAAACTTTACTGCCAACATTTTCAACGCTTTAAGCACGCATTGGCTGCCTAACATTATATTTTTCATAATATTCTTTATTTTCGCACTGTCATTTTTAGGAATGTTTGAAATCGTAATGCCATCAAGTCTTATCAACAAAGCCGAAAAACGCGGAGACAAAGGCGGACTTATCGGAGTTTTCTTCTTAGCGTTCGTACTCGTTTTGGTAAGCTTTTCGTGCACAGGACCTATCGTAGGCTCTGTCTTGGTGGAATCTACAACGGGCGGAAGTTTCTTAAAACCGATAACAGCAATGTTCGGATTTTCACTCGCTTTCGCCATGCCGTTCACACTTTTCGCTTTCTTCCCCGAAATCATGAAAAAACTTCCGAAATCAGGCGGCTGGCTCAACACCGTTAAAGTTATTTTAGGATTCACAGAATTGGCTTTAGGCTTAAAATTTTTAAGCGTTGCCGACCAAACTTATCATTGGCATTTACTCGATAGAGAAACTTTTTTAGCAATCTGGATCGCTATCGGAATAATTATGTTCCTCTACTTAATAGGAAAGCTTAAACTCCCGAATGACAGCAATTTAGAACATATCAAAGTACCGAGATTATTATTAGCAGTTTTAACATTGTCATTCGTTGTTTACTTAATTCCGGGTATGTTCGGTGCACCACTCAAAGCCTTGGCTGGTTATATCCCGCCCATCACAACTCAGGATTTCGTACTCAACACAAACTCCATATCCGTTTCCGAAGAAAAAAACTCAACTTCGTTAGAAACAACACTTTGCAACACCCCGAAATATTCCGACAAATTAGCATTACCGTTCGGTCTTAAATCATATTTTGAATACAACGAAGCCCTCGAATGTGCAAAAAGTCAAAACAAACCGTTACTTTTGATTTTTACCGGACACGGCTGCGTCAATTGCCGCAAAATGGAGGAAAACGTCTGGTCAGACCCAAGGGTTCAAAAAGTTATGAAAACGGATTTTGTCCTGTGCGCCCTCTACACCGACGACAGAACCATGTCCGATGACGGGAAAAATTCAATCGGTGATGTAAACTCTGATTTTCAAGAAGAAAAATTCCAAATCAATGCGCAACCATATTACGTAATCATCAACCCCGAAAACCCAAACTCACCACTCAAAGAACCAATGGCTTATAATCCCGACATAGAAAACTTTTTGGAGTTTTTAAAGGTGAAATAATAAAACCAAACGGGATTATCATTTTTTTTTTGATAATCCCGTTTTTATATTTTGTTTAAATCGCTAAATTAAACGCCTTAGTTCTTCAATTTGGTCTGTTGAAACTTTTAACACTTCAACCGCATTTTCAAAATCAAAACCATTAGATATAAGGTTTTTAATACTTTCAACAAGTTGTTCGGTGCGGCCTTTTTCAAGACCGATTTTCTCGCCTTCCGCACGGCCTTTTTCAAGACCGATTTTCTCGCCCTCTGCTCTGCCGTCAATATGTCCGTCGCAATAGCCCTCGTAACGGCTTGAATCGTCAAGACTTAACGCAAGTCTGACACTTTCCAAATAACGCTTGTAAATTTTTCTCTCTTCTTCGCTGAGAGCGTCTACGCGGAGAATTTCACGCGCCTCTTTCAAGCCCTGAGCGGTAAACGCATCGGGAATTTCGCCGGTTTTAAAATCGCAATCCTCTCTTTTGTAAATCACTTTTGTGAAACAAAAATCCGTAGGCAAATATATTGACATAATTTTTACAATTTCAATATTTCATCAGGTAAAAGTCTTGAATACTTGATAACAAAATCAATCAG
>JAFYDK010000028.1 GCA_017544805.1 Bacteroidales bacterium | reverse complement strand
CTACAAGGACGACGAAGTGCAAACCGACATTGTGCCGTTGCTGTATTACACAGGCTATCTCACTATAAAAGAATACGTTGAAGATGAACGACTTTATATTTTGGGTTTTCCAAATTATGAGGTTGAGATGAGTTTTTTCAAATCGCTTGCGAGGGAATTTTATGGTTCGCCAGATAGCGAAAATGGTTTCAAATATTCAAAGTTCCTAAGCGATTTCCGCGCCGGTGATATTGAAAGTGTAATTGAACGAATAAAGGCATTATTCTGCACTTTGCCGTATACAAATGACAAGAGTGTGAAACTTGTTGAACGTGATTTTCAAAATGTAATCTTTTTGGTTTTCAGCATTTTAGGTGAGTATATCATTGCTGAACCTCACTTTTCAAAAGGGCGCGCCGACGCAATCCTCATCAACAAGACTTACGTCTATTTGTTTGAGTTTAAAATTGATCAGGACGCCCAAACGGCACTTAATCAGATTGATGCAAAGAACTATGCCGGTCGTTTCAAGATGGACAACCGCAAGATATTCAAAATCGGCGTAAATTTTTCAAGCACAGAAAAAAATATCGTGGATTATAAGGTGGCGGAGGAGTAATTGGAAGACATATAGTAAAGCCATTTTTTCAAGTGATGTGTATGAATTGATATAACAAGAGTAAAATCTGTGGGAATTTTATTTTCCCAAAAAACTTTTTGAAAAACCAAACATTATTTTATCTTTGCAATTTGAAAATATGTAACTACGAATACTTGTTTTTACAATTTTATGGAAATAAACAACAAACAGATTATCAGCGATTTCGTAACGAAAAATCAGGAGAAAACAATTAGTTTTCTTCTAAAAACTTTCTCTTTCCTGAAATACCACGATTGCGAAGATATTTTTCAGGATTCTCTGCTGATTTTTCATGAAAAAATTGTTAAAGGCGAACTTGATAATATTAAATCTTCTCTTTACACATATTTCGTCGGAATTTGCAAATTAAAAGCACTCGAATTTAGCCGCAAAATTAGCAAGACTTCCTACATCGAAGAAAATCTTACTTGTGGAACTTTTTCTGAGCAAAAACTTGAAGCAATTCTAAATCTCGATAGTGGAGATTCTGTAATTGAAAATGCTAAAAGTCAGGCTGTTGACGAAATAATAAACGACCTTCCAAATACTTGCGCAAAAGTGTTTTGGGGATTTTTTAGAGACGGTTTTACACTAAAAACTTTGGCTAAAATGTACGGCAAAACCGAATCTGCAATGAAAGTCACAAAATTTCGTTGCTCCGAAAAATTCAAAAACCGTTACCACGAGGTGTTAAACAAAATTTTAAACAAGGTGTTATGAATCAAGAAATCAACGATATACCACAAGAATTATTAGATAACGACGAAGATTTGGTAAAATTTCTTCGCGGCGAATTGTCGGCAAATGAAGAAGCAGCTTTTATGCAAAAACTTCAACAAAATCACGACCTCAAAGCCCGCGCCATTGCCGTTGCACAACTTATCAAAGGCCTTGAACGTAAAGGTGTTGCCGATGATGAAAGTTTAAAATCTGCTTTCAAAAATTTATCAATTGATGATGTAAAAAATATTTCTAAACCAACTACCAAAATCGTTAATTTCAAAAAAATTGCAGCTTGGGTGATGTCTGCTGCTGCGGTGTTAATTTTGGTATTTGGACTGAGGATTTTTTACGTAAATTCGTCATACGAAAAAATCGCCGGCGAATATGAAAAGGAATTTCCTTATTCAGAGTTTTCGCGTGGAAGTGATGACGATATTAAAGAGAAACTAAACATATTGTGCAACAACGTGTTACAAGACAAAGATTTAAAAACTACAATCGAAAGTCTCAACCAAATTTTTGACAAATCACAAGAAGAAAACTTCAATGAATGTACAAATTATTTTGCGGTTTCGGGTTGGTATTTGTCGCTTGCACACCTCAAAAATCACGACCCTGAAAAGGCAAAATCTGTCCTTGAAAAACTTGCTAAAAACTCCGACGACAACCCTGCTGTTAGCGAAAAAGCAAAAGAAGTTTTAGAAAAATTAAAATAAAAGTATGACGCTAAAAGGTTATATATCAACGTGTTTAATAACTTTATTCGTTGCATTATCGGCAATGGGACAAGTAAATAATGCGTTGATTATTGGCATATCCGATTATCCTGCTTCGTCGGGATTTGGAAAAATTCACGGCGAAAACGATTGCGAAATTATCGGCAAAATGCTTGATAATAAAGGTTTTAAAACAGCAACACTTGTCAATTCCCAAGCCACTGCCGCAAATATCCGCACCGAACTCAAAAAACTTGCAACAAACAGTGTTAAAGGTAGTTGCGTGTATATTCATTTTTCGTGTCATGGACAGCCGTTTGAAGACAAACAGCCATTCGACGAGGAAGACCTTTGGGACGAGTCAATCGTTGCATACGATGCCAAAATCAATTATCAATCAGGCGTTTATGAAGGTGAAAATCATATACTTGACGACGAACTTTCTCATTATTTCGGCGAAATTAGGCGGCAGATTGGCGCAGGTGGTTTGTTGTGCGTTGTGATTGACGCCTGCCATTCGGGAACATCGTCGAGGGACGACATTGACGAAGAGGATATTATACGCGGCACATATTTGGGTTTCAGCGAAAATGGCAAATCTTTTTCGCCAAGGATTAACAAACAGGGAAATTTCAAAATTGACCAAATCCCCGGCTCGTCCGACATTATCATCCTCGAAGCCTGCCGCGCATATCAATACAGCAAAGAAGTTGTCAAGAACGGCAAACATTATGGCTCATTGTCGTATTATGTAAACGAAGTTCTTGTCAATCAAAATATTACCAAAAGCCTTGATTGGGTAATTCGTGTCAAGGATTTGATGGGAAATGACAATGCACTTATCGACCAAAACATGGTTTATGAATCAAGTTTTGAGTGATGTTGTTCCTCATCAATCCAACATTACCCACGCCGCCCAATAATACGGGTCGGGATATTGTTTTCTGACCTCGTCCTGCGCCTTTTTCAATGCCTCGTTGCGGTCGTTGGTTTCAAAGAGGAACTTGTAAAAATGCTCCATAAAGATAGACGTTACGTTGTCGTCAACTTTCCAAAGCGACATCAGAATCGAACCTGCACCCGCCTGTTTAAAAGCACGTTGCAATCCAAAAACGCCGTCCACAGGAAAAATCTTTCCACGCGCAGTTTCGCAGGCGGAGAGGACGACGAGTTTTGTGTTTGAGAGGTCGAGTTGTGAGATTTCGTAGGCAGTAAGGATGCCGTCTTCAGAGTTAACGTTTTCAAAGTTGCCTTTCCACGCCTTGTCAGCTCCTGATAATGCCAAACCCGCAAGTACCATTGCAGACTCTTTTTGAGAATACGTGTTCACATTTTGTGCAAACGGCTTTT
>JAFYDK010000027.1 GCA_017544805.1 Bacteroidales bacterium | reverse complement strand
TGTTTACCTTCAACTTCGCGGAAACCCATCGGGAAATTATACTCAATGTCGGTTGCGGCGTTAGCGTAGTGAGCGAGTTTTTCGTGGTCGTGGAAACGGTAGTTGTCAGAGCCGAAACCTAATGCTTCGTGCCATTTTCTACGCATCGTTTTCCAATATTTAAACCATCTTAACTCTTGACCCGGACGGATAAAGAACTGCATTTCCATCTGTTCAAATTCTCTCATACGGAAAATGAACTGACGAGCAACGATTTCGTTACGGAATGCTTTACCGATTTGAGCGATTCCGAACGGAATTTTCATGCGGCCTGTTTTCTGAACGTTAAGATAGTTAACGAAAATACCCTGAGCAGTTTCAGGACGGAGATAAATTGTTGATTGTTCGTCAGATACGCTACCCATTTTGGTTTGGAACATAAGGTTGAACTGACGTACTTCTGTCCAGTTTTTAGTACCTGAAATAGGACAAACGATTTCTTTGTCGATGATAATCTGACGAAGTTCTTCCAAATTGTTTTCGTTAAGAGCTTTGTCGTAACGGGCTGTGAGTTCGTCGATTTCTTTTTGAGTTGCCAAAACTCTTTCGTTTGTAGAGATAAATTGTTGTTTGTCGAATTTATCACCGAAACGTTTTTGAGCTTTTTCAACTTCTTTTTCGATTTTAGCGTAAAGTTTATCGCGGTATTCTTCTATCAAATTGTCAGCGCGGTAACGCTTTTTTGAATCTCTGTTGTCGATAAGCGGGTCGTTGAAAGCGGAAACGTGTCCTGAGGCTTCCCAAGTTTTAGGGTGCATGAATATTGCCGCGTCAATTCCGACAATATTTTCATGAAGCCTTGTCATAAATTTCCACCAATATTCTTTGATGTTGTTTTTGAGTTCAACGCCGTTTTGACCGTAATCGTAAACGGCTGCAAGACCGTCATAAATATCGCTTGAGGGGAATATAAAACCGTATTCCTTACAATGCGAAATAATTTTCTTTAAAAGATCTTCTTGTTGTGCCATTTGGTTTATATGATTTTTTTTAATTTAACTTTTCTGTGCTTTTAATAAACATTCCACTCCTTTTTTAATAACATCGTCGGGACGGGCAAAACAAATTCTTATTGTATGTGATTTTGTTTTGTCGTGATAATAAGCCGACAATGGATATACCGCAACGTTGTATTCTTTGATTAGTTTCAAAACGAATTCTTTGTCTGAGAGTGATGAAACTTGCGAAAAATCCACGGTTTGAAACCAAGTTCCTTTTGTAGGAGTTAGTTTGTATTTGCTGCCTTCTAATAGCGAACATAGAAAATCGCGTTTTCTTCTGTATTCATCTCTGACAGTATCAAAAACTGTATCGTCGGTTTTTAGAAGTTCAGCCAAGGCATATTGCATGATGGAATTGCTGCCGTTAATCATATAATTATGTATTCTGCGGATTTCTTTTGTATAATCCTCAGGAGCAATGCAATATCCTGTTTTCCAGCCTGTTGCGTTAAGCGATTTGCTGAAAGAACTTATTATAACCGTTTGTTTTGCCAAAAGCGGATATTTTGAAATTCCCACGTATGGTTTTTCGTAAGTCAGATTTGCGAAAGTTTCATCGCAAAGAACCACGATTTTGCTGCCGGCAACGATTTTTTGAAGATTTTTGTAATCATCATCGGTAAAAACACTACCCGTAGGAGAGTGCGGAGTATTGATGATAATCATTTTTGTACGCTGATTAATCATACCTAATGTTTCCGACCAATCTATATGATAATCGGGAGCTTTTAATGATACGAAAATAGGTGTTCCGCCGTTGAGTCTTACGGCAGGAATATAACTTTCGTAAGAAGGCTCAATGATTATCACCTCGTCGTCTTCGTGTATGATAGCCGAAACAGCCGCCCAAACGGCTTGAGTGGAGCCGGCGGTTATTGTAATTTCCTTTTCGGGGTCGAACTGACGTGCCGAATATTCCGAATAAAAACCGGCAATTGTTTCTCTTAATTCCCTAATTCCTTCTACCGGGGCATATTGATTGCGGCCTTCTTTAACGTATTTACATACGAGATCCGACAAGATTTCAGGCATTCCTGCCTCAGGAAGTCCGCTTGCCAAGTCCACGGCATTATTTTTTTCGGCGAGTTCTTTTATCTCCGAGAATATAGTTTTATTGCTTTCAGGTAGTTTTGAACGTAACATAATATTGCGCTATTTAAAGTGCTAAATTACTACTTTTTTGCAATTCATCAAAAAAAAATCGTAGAAAAAAGTTTTTATTCGTTTTTCTCTTTTACGATTTTGTAAAATCCGCCGGGGACGGGAACTTCAAATTTTAAAAGTTTCCTTGTTTTGGGATGAATAAATTGCAATGTTGCAGCATGAAGACAAACCCTTTTTAACGGATTTGTTTTAGCCTCGTATTTTGCATCGCCTGCCACGGGATTGCCGATAGAGGACATTTGAACCCTGATTTGATTTTTTCTTCCCGTGTCAAGATTGCATTTTACCAAAGAGTATTCTCCGTTTGAAGACAAAACCTCATAATTTGTTACGGCATATTGTCCGCCGTTGTTGATAAACGACGAATGAATTTTCAGCATTTTATCCTCTGTCAGATAAGATTTTATCGTATCTTTTTTGTAAGCGGGTGTGCCCTCAACAACGGCATAATACGAGCGTTCTACCACAACTTGATTCCAATTGTTGCGGAAAAAATCTCTTGCCGCCATGGATTTAGCGAACATCATCACGCCTGAGGTTTTTCTGTCAAGACGGTGAACCACGTAGATATGACGGTTTCTTCCCTCTTTCTTAACATGAACGTTTACAATATGATACGCCGTGTTTTCCTTGTCAGCGACAGTTCCGACGGAGAGCAGTCCTTCTTTTTTGTTGATAACGATAACGTCATAATCTTCGTAAAGAATGTCAAGATTGGAATTAGAAATACCGCCTTGTTGCATAAGTTTTACTTTAGGCAGAATACGGATTTCATCACCTTTTTTCAGAGGATAGTCAAAAGCGGTCGTAGCCATGCCGTTAGCAACGACGCGGCCGCCTTTAAGAATTTCACGCACTTTTGTTTTGCTGCGGTCGGTGATTTTTTCTAACAGAAAATCAAGCAGTTTTGATTCCTTGTCAACTCTTAAAATCATTTCCGCAGCCTGTGTGTTTTGCTGTTTTGCCATAATATTATTTTACGATAAAAGATTCCAAATACCCCAAAATCGCCTCACGGTTTAGTTTTTTGCCGATGAAAACGAGTTTTGTGAAACGTTTTTCTTCAGGTTTCCATTCTTCGCCTTCTTCTACCAAAAAGTATTGTCTTACGGATTGGAGTATGAATTTTTTGTTTTTATTTTTGATTGAAAGTATGCCTTTTACTCTGAATACGCTTGCCGAATTGTATTGCAAAACGGCTTGAAGCCAATTGACGAATTTTGCCTCGTCCATATCGCCTTCCACCGTAAAACCTTCAGAGACAATGCTGTGATGAAAAGCATCGTTGTGTTTGTTGTTTGGATTTTTAGCGAACCCGCTTGAAAAATTATCCATGTCAGCCATATCGAATTTTAGCGGTGTTGCGTTTTTGAAATCCATAACGAGTTTTTCGATGTTTCCTGAAGTATAAGCAAAAGTGTTGATAATATCGCAGTTAGTAATATTTGCATGAGATACGGCATACATTTTTGCGGTCGGGTTTACGCTTTGGATAAGTTTTTTAACCCTTTGACCTTGTTCGGGGGTAACGTCTTCTATTTTGTTGAGGATAATAATATCGGCAACGGCCAATTGACGGTGAACCTCAGGCTGTTCTTCAGCACTTTCTTCGTAAGTCATGGCATCGGCAAGACAAATTACGGAATCGATTACGAATTTTCTTTGAAACTCTTCGTAAGCCACAAAATTGTCTATAACACCTGCCGGATCGGCGATACCTGTTGTTTCAATAAGCAGATTGTCAAATTGATAACGTGAAGTTAAAAGATTGTTTAATGTTTGTTGCAAGCCTTCTGAAAGATTGCAGCAAATACAGCCGTTAGAGAGTTCGTACATATTTGAAATGTTTCCGACGATAAGACCGCCGTCAATACCGATTTCTCCGAACTCGTTTTCGATAACGGCGAAACGTTTGTCGGAATATTTTCTGATGATGTTGTTTAACAGTGTAGTTTTGCCTGCACCCAAAAAACCCGTTAAAATAGTTACGGGAATTTTACCTGAGATGTTTTCCATTTTGTTATCCTAATAAAAAATCCGTTGCAAAAGTACAATTTTTTTTTATACATTTGCAGCATTAATTAAAAACATTACAATAAATTCAACATATTTATTATGAAACTTTGGGACAAAGGTTTTGATACTGCCGAGTTTGTAAATACTTTTACTGTCGGCAGGGATAGAGAGATGGATCTTTATTTGGCTCAATACGATACGCTCGGCTGTATGGCTCATGCTCAAATGCTTTCGGAGTGCGGACTTTTGAGCAAAGACGACAACGAAAAACTTCAAAAAGAGTTAAAGAATATTTATAAAACCGCAGTTGAAGGCAACTTCAAAATTGCCGATGACGTAGAGGACGTTCATTCACAAATTGAATTTCTTTTGACCGAAAAACTCGGCGATCCCGGCAAACGTATTCACACTGCCCGCAGTCGTAACGACCAAGTAGTTACGGCGGTAAGGCTTTTCACAAGGGATAAACTCAAGCACATTATTGAGAGAGTAAAAGGCGTTTTTGAAACTTTTGTTTCGCTAAGTGAAAAATACAAAAACGTACTTCTTCCCGGCTATACACATTTACAAATTGCGATGCCGAGCAGTTTCGGTTTGTGGTTCGGTTGTTATGCCGAAAGTCTTGCTGACGATATTCAAACTTTGCTTTCAGCGTGGAAAATTAACAACCGCAATCCGCTCGGAAGTGCTGCAGGATACGGTTCATCGTTTCCGATTGACCGTCAATTAACATCTGATTTATTGGGATTTGATACTCCCGATTACAATTCGGTTTACGCACAGATGACACGCGGAAAAGTAGAAACCGTAGTTTCAAGTGCGTTAGCGCAGTTGTCGCAGACTTTGGCTAAATTTGCCGCTGATTGTTGTTTGTTTATGAGTCAAAACTTTAAGTTTATTTCTTTGCCGAAGGAATATACGACGGGTTCGTCCATAATGCCGCACAAAGCCAACCCCGACGTTTTTGAACTTATGCGCAGTTATTGCAACAAAATCAGCGTGTTACCTTTTGAACTAAATCGCATAACTGGCAATCTTACTTGCGGTTATTTCCGTGATTTGCAACTTTTGAAAGAAAGTTTCTTGCCGGTTTTTGAACGTATGCAAATGTGTTTGGATTTTATGGAGTTTATTCTGCCGAAAATTCAGCCCAGAGAGAACATTCTTGAAAACGAAATGTATCAGCCTATTTTTACGGTTGAAGCCTTAAACGAAATGGTTGTAAAAGGTGTGCCGTTTAGAGATGCTTACAAAGAGGTTGGTCATCAAGTTTTTGAGAATAAGTTTCATTGGGACAAACCACTAAATCATACGCACATAGGTAGTATCGGTAATCTTTGTAACGATAAAATTGCTGAGCTTTTCAACTCTATTTATTCGCAATTTAATTTTGAAAAAGTTGAAAAAGCTCTGAAAAAATTAACTGAGTAAACCGTTTGAGTTATAATAAATTAATTAAAAAAAAATTGCCACGAAATCTTTTTTTAAAGTTTTGTGGCAGATTTTTTTTCGTATAAAAAAACGTAAAATATGGTTTTGGTCGATTTGTTTGAAAAAAATTAGTTAAGATATTTTTTTTGTTTAAATTTGCAGCAGAAAATTTAATTATTAAAACAATTTATGACACCCAAAGTAGTTATTAGTATCGGTAGACAATACGGAAGCGGAGGTAGAATCCTCGGAAGTACGCTTGCCAAACGTTTTGACATAAAATTTTATGATAATGAAATCATAACCGAAGCTGCTAAAAACAGCGGTTTTGACGAAAAAATTATTTCTCAAAAAGACGAAAAACCTGTTTCAAGTACGTTTTTTAATAGTATTCAGCACATTATAAGTGGTAATGACTCGGTAATAAGCGACGAAAACATTTTCAAAATTCAATCCCAAGCCATAAGAAAAGTAGCTGCTGAAAACAGTTGTGTTATCATGGGGCGGTGTTCTGATTATGTGTTAAGAGATTACGAATATTGTGTCAGCATATTTTTTTGGGCACCGATGGAGGACAGAATACGACGTGTATTGGAACGCAAAAATATTGACGACAAAGAAAAAGCCCGTCAGCTCATTGAAAAAGAAGATGCTTTGAGGGCAAAATATTATAATTATTTTACCGGCAAAACTTGGGGCGAGGCCAAAAGTTATAACCTTTGTGTTGATGTTTCAATGCTCGGACTTGAGGGTACGGCAGATTTTGTCTGCAGATTCTTAAAAATAAAATTCGGTGATTTATTAACAGACAAATACTCAGTTTACGAATAAAAATTTTTAATTTTTTTTGAAACCTTATTTTCATTTTTCTCGTTTATATAATTTAAAGTAACCAAAGTTCAAGACAATGAGCAAAACTCTATTAAAATATACTTTACATGATGTATACGGGGGGGGTAAAAATGTAATTTTTACTTCTCTTTTGTTAGACTATTTATATGATCCCTTGTGGTGATGATTGTTAAATTATCACCGCAAGGGATTTTTTTTGTTTAACTATTAAAAAATAAAAGAACATGAAAATTAACTTCCTAAAATTTTTACCATTATTTGCAGCATTATTGCTCGCAATTCCGTCGTGCAAAGATGACGACGAAGAAGATGAAAAAACTTCAGAAGTAGCAGTATCAAGTGTTGCTCTTGATAAAACTACGTTGGAAATCACAATTGGCGAAACCGTAACTTTGAAAGCCTCTGTTAGTCCTGAAAACGCAACCGACAAAACCGTAAAATGGACTTCAAGCGACGAAACAATTGCCAAAGTAGATTCCAAAGGTGTTGTAACAGCCGTAAAAGAAGGTTCGGTGAAAATTACGGCAACATCTGAAAAGTATTCTACCCAAACTGCAAGTTGCACAATTACAGTGAAAGCTGCGACACCGTCGAAAGTTCTTGTAACTTCAATCGCTCTCAACAAGACCACAACCGAAATTACTATTGGCAGCGACGAAACCTTGACCGTATCGAAAGTTCTTCCCGATAATGCTACTGACAAAACTTATACTTGGAGTTCAGAGGATGAAACTATCGCCACCGTTGATCAAAATGGTAAAGTAACGGCAGTAGCTGTAGGTACGGTAAAAATCACAGCAACTGCAAACGACGGTAGCAATGTAAAGGCCGAGTGCGCGGTGACAGTAAAAGCGGCAACCGTTCTCAGCGGTGTACTTGTTGATGGTGCAACTATCAAAGTGAACTTCAAGTGGCGCGATGATAACAGCGGAGATTACGTTCAAGGCGTTTATAATGCTCAAACCGGCACGTTTACCGTCAGCAAGGGCGGCTACTATTGGGGCCCAGATGAAAGAGCTGTGTACAAAGTAGAGAAGAGCGGCGACAATATTATTATCGGCGTAGGTATATATAACTACGATATGGAGGGAATGGTGTGGACGTTTGATACAACGAACGACACATACACCTACACACAGGGACGCATGCTAAGCAGTAATCCGGATGAATATGGTCTCATTTCCGTTACGCTGAATGGTACTGACATCACCAGCCAGCTGACGGCACAGTAACAATGGTTGAGAACCGCGACAGATATCAATAATTAACGTATTTTAGACAAACCCCGTCAGCAATGGCGGGGTTTGTTTTTTGTTATTAAGTCAGATAATTCAAATAATTCTTTAGGCGTAATTATTGATGCTACCAACTTGCCGCGCTCCTATTATTATCGCCTTACCTTTGAACATTCTTTGGTCAATCAGGCTCTCTAACTCTCTTTTTATCATAATATTTGATATTTGGTTTTACGATGCAAATATCAAATATTTTTCCCTATTCCAAAAAATCATACTAATTTTATGGATTATAATCCCGAAAATCATACTAATTTTATGGATTATAATCCGAAATTTTATGCTAATTTTTTGGATTACGCGGCTAAAAAATAACAATTAAAAAAATTTTAATATTTAGAATTAATCTTCTACTTTTGCGAACAAAACTTTAATAAGAAATGAATAGTTTTAAAACCATTATCCGATACCTTGCGCCTTTCAAAAAGTACGCTTTTTTTAATATTTTATTGAATGCACTCGGAACATTGTTTTCGCTTTTTAGTTTCACGATGTTCATACCGTTTTTGGATACGCTGTTTAATACCAACAACGGTGTAGTTGCCGAGCCCGGTGCTTTTGAATGGAGTTATAAAAGTTTTATGGCGCACTTCAATTATTTGGTGTATCAAATAGGACAAGACCACGGAAAATTTCATGCTCTCTTGTTTTTGGGCGGGGCAGTGCTTTTCGGTGCGTTTTTTAGAAATTTTTTCCTTTATATGGGAAGTTTTTTTATGGCTCCTATTAGCAACGGTACTGTAATGCAGTTTCAAAAGAGGATTTATAACAAAATTCTTGATTTGCCGTTACGATATTTTTCCGAATCGAAAAAAGGTGATATTCTCAGCCGTTTTACCTCTGACGTTCAAGAAATTAGGGCAAGTATTTCAGGTAGTCTTGATATGCTTTTCAAAGACCCGATACAAATTATCGTGTTTTTGAGTTATATGATTTATACAAGTTGGGAATTAACGTGTGTTTCGTTTCTTGTGTTGCCGTTTATTGCGATTATAATTGGCAAAATCGGAAAAAGCCTTAAAGACACCTCCGGCAAGGGGCAGGCGGCGGCAGGCGAAATGCTTACGATTATGGAAGAAACTCTTGGCGGTCTGCGTATTATCAAGGCTTTCGTGGCAGAGGGTAAGATGAAAGAGCGTTTTAGAAAAATCAACGCCAAAGTTTATCAACTTCAAAATAAAATTATGCGAAAACATTCTCTGTCGTCGCCGCTGAGCGAATTTTTGGGAATTTTAGCGTTCACTTTTATTTTGGTGGTCGGCGGATATTTGATTTTGGTGAAAGGCGACAATACGTTCACCTCGTCAGAATTTATCGCTTATTTGGTGGTTTTTACACAGATTCTCAACCCCGCAAAAGATTTGGCGAGGACGTACAATACGATTCAAAAAGGTATGGCTTCGCTTGATCGTGTAAATGCGATTTTGGAAGAGACAATGAATGTCCCTGAAATAGAAAACCCTGTAAGAATTAGTGATTTCAATTCTTCAATCGAGTTCAAAAACGTTTCGTTTAAATATGCTGAAAAGTATGTTTTAAAGAACATCAACTTAAAAATCGAGAAAGGCAAAACTGTTGCTTTGGTTGGACAATCAGGTTCGGGAAAATCGACGTTAGTGGATTTGTTGCCGAGATTTTGGGATGTTCAGGAAGGCGAAATTTTGATTGACGGCGTTAATATAAAAAATTATAAATTAACGGATTTGCGCTCTTTGATGGGTAATGTTAATCAAGAATCAATTTTGTTTAACGATACAATCCGCAACAATATTTCCTTTGGAGTTGATAAAGCGACGGATTCACAGGTTGAAGAGGCAGCAAAAGTTGCTAACGCTTGGGATTTTATAAAAGAGAAGGACGGCGGTTATGATTATACGGTCGGCGACCGTGGCGGCAAACTCTCTGGCGGACAGCGTCAAAGATTATCAATAGCCAGAGCCGTTTTGAAAAATCCTCCGATTATGATTCTTGACGAGGCAACCTCAGCACTTGATACAGAAAGCGAAAAACTCGTTCAGGAGGCGTTGATGAACTTGATGAAAAACCGCACATCAATCGTTATTGCGCATCGGCTTTCAACGATAAAAAATGCTGATTTGATTTGTGTTATGAACGAAGGCGAAATCGTGGAAAGTGGTAAACACGAAGAACTTTTGGCTAAGAACGGAACTTACAAAAAACTCTGCGATTTACAGACATTTTAACAACAAAAAAAAGAGGTTTTTCAAAAAAGAAAAATCTCTTTTTTTTGTTATTTTTTTAATATCCTGAAATATTTTTTGAATATCTGCTCCAACCGTCTGCTTTTTGGTAAGTTTCTACTGCCGAGGCAGGAACTTCTATTATGGTCTCTTGCGGCAAATACATATTGAATGTATGCGGTGGTTCTGTACCGAGCATTTTTAGAGTTTTTAAATAATCACAACCCTCAAAGGCATATAGTCCGATACTTATAACGCTTTCAGAAATAGTCATACTTTCTAAACTTATGCACGACTGAAATGCAGCATTTCCGATGTCTTTTAGTGAGTTAGGAATGTTTATCGAAGACAAATTAATGCAACCGTTGAATGCTCCTTCTTCAATACTCGTAACGCTTTGAGGAAGTATTATTGATTTTAAATTTACGCAGTTATGAAAAGCCTGTTCAGTAATTTTTTTAATCTCTTTCGTAAAACTTACCGATACATTTATCTCTTTATGACTTAGTAATCCTTTATTGATAGTATCAAAATTCGGGTTTAAATCAATAATTTCGAGATTGTATACTTTATTTTTGTCTTTTAAAGTGCCTAAATAGGTGTAGATTTCGTAATCGCGCAAATTATCTCTTTTTTCCCATACGGCATAAAGATTGACGTTGGATTTCACCACGTATTCAGTTCCGGGCATATAATTTTCGCCTGAGAGGTCTTTCTTGGTGTTCCAACATTTAAAATCTGTCATAAGATGGGTTATTTTTATTTTTTTTAGCGTTGTTTTTTTACCGTTTTCTATCGAAACGGAATCAACGGCTTTGTCGTCGTCATAAAAAACAATCTTGAATTTTTCGGTGTTTTGAGAATTTCCGTTTGAATCATCTTCTTCAAATCCAGTATCATCGTCTTTTGCGCATGATACACTTGCTAAAATCAAAGCAATACTGAATAAATAGAACAGCTTTTTCATGTTTTTTGTAGTTATATTTTCTTTTTTTTAAAATGTAATTGTATTTGTTTAACGGATTTTTTTTGTAATCTGTTTCAAAAAAAATGAGTTTTATTTTTTCTTAACATATTTCTTTTCCCTTTTTTTAGGCTGAAAAAACTTCTGATTCAAAAAAAAATCCCTAATTTTTGGATTAGACAAAAAAAAGTGTTTTCTTTGCGTCAAGAAAAATGATACTCAAATTAAGACAATTCATACGTTATTGTTTTGACGAAAAGCCGCTTTTGTTTTGTATGTGGTCGGCTTTTTTGCTGAGAATGTTAGCCGTGGTGTTTTCGCAGGGCATAGTTTTCGGTTTTGACCACTATATGTATGTGGAAAACGCTCAAAGAATAGTTTCAGGCGAATTGACTTTTTCCGAACTCGTTTTTTCTCAAGAGAGCAAAAGTTTTTCCCTTCATGGTTACAGCCTTGTTTATTTGATTGTTAATACGGGGATTTTTTATGTCTGCGAAATTTTCGGAATGTTTGATGCAAGAACTAAAATGTTTATAATCAGGCTTTTCCATGCGCTTTTTTCCCTTTTAATGATTTATTACGGTTACAGAATTACTTACAGACTTGCTAATCGTAAAGCTGCTCTTGTTGTCGGACTTGTGCTTTCTATGTTGTGGTTTATGCCTTTTGTCAGCGTTAAAAGTTTGCCTGAAAATTTTTCGTCGATTTTTCTTTTGGCTGCGGTTTATCGTTTTGCAAAAACCAACAAACGTACTTATAAATACGGTGATGATCTTTTTGTGGGATTGCTTGCGGGCGGGGCTGTGCCTTTTTGTTATAATTCCATAATTTTTGTTTTCGGATTTGCTTTGGCTATCGCTCTGATTTCCAACAAAAGACGTTTGCTGTTGTTGCTTGCCGGTGCAACGATTTCAGTTTTTTTGACGGAAGGAATTATAAGCATGATTGTTTTGAAAGCTCCTTTTTATATTTTGGGCGAATATGCAAGTGCCGTTTTTACGGGCGGACTTGTAACACACGGTGTTAGAAATTTTTATATGTACATTTCGCTTTTGATTTTTATGATTCCTATGCCGTGGGGACTGCTTGCGATTTACGGTTATGTAAAATCTTGGAGAAGAACTTATATTTTGTTTTTTCCCGTAACGTTTTATATTGTAATCTCTTACATTTTGCCATACAAAGGCGAACAATTTATTTTGCCGATTGTGCCGCTTTTCTTTATCGTCTGTCTTGCCGGTTGGTACCGTTATACGAGCAATTCAAGATTTTGGGCGGCAAGGCCTAATTTTCATTTTTGGCTTTCGATGGTGTTTTTCATTATTAACACTCCGGCTTTGTTTTATTCGTGTTTTGCTTATACGAGGAAAGCTCAAGTGGAAACCATGCTTTACTTATCGCGTTACAAAAACGATATAACCTCTATTATGGTTGAAGATTCGGGTTATTCTTCGAGCAAATCTTTGCCGCTGTTTTATTTGGGAAAGCAAGTTCCGATTTATGTTCTTAACAAACAGGACGAAGAACCAGATCCTTCTGTTTATTATTCGATGATAAAGGACGATAAAAATACTTACAGCCTTTACACCGAAAAATATTTTTATCATCCGCAAAACGGAAATATTCCTCAGTACGTAATTTTTTACGGTGATTATGAAATTCCAGAAAGATTGTCAAAAATGCGTCAGTTTTTTCCGCAAATTACATACGAGAAAAAGATTTCGCCCTCGTTAGCTGACAGAATTATTCAATTTATTAATCCCGGCAACAGAAACGTTCCGCTTTACATTTATAAAACTTGCGTTGAGGAATGATTTTTTTTTTAATGTAAAAAGTTTTAATAATTGAAGTTTTCTATCTAAATTTGTGTTAGAAAAAAAATTACGGAATATGAAATTCAACCTGAAAAAATTATTTGATACTGACAGATATTTAGTCGGAATTTGCGGTGTGTTATTGATTGTTAACATTGCCGTTTTCGTTTATTTATCGGCAACGATGCCTGTGAGCGTGCCGTTTGTTATTATCAGCAATGTGATAACGATATTTCTTATGTTGATGATTTTTCGTCCCGTTAATAAAATTCTTCAAGAGGCGGTTTTAGAGCAAAAACATGAAGAGCAAGAGCGTGAAGAAAAATTGCGTTTGGAAAAAGCCGAACTTGAAAAACATAATCAAAAACTTCAAGGCGAACTTTCAGAACTTTCTTTAGAAAAAGAAAAACTCAAAACCGAATTGGATTCCGTAAAACAATACAACAGTCTTTCAAATGATGTCAGAACGGTTTTGAAACTTGAGACAATGAATTACGAAAAAGAGGGTTATATCGTTAAGGAAGAGAATGTTAGGGATACGGGTTACGGTTTGGAAATTCCGGGCAACAAGCCTTTGCTGCTGAATTTTTCTGACAAAGGCGAGCAAAAAGTCCTTTACACTCACAAATATCACGACAAAGCCCTTATCGGAATAGATTTAACGAAGGTAAGACTTTGCAAAAAAGACGGTAATATTTATTTTGAGGGCGTTAAATTTGAAAATCTCCACCCCGAAATGACCGTAAAAGATTCATTTAAAGCTTATGAAAATCAGAATGTTGCAATTAACAGGTGTATAATTCTCAATGTAGAAACAGATAAAACCACTATTAATAACGATTCCAAATACAACGAGTTCAAAAGGTGGTATTCTGAGAATCAGGATAAAATTTTTGAACTTAATTTTAATGCCGAAGTCTGCAGAATTTGTGATAATTACACCCGGGTTTTGCGTCAAACCTTATCTGACAGATTTCCGCAAATTGTATTTTTGGACGGTAAAATCGAACATTTTCCGGGCCTTGAAAACCCGGTAATAAAAGAATTGGAAATCTGTAGAGAAAACGATATTTTACAGATTTCCAATTCTATGTTGATGGTCTCGGCTGCTATCAAAAATACTATGCCTGCAATCAATAACCCTTGATAAAAATCAATTTGGCATTTTCGCCTGAGGGTTCGAGGCTGAAAACTTCGTCGGTTTCAAAATAATAGTGGAAAGTATTTTGACAGTAATTTTTCTCGTCAATGCAGTTTACCGTTACGAAATACGCACCGTTTTTGCAAGCAGAAATTCCGCAGCAGCGTGTTTGATACGGTGAACTTCCCAAAGGTTTGTCATCGGGTTTTATCGTGATAAAAGGGTCTCTGTTTTTGAAAACACCTGCGTAATGCAAGCTTTTGTTGAGTGCAGCATCAACTCCCGTGTAACAATATTTGTCGGAAATTGAGAAAAATTTTGGCTCGGCAATTAATTCTTTTCTTAAAAAAGTGTAATTATTGCCGCCTTCCATAAACATTTTTCCGTTATGATAAATTTTTCCGTCAGCCATAACGTAAATGCCTATATCCGAAATTGCAAAATCCTGACATTCACCCTCTATTTCAAACAGTTTTTTCTCCTCGTTATAAACCTCAGTTTTGCCTGAAGAATATACGACAAAGTAAATCATATCATCATAAAAACGTATTTTCAACGGTTTTTTGCCGTTTTTAGGCGTGTTGAAATAACGTACTCCGTCTTTAAAAACGGTTATGACACTATCCGCAAAACTTCCTAAAACATAAAAATGTCCGTCTACGATATTGAAATCCGTTGCCGTGAAATTCTCTTGAAAAATCATTGCCGGTTTTCCGTTTTTGTAAATTTCCGAAGGCAGATTCACAGAGTCTTTCGTTGAATTGGAAATCAAAAGATAACAATCGCCCGAATATACTTCCATCGCAACAACCTTTCTTGAGGTTTCAGTATTGAAAATTGCGAATTTTTCATTATTGCGGTACATCTGATAACTGCATTGGTCGCTGTTCATAAAAAGTGAATAAACGTAATTTTTATGAACTTCATTTTTGGAAATGTGTCCGCTTTCCTCTTGTTGCGGTTTGGGCATTTCCTGATTATTGGAGCAAGAAGCAAACAGCAGTACGAACAGACTTAATGTTAAAAAAATGTTTTTCATGGTACGATCTTTTTTATTAGTAACTTTTATCAATCAAAAAGCAAACCAAAATTTATTTTTTTTTAACAAAAATCGTTTTTTTTTAATGTGCTTCTGCCCAATTTTTCCCGAAATTTCCTTCGACTTTGAGTTTTACTTTGAGTTGAGCGGCGTTTTCCATTTGTGTTTCTACGATTTGTTTTATCAAATCTTTTTCTTCAGGGACAACCTCAAAAACCAATTCGTCATGTACTTGAATCATCATTTTTGATTTTAGATTTCTTGATTTTAATTCTTTAAGAATATTTATCATAGCGATTTTAATAATATCGGCAGCTGTTCCTTGTATAGGCGTATTGACGGCATTTCTTGCAGCAGCCGCGCTGACATTAAAATTCCTCGAATTAATATCCGGCAAATAACGTTTGTGTCCGTACATTGTAGAAACATAACCCGTTTTTTTGCAGTTTTCAACCGTAGAATCAATAAATTGCTTAATTCCCGGAAATCTTTGGAAATAGTTGTCAATCAGAGCTTTTGATTCGGAACGGGAAAGTCCTGTATTTTGTGAGAGTCCGAAAGAGGAAATTCCGTAAATGATTCCGAAATTAGCTGATTTTGCGATAGAGCGTTGTTGTTTAGTAACCTCTTCGGTTTTTATTCCGTAGATATTTGCTGCCGTGATTTGGTGAATGTCTTCATCGTTTTCAAAAGCTTTAATCATATTTTCATCGTTGGAGCAATGAGCCATAATTCTTAACTCAACTTGCGAATAATCAGCGGAATAGATGAGGTTTTCTGGTTTTGAGGCGATGAATGCCGTACGTATTTTCCTACCCTCTTCGCTTCTAACGGGAATGTTTTGAAGGTTCGGATTCGTGGAACTTAAACGTCCCGTTACCGTTACTGTCTGATTGAAACTTGTATGAATTCTGCCTGTTTTGGGATTAATCAATTCCGGCAAAGCTTCAGTGTAAGTTGTTACCAATTTTTTCAATCCTCTGTAATCCAAAACCGCTTGAACAATCGGATGTTTGTCTTTGATTTTTTGTAATTCTTCCTCCCCGGTCGAAAACTGTCCTGTTTTTGTTGTTTTGGTGGCATCGGTAATTTTCATATCGTTGAAGAGAATTTCGCCTAATTGTCTTGGTGATGAAATATTAAATTCCTTGCCGGCAAAACTGTAAATTTCTTTTTCTTTTTCGGCGATTTTTTCGTTTAATTCTTTGGTGTACTCTTTCAAAAATTCCGTATCAATGGCAACTCCGTTGAATTCCATTTCTGCTAAAACCTGAACAAGCGGCATTTCGATTTCCATTGCCGGAGATAGTATATCGTTTTTCTCCAATTCTTTATAGAGTTTTTCTTTTAATTGGAATGTTACGTCGGCATCTTCTGCAGCGTATTCTTTGATTTTTTCTTTATCGACTTCGCTCATGGAGATTTGACTGTTCTTTTTTTCGCCGATTAATTCTTCGATATGCACTGGCGTATAATTCAGATAAAATTCTGACATATCGTCCATGTTGTGTTTTCTTTCAGGTTCTAAGAGATAATGTGCGACCATCGTGTCAAAGATTTTTCCGCTGAGGTGAATGTCATAATTTCTCAATACCAAAATGTCAAATTTTATGTTTTGACCTATTTTCAGAATGTTTTCGTTTTCAAAAACGGGTTTGAAAATTTCCAATCGGCGTTTTGTATCTTCTTGATTATTAACGTCAAAAGGAATATAATAGCCTTCATGCGCCTTAAAACTGAACGACATTCCGACTATCAAATTATTTCTTGTTTCCAATCCCGTGGTCTCGGTGTCAAAACAGAACTCGTTGAGTGTTAGTAATTTATCTTTTAATTCTAAAAGTTCTTCATCCGATTCGAGTATTTTGTAATCATGAGGAGTGTTTTGGATTGTAGCGTAAACTTTTTTCTGTTGCGGCTCTTGAACTGATTCGGGGTTGAAAAACAAAGTTCCTTGTTCTGCTTCCAAAGGTTTTTTTCTGCCTAAGACTCTATCAGCCATGTTTTTGAATTCCAAATCAGCAAAGATTTTTCTTAATTCGTTTTCGTTGATTTCCTTTTGTTTGAAATCCTCTTGAGAAAAATCTGCCGGAGCATCGGTAACTATTGTTACGAGTTTTTTTGACAAATCAACATCTTCCCTATGTGTTGAAAAGTTCTCTTTCTGCTTGCCTTTCAAGGAGTTAATGTGTTGATAAATGCCATCAATGCTTTTGTATTCTGATATTAGTTTGTAAGCCGTTTTTTCTCCGACACCGGGCATACCTTTAACGTTGTCGGCAGCGTCGCCCCAAAGTGCTAGTATATCAATGAATTGCGTGGGTGAATCCAATCCGGTTTCTTTGCAGAAACTTTCTTTTGAAATTATTTCTACTTCCGAACCTTTTTTAGGACGGTAAATAAAAATTCCGTCATCCAAGAGTTGATTATAATCTTTGTCAGGGGTTACCATAAAAACTTCAAAACCTGAGTTTTTGGCTTTTTTTGCTAATGTTCCGATTACGTCATCTGCTTCATATTCAGGGACTTCAACACGTTTGATACCCATAGCATCGAGTATATCTTTGATATGAGGGACACCGGTTTTGATACCTTCGGGCGTTAATGGTCTTTGAGCCTTGTATTCGGGGTAAATTATGTTTCTGAAAGTCGGATAGGGCGGGTCAAAAACGACTGCGATATGCGTAAAATCCTCTTTTTTTATGATTTCCAAAAGGAAATTCATGAAACCGTAAACAGCGGAAGTGCTTTCGCCCTTGCTGTTTATCATGGGATTGTTCAAAAACGAGTAAAACGCCCTGTAAATCATGGCGTAAGCATCTATCAAAAAAAGTTTTTTCATGGTCTTTCGTCAAATTTTTTTACGTTTGCGAAGTTAGGAGTTTTTTTTCAAAGTCTGTTATTTTTCCCGAAAGAAAAATTAATTATCATCGGCAAATGGTCTGAAAATCCGCCTTCATATTTGTAACCGAGATATGTCCGTTTTGGTTTTTCGTAGCCTAAATCGTCTTTTTTTATCATAAAATCGTATTTTAACGGATAGACTTCATCTTTGTTAATATACAGATTATCAGGCTTTAATAATTGACCTGAGACTATTACTTGGTCTAAAATGTCGTATTCAAGACGGTAGGCATACGTCCAAAGTTTTTTTTCGTATTGAAGATAATACGCAATGTTGTAAAGGGAATCTGTGTTAGCATTTTGGTAATAAGTCCCCGCCTTCAAAAATTCTAACATTGACATATCGGCAGGAGTATCGTTGAAATCACCGATGCAAAGAATTTTTGCGCTTGAATTTATTTTTAGGATTGAGTCTGTTGTTGATTTTAATTTTTTAGCGGCTGCGCATCTGAGGTCTTCCGTTTGGACTTGACCGCCGTATCTTGAGGGCCAGTGATTAACGAAAATATGTAAAGTGTCTTTAGATTTTCTCTCTATACCTTTTACGTAAATAATATCTCTTGTGTGATATTCGGGATCGTTTTTGAAATTGATTCTTAATATATTAGTGTCTAAAATTTTGAAAGTTTCCGGATTGTATAATACGGCATTGTCGATACCGCGTCTGTCGAGGCTTTCGCGATGAAAAATTTTATAACCGGCTTTTTTAAGCGGCGGGCGGCTGATTAAATCTTCTAAAACTTTTTTGTTTTCTACTTCGCAAACACCGATAATATCCGGATAATTTGTGTAATCGACGGCGCAAATAACTTGCCGTATATGCTGAAGTTTTGTTTTGTATCTGTAAGGTGTCCAATATTTTACCCCAGATGGAATATATTCATCATCTTTTGTCAGCGGATTGTCGATAGTGTCAAAAAGGTTTTCTAAATTATAAAACATAACGATAAATTTTGTTTTAGGTTTTTGGGGCGGAAATCCTCCGCAAATAAAAAAAGGTAATATTGAAATTACTATTAATAACAATTTTTTCATGGCTAACTGCTTTTTTTTCGCAAAAGTAAAATTTTTTTTGATATTAAATTCTATGATTTTTATAATTTCGCATTTTCAAAAAATAATAAAAATGCAAACAAAAAAGGATATTATCAAGCAACATTTTATATATTATATTTTTGCGGCTGCAACATTGGCCTTTCAATTTTACATTTATCTTTCGCAAAGTTGTATAATTATGCGTTACGACACCGGCGGTATGGTAACGGATTTGAGGGACTTGACGCTCGAAGTTACGGGTTACAAACGTTCCGACATCGTAGGACACTATCTTAAAGAAATCCTCGCTCTTACCAAAAACGATATGGACAACTTTGACGTATTTTGGAACGAGATTATTCAGGGCGTTAAGAAGACAAGAAAATTCACACGCGGCGAAACGCTTTATAAAGAAACATTTACGCTTATAACCGACGAACACGGCAGACCTTACAAAGTAATCAGTATCGCCGTGCCGGTGTAGGAGAGGAGAAAAAACGTTGTACTGTACAAGATAAAACAAAAAATTGGAATTACAACCAAAAGTGGGGTAAAAAAGTAAGATTTGGGCAAAAAAGTTTTTTAGTGGAAATGAAAAAAAATTACTAATTTTGCGGCAAAAATTTGAGTGGGTATGGAAACCAAAAGAATTCTTGTTGACTTGTTTCTTTTAAAAAATCGTTTTGTCGGTTTAGGCGAGTTCTGCGCGCAATTAGGCAGTGGATTAGCAAAAAAAGCAGCGGATTTGAAACAAAAACATGACGTTGAATTATATTTCCTTGTGGAAAAAAAATTTAAAGGGTGTTTTGGATATGATGTCAATTACATTGTAATGCCGCACAATTTACTGCCATTGATGTTTTTGTATCCGAAAAGATTTGACTTGTTTCATGAAACGCGTCAGACTTGTAATTTTTCCGTAAATGCTGATCATACGCTTTTGACAGTGCATGATATTAATTTTAAATACGAAAAAAAAGGCAGAAAACTTGAAAGATATTCAAACAAATTAAGACGAATTTTGAATAAGTGTGATTATGTAAATTTTATTACGGAGTTCGTCAAACGGGACACGGAATCTGCGTTTGAAGTCATGGCACAAAAAAAAGTCATTTACAACGGAGCGACGGATTTGACCTCAGGAGTGCCTGAAAAAAATCCATTTTATGGAAGAGGAATACCCGAAAAAGATTTTCTGCTGCATATCTCAGGACTTAATCCGAAAAAAAACATTCGACTTTTGATTGAGATGATGAAACATCTTGCCGATGAAAAAATCGTAATTGCAGGAAACTGGAAAAGTGCTTACGGAGACTCCAACAAGGAACTGATAAAAAAACTGAATCTAAAAAATGTTTATTGTCTCGAAAATGTTACTGAGGAGCAGAAAGCATGGCTTTACGGCAACTGTAAGGCGTTTTTTTTTCCGTCGCTTTGTGAGGGGTTCGGACTTCCGCCGGTAGAGGCAATGTATTTCGGCAAGCCGGTTTTTTTGTCAACACTTACGAGTCTGCCGGAAGTCGGAGGGGAAAACGCTTTCTATTTTAAGGAACTGATTCCTGAAAAAATGGCAGAAACAGTTTCGTCCTCTCTGAAAAGTATTCAGCCTGATTTGCCGGAAAAACTTAGAAAAAATGCACTGAAATTTTCTTGGGAAAACTGCGTTGAAAATTATATAAATTATTATCTCGAAATTTTGAATCTCAAATAATAAAAATGCCAAGAACTTCGAAAATTATTTATTTTCTTAAATACATTTTGAAAATTCATCTGACAGCATTGTTTTTTTTGACGGTTGTCAGAATAATGTTTGTTGCAGTGAATTTTCCTTCGGATGCTCCTTTTGTATTCTCGGATTTAGTTCACGCGTTGACAATAGGTGTCAAATTTGATAATCATGGGGCATCGTATATTGCTCTTATTCCACTGTTTACGGCTTTTGTAGTGTGTTTTTTAAAAAATGTGTATCCGCAAAAAAT
The DNA here is from genome assembly GCA_017544805.1 of Bacteroidales bacterium. Classification (GTDB taxonomy): domain Bacteria; phylum Bacteroidota; class Bacteroidia; order Bacteroidales; family UBA3824; genus UBA3824. Next base: position 3,519 of record JAFYDK010000027.1, on the reverse strand, counting down.
AATCAATTTTTTTAAAGGATATTTTGTGACTGTTTATCCGTTGGTTTTGTTTTTGTCTGTTTCGAACGTTAAATATTATTCGTTTTTTGGCTGGCACATCAATTACGAAGCTCTTGGGTATTTAAAGTTTTTCGGTACAACAGCGGGAATGATTTTTGAGGACGGTCAGAATTATCCGTACATAATCGTCGCATTGTCGGTTTGTGTAGCTTTCGTATTTGCTGTCAAAAGAATCACACAAAAACACACTGCTGAAATTGTTGAAATTCAAGATCCGAAAAGGCGAATAGTATTCAATTCCCTGATGATAATTTTTGCCGCTGGAATTTGTTTCATTGGTATGAGGGGCAGTTTTCAGCGTTATGTTTTGAAAGTAAGTTTTGCGTCATTTTCAGACATTCCGTTTTATAACCGAATTGGAAACAATGCACTTTTCAATATCATTGAAACTTACAAGCAGACTGCAAAAGATGTTGACATTCAGCTTCTTAAAGATGCTGAATTGAACCATGCGCTTGATTTTGTCCGTAAGGAGCTTTCAATACCTACTGTTGATACTCTTAAACCGCTTAGTCGTCATATTGAAAAAATGGAGAAAGCATCATCACCTAACGTGGTTTTGGTTTTGATGGAGTCGATGACTTTACGGAATTTGAATTACGAAACCAATGGTATGCCGTTAACACCATTTTTGCGCTCGCTGAGGGATAGCGCATATTATTTTGAAAATTTCTATTCGGCAGGAATTCACACGAATAACGGAATCTGTGCTTGTATGTATGGTTTTACACCCAATTTCTTGACACCGTGCATGAATCAGCCGAGTGATATATATACTGGTTTGCCGTATGAGTTGAAACGTCATGGTTATGGAACTTATACTTTTGTAACGAGTAACCCTCAGTTTGACAATATGAACTCTTTTTTGCGCGACAACAATATTGACGTAATTTATTCGCAGTACGATTATCCTCAGGAAAAGGTTGTGAACCGTTTCGGTGTTAGGGACGATTATATGTTCGACTTTGGAATTGAAAAACTCTCTATGTTGAAAGACAAACCTTTTTTCGCGATGTTTCTTACATGTAGTAATCATTATCCATTTGCTATACCCGAGGAATATTCTGAACGCAGTGAAATCGTTGACGAACAAGCAATTGCGTATGCCGATGATGCGTTGAAGATGTTTTTTGAGAAAGCCGTCAATACAGAATGGGGTAAGAATACGATTTTTGTTTTTGTTGCTGACCACGGTAGTAAGCGCGGCGAAAATATTTACGATATGGCATATTATTACAATAGGATACCGTGCTATGTCTATTCGGAGCTTTTCGCTGGAAAAATGCGTCGTATGGATAAGATTGGTGGTCAAATTGATCTGTTCCCGACTATAATGGGGCTTTTAGGGCATGATTACACTAACAACACTTTGGGAATAGATTTGTTTAAGACAGAAAGGCGTTACATATATTTCGTATCTGACGAACACCTTGGGTGTGCAGACTATGAGTATTTTTATTGTTATAACATTGCTACAGAAAAGAATTTTTTGTATAAAATCGGCAGCGGTGAGGATATAATTCTTCAAAATCCTGAGAAAGCTGCCGATATGAAAAAATATGCTGTTTCGATGATGAAAATCAACAATACTGCTGTCAAAAAACGTTGGATTAACCCTTGATGACTTCTTTATAACATTCCATAATTTTTTCTGCTTGATTTTCTTCTGAAAATCTTTTGACGTATTCTTGGCTTTTTTCGACGGCTCTTTGGCGGAAATCCTTGTCAGAAAACTTTTCTATCGCTAGAGCCAGAGCATTTTCGTCGTCGGGGCTGACGTACAGACAGTCGGGGCCGCCTGCTTCTTCAAGACACGAACCTGTTGCAGCAATCACCGGCACGCCGCAGTTGATTGCCTCGATAATTGGTATTCCAAAACCTTCGTAACGCGACGGATAAATAAATACTTCGCACAAATGATAAAACGGCGCAAGGTCTTCAAACGGCACTTTGTCGAAAATTTGCACGCGGTTTTTAACGCCGAGTCTTTCTGCTTCCTTTTCTACTTTCAAAGTGTATTTTGTCCGTTTTCCGACTATGACGAGCGGAAGTTTTTCTTTCAGTAATGGCAAAGCTTTAACAATCAGTGCCGCATTTTTGCGCTCCTCAATGCTTCCGACATTCAGCAAAAATCTGTCGGGAAGATTGTATTTTTGTTTTACATTTTGTAAAACGTCTTGAGGAATTGTTGATTTAAAAACTTTGTCACAACCTTGATAAATAACCGTGATTTTGTCGGGATTAATGCCGAAAAATTCAACAATATCCCTTTTTGTACACTCGCTGACGGCAATGATTTTGTCAGCGTTTTCACAGGCTTTTTTGAATTTATGAGTATAAATTTTACGGTCAAAAAACTTGTAAAATTTAGGATATTTCAAAAAAATTAAGTCGTGTAATGTTACAATGCTTTTGGCTTTAGTTTTTTTGATAGTAAGCGGCAATTCGTTGCTGAGTCCGTGATATATAACGTTTTCAATTTCTGAAATCTCGTTCTTGATGCCGTAAGTTCGCCAAAGCGATGAGAATTTTTTCCAAAAACTTTTTTGGGGTAAAATAGTTTTTATTTGAGAATTATTTTTTAATATTTCTTCAAATTGTGGATTTCTATTCTCTTTTGGTAAAAAGACAATATAATTATTTCCCGGGAAAAATTTTACCAACAAATTAATGATGTGTCGGCTGTAATTTCCCAGACCCGTGCGGTTGTTGGCGGCACGTTTGCCGTCAAATGCTATTGTCAACGTCTGATTCATTGTATTCGCTGTACGGTTTTTCGAGATTGAGATAATAAAAATTGTGTTGATGTTGTTTGTCGTGCGGTGGAATTGTCATATAATCGCCATATTTTTGTGATAAATATTTGTCATAGTGTTCAATTCCGGCAAACATATTGCCTTCAAATTCAGTTGGCTTTGGAGTTCCTAAAATTTCCTTTTTTAGTACGCCTTTCCATCCGTCGTCGTGGTCAACTACCAAATCAGATTTGTCGTAATCGTAGGTTGTCATCAGTTTGCGGAGTTTTTTCTTCATCCATTTTCTTGAATAAAGTTTATGCGCTAACAATGGAATCCAGCATGTCGGTCCGTGTCCGTGTTTATACGGGTCGCGGTAAATCAAATAGTTGACTTTTTTATAATACTGGTAACGAAAAAAATGCCACCATTGTGCAATTTTATTTGTTGGTACGCCGTCAAGAGGGAAGATGTCAATATAAACGCCGCCGAGTGTGTCCATGAATTTTTTCTCAATAAGAGTAGTATTTTTGTCATAGACCTTTGCAAACGGCGCGGAAAATTCTTTGACGTTTTCCATACACCTGATTTCAAAGTTTTCGGGCATAATTTTCTGATAGTTCTGCATCAAAAAATCATAATCAGGACGCGGCATTGCAATATCAGCGTCATCGTCCCAAGGGATAAAACCTTTATGACGGATTGCGCCGAGCATTGTGCCTGC
>JAFYDK010000026.1 GCA_017544805.1 Bacteroidales bacterium | reverse complement strand
CATCATCATCACCTAAAAAAGCATCAATATCAAATTTATCTTGTTCATTAATGATACCGTCTCCATTTAAATCAGCTTCATAATTACTAAAAAACTCTATTAAAAACTCTCTCTCGGTTTTTCCGTCAATGTACGTTTCATGACTTGTGTTATCCCAAATTCCGATGATAGCTTTTGACAAATCCACATCATCATCTTTGTCTTTGTTACAAGAGGTTACGCTAAATGCAAAAGCCATTAAAAGGCTTACAAACATTAAATTATTAATTTTTTTCATATTAAAATAAGTTTTTTTTAATTAACTCTTACCTTTTTTAGGCGGCAAGAAAATATCCTTTTTTCAAGGCGCAAAAATAATAATAGCGAAAATTTAAAAAAAAAATTAACAAGAAGTATGTAAACTACCTAAAACACAAAATACTTTTTATCCTAATCTTTCTTTGAAATCTTTGTAGCAGAAACGTCTTATTAATTCTGTTGAACCATCGGCTTTCAACAAGAAAATATCCGGTAACGGCATTCCGTTGAAAGTGTTGGTTTTGACCATTGTGTAGAGTGCCATGTCTTCGATTATAATTTTATCCCCAATGTTGATTTCTTGCGAAAAAGAATAATCTCCGATAACATCTCCCGCTAAACAAGTCATTGAAGATAATCGGTACGGATATTTGCCGTTAGGATTGTCTTGCGCTTCAAAAATCGGTGGTAACAGCGGCATTTCTATAATGTCAGGACAATGACACGCTGCACTGAAATCCAAAATCAAAATTTCCATGCCGTTTTTTACCTTGTCCATAACTTCCGTTATCATATAACCGCAATTAAGCACAACGCCTTCGCCGGGCTCAAGGTAAAGCTGAAGGTTATATTTTTCTCTTACACGGTTCAAAAAGTTAATTAAACCTTTTACGTTGTAATTTTCATGCGAAATATAATGTCCGCCGCCAAAATTCAACCATTTTAGACTTGGAAGATATTTTTGAAATTTTTGTTCAAAAGCCTCAAAAGTCTTTTCTAAATCTTCAAAACCTTGTTCGCAAAGGGTATGAAAATGAAAACCTTCAATATTTTCAGGAAGCTTTTCCGGCATTTGGTCTATCGTAACACCGAGTCGCGAACCACTTGTGCAAGGGTCATAAATGGCATGATTTTGAGTGCTCAATTGCGGATTTACTCTGATGCCTAAGCTCGCTTTTTTACATTTGGGCGAATGTAAAAAATATTGATTCCAAGAGTTAAAAACGATATGGTCGCAAATATCGTCTAATTCGTTTATGTCTTGAGATTTGAACGCAGGGGCAAAAACATGGTTTTCTTTGCCCATTTCTTCTTTTCCAAGACGGGCTTCATAAATTCCGCTTGCCGTTGTCCCTGAAATATATTTCCCGATTAACGGATAAAGTCGAAATGTAGAAAAACATTTTTGTGCTAAAAGTATTTTGCAACCGGTTTTTCTTTCTATGTCGTTTAGCAACTTCAAATTATTAATAAGTCTGCCTTCGTCGATAACAAATGACGGCGTAGGCAGACTTTTAAGTGTTGCTACTTTTTCTTTTTCTATAAAATGCGGCTTCATTTATTCAACCATAACTGGATTTTCAACTACTTTCCATGGCAAACCGTATTCGTTTAGCATTTTCATAAACGGATCGGGGTCAAACTCTTCGAGGTTGAAAACTCCTGCGCCTTTCCATTCTCCGGTTGAAAGCAATGCCGCTGAAATCATCGCCGGAACTCCTGTGGTATAACTGATTGCCTGTGAGCCGACTTCTTTGAATGCCTCTTGATGATCGCAGACATTATAAATGTAAATCGTGCGTTTTTTGCCGTCTTTTTCTCCCGTAAAAATGCAGCCAATATTCGTTTTGCCTACTGTGCGCTCGCCGAGTGATGAGGGATCAGGCATTAATGATTTTAAAAATTGTATCGGAATAATTTTGTGTGCGCCGAAATCGACGGGGGTCGAATTCAACATTCCTACGTTTTCAAGACATTTCATGTGAGTTAAATAACTTTGACCGAATGTCATGTAAAAACGCATTCTTTTGATTTCTGGAAAATTCTTTGTTAAAGATTCAATCTCTTCATGGTGAAGTAGATACATATCTTTTTCGCCGATTTCAGGGAAGTCGTAAACCCTTTTTATTGACATTGCGGGAACGCCAACCCATTTGCCGTTTTCGTAATAATCGGCAGGGGAGGAGACCTCTCTCAAATTGATTTCAGTGTTGAAATTTGTTGCAAATGGATAACCGTGGTCTCCGCCGTTGCAGTCAAGAATGTCTACGTAATCAATTCTATCGAAATAGTGTTTCTTGGCGTATGCCACAAAAACATTGGTAACACCGGGATCGAATCCACCGCCTAAAAGTGCTGTTACGCCGGCTTCCTTAAATTTATCAAAGTACGACCACTGTTCGGCGTAATCAAAATATGCGACGAATCCTTTTTCTTTACACCGTTTTTCATACTGCTTTCTCCAAACCGGTTCGTTAGTATTTTCCGGCTCATAGGCAGCGGTGTCAATATAATGAACTTTACATTCCGCACAAGCCTGCATCAAAACAAGATTGTGATACGGCAAACCTACGTGCAACAGCACGTCTGGCCTGAATTTTTCAATCAACGCCAAGACTTGCTCTTTGGAATTTGCATCAATTTTAGCCGTTGAAATTTTGGTACTCGTGGTAGGTTGCCATTTAGCTTTCATGGCCTCGCATTTCGACACCGTGCGGCTGGCTATGCACATTTCGCTAAAAATAGTGCTGTTCTGACAAATTTTTGCAATGGCGACACTCGCTACGCCGCCACAACCTATAACTAATACTTTACTCATTCTTTATATGTCCTATAAAAATCTGTGTGTTAAAGATTTAATGAAAAAATATATTTGTACAAAAATAGAAAATAAATTTGTTAATTTAAAATTATAATCACAAAAAAAGCGAAAATATTTTTTCTTCTTTCTGCTTTTTTATGCGTTTATTGCGTTAAACAAATCTTCGTCTTCGTTTTGGCTTTCCAAGAATCCGACATCGTCTTTGAGATTTTTCTTATCTAATGCCGCTGCTACTGCCAAACGGTCGCAACGCTCGTTTTCTTTGGTATCGTTATGACCTTTTATCCAAACGAATTTTACATTATGACGGCTGTAAATCTCTAAAAAGCGTTTCCAAAGGTCAGAATTTTTCTTTCCTTTGAAACCTTTTTTTACCCACGAAAATACCCACCCTTTTTCTACGCTGTTTACTACGTATTGCGAATCGGAATATATCGTAACGTTGCTGCCTGAAAATTTTAAAGCTTCAAGTCCTACAATCACCGCTAAAAGTTCCATACGGTTGTTCGTTGTCAGGGCAAATCCTTCTGAAATTTCTTTTCTGTGAGGCCCTGCCATCAACACAACGCCGTAACCACCCGGACCGGGATTGCCGCGCGAAGCCCCGTCGGTATAAATCGTTATGTCCATCTTTTATAATTTCGGATAATTAATCTTACATTCTACGATGAAACAACCCGGAAATTTATTTTCTACTTGTTTTTTTAGCCTTGTAGCCTCAAGTCTTGAACGACAATTGCCCGCATGAACCTTAAAATAAGGTGCTTCGTAAACTATGTCAGCATCTTCGTCATTAAAATCCTGTTTGAAATCCTTTACGACTTTTTCGGCTTTTGACTGTGCGTCGGTTCCTGAACCAAAAAAAATTTGGACACTATAACCTAATGCCAAACGTTTTTTGTTGCCGGCGATAATGTTTTTTTCAATCGTCTTTAAATCCGAATCACAATAAATTCTGACGGTTGCCGTGCTGTTGTCTTCGGGGAAAATCTCCAAATCCGAAATGTCATAAACAGCGCGTTGAGCCTTTACAATGCCGCAGCTTGCTAATAAAAGCAATCCTAAAGCCGTTAAAAATTTAATTTTCATATTCAAAAAAAAATTGACTAAATTTGCAAGGCAAAATTATAAATTATTTTTTGAATTTTAAAATACCGAAAATGACACAATACGCAGAAAACGAAAATACGTCAATTCCTTTAGGCAAGGAGGGTTTAATAGCTAAAATTTCAGAGGGGGCACGCTCTTTGAACAGCGAAACCGTTTTTTCAATCGGTGATGATGCCGCAGTTTGTGATTTTTCTCAAAGCGGAAAAACTGTTGTCAGCAGCGATATTTTTGCTGAGGGAATACATTTCGATTTGACTTATACGCCTTTGAAACATTTAGGTTATAAGGTTGTAATAGCGGGAATTTCAGATATTTACGCCATGAATGCAAAACCTGTTCAGATAACAGTTTCGTTAGCTGTTTCCAACAAGGTGATGCAGGCGCATATTTTGGAATTTTACGAAGGTGTTCATGCTGCTTGCAAGGAGTATAATACGGATTTAATCGGTGGAGATTTAACGACTTCCAAAAAAGGAATTTCGATAGCAGTTACGGCAATAGGTCGTGCTCAGGAGGACGAATTAGTTTATCGCAGCGGTGCTAAACCTAGTGATTTAATTTGTGTTACTGGTGATTTAGGCGGTGCGTACATGGGATTGCAGTTGTTGGAAAGGGAAAAAACTATTTTTAATTCCAATCCTGAGGCTCAACCCGAACTCTCTGGTTATGATTATATTTTAAAACGTCAGTTAAAACCAGAATGTCCTGCCGATTTAAGGGATTATTTCAAGAAAAAAGATATTAAACCGACCTCCATGACGGATGTTTCAAACGGTCTGGCAAGTGAGATTTTGAGCCTTTGCAATGCTTCTAAAATGGGTTGTGAAATTTTTCAAGAGAGAATTCCCGTTGCAGAGGATACGGCAAAGATGGCAAAGGAATTTAATATTGATCCCGTAATTGCTGCTCTTAACGGCGGTGAGGATTACGAACTCTTGTTTACGATAAAACTTTCTGATTATGAGAAAATTAAAAATAACGATATGTTTTCCGTAATCGGTTCTATTAATGCTTTGGACAAGGGTAGAAATATTGTAATGAAAGACGGCTCTATTATCACGTTAGAACCTTCCGTTAATAATCAAAATTTCCAAAATGT
>JAFYDK010000025.1 GCA_017544805.1 Bacteroidales bacterium | reverse complement strand
GGGTCTACGTCGATAGTTTTTTCGTTGATTTCGGTCAAAAATTTTAGCCACAAAACTTGCATTTTCTTTTGCGAAAATGTTTTCGGCTTAAATTTTGGTAACTCAAAGAAAAACAATTCGATACCGTCAATAGTTTTTTCGGGATTAGACGGTTCGCACATCGTATAGCGATGATAATAATCTTTGCTCGCACTGTCAAAAATATCGTTCACAAGATTAAGACCATAAACGGGCATTAACGCATCATAATTTTCGCCACGTTCGATTTGCGTAACATACATTTTCGCTGCGTTAAAAAGTATGCGCTGTTTAAAGTACGACGTCCAAAACATCTGCATTTCAACAACAAAAGTACGTCCACTAATATCCACACACAAAACATCTACAATGCTGTCTTTAAGGTCGGGGATTATCGGCAACTCTTCCGGCTGAAGATATTTTATCGTTTTTACCAAGCCATCGCCTTCCAACGGTAACATGGCATTAAGAAAACTGATAGTAAGGTCTTCGTTCCTACCGAAAATCTTTTTGAATAATATGTCCGCTCGCGGGTCGTAATATTTCATTGCGTTAAACTTTTTATTTTCCGCAAAAATAATGTTTTTTCAGTTTTTTGCAAAAAAAATGGGATTGTAAAACAATCCAACGGGCGATTTTTTATACATTAAATTTTGGAATGATAAAATTTTTACAAAAAAATTACAATTTGGAAATTTCTTCAGTAGAAAGACCGGTAGCGTCAGCAATTTCATTGATAGACATTTTACCTATTGATTTGAGAGTACGAGCCATTTCACGCATTGCATTCGCACGACCTTCTTCGCGGCCTTGCTCAAGACCTTTTTCAATACCTATTTTTTCGCCTTCCTCTTTCCCCTTGAAAAAGCCTTTCTTTTCTGAATCTTCCATTGCGTTGGTTATGTCCCACAAAGCGTTAAGACTTTCTTCATATTCAAGATGCTCAACCTCTGACATCATCGAAATTTCCGCAATTTCAAAAACACGTCTGAATACTGCCTCCTGCAACTCTTTCGGTCTTTCCATAAGTTTTGAAAGGTTTTTCAAAACAAAAAGCCATTTGTCGTACATCGTAACAAGTTCTTCGCGTGTCTTGTTGAATTTTGGCATTTCAAGATAGAAATAAACCAACTTGTCGTAAAAGACTTTTCCCGTGATTTGGTCGGTCAACATTACGATATGCAACAAATCATCGTCGGAAAATTCGTTCAAAACTTCGCCTTTTTCGTCCTTTTTTTCGTTGTCCTTGAAAACAAAATTCAAAATGCCGACAGTATAAACCGCTTGAAGTTCATAATTCCAATGTTCGCAGTCCTTGTCTTTTTTCGCCATGTCGCGAATCGGAAACGACGAATAATAAACGCTTCTGTCCTTGAAAAACTGCTGAAAAACATTCTGCATTTCAACAATGAAACGGTTGCCGCTTTTGTTGTACAATAAACGTCAAAAATTGCCTTTCTGTCGGCGGCTGTGCGTCCGAGTTGCTCGGAGTTCAAATAAGTTATATCCGTAATTTCGTCGTGGGGACTCTTGGGACTTTTTTCACACAAAGCGTTCAAAAAACTGATTAACAAATCCTTGTTAAGTTCAGTACCGAAAAGTTTTTTAAAACCAAAGTCAGTATACGGGTTGAAATATTTTGACATAATGAGGTTTATTTTGTGTGGCAAAGATATGTTTTTTTTCGCAAAAAGCAAACAAAAAAAGGGCGAAAAATAATTTTCCGCCCGTATGTTATTAATTCAAAAACTTGAAAACAAGATTAATTACTGCGCATCGCGAACCAGCCGAACTGCACACCGATCGCTGCGGTTGCCGTCGCTCACGTAGACGCGGCCGCTCGAATAGAAGTCCAAGTAGTATGCGTGATCTGAACCGTTCGGAGACGAAGACCAGTACTTACCGTAAATTTTTGTACCACAAGGCAAAAATACTGCGCCGGCTGCCTCCAAGGTCGCCCAATCAGCATCAATGTTTGCATCACTTCCATCGGGTAAAATTACCAAGCCGTTAACACTGTTGATTGTCCTCCATTTACGCAAATTAGTAGCATTGTCACGTTTGCTATCGCCTTTACCAATCAAATATCTCCACTCGGCATCAGAAAGAGTATGCCAACCCTTACCATCACTGATTTTACTTCCCCAATCAGTAAAGGTTTCTTCTGTGGTATTTGTTGCTGTCGGATTGTTGCCTGTTCCCCAACAGAAAAGGTCAATTACATCGGCTTCTTCACCCTTCTTTCCTAAATACTGCAATTGATTTTCTGCAAACTGAAAAGTACTTGTAATGCGGTTGTACTGCAAATTGCCGCTACTGAAAGCAACTTTCTTTTTGGCTGAAACGGAAAATACCGGCGGTTCGTAATCCTTACCGTCTTGCGCAATCATTTGCCATGCAGTACCGTCATACATAAACGATTTCTTATCAGTGCTGTTATAATAGCACCAGCCTGTTACAGGATTTTCAGGAGCGGTTTCTAATGCGCCTTGCCAAACTATGATTGTTCCGTTTTGTCCGTCTTGCGCAATCATTTGCCATGTAGTTCCGTCATACATATATGACTTCTTTTCTGTGCTGTTGTAATAGCACCAGCCTGTTACAGGATTTTCAGGAGCGGTTTCTAATGCGTCTTTCCATACAATGATTGTTCCGTCATTGCCGTTTTCGCCGTTTTCGCCGATTGTACCATTTGTGCCGTTTTCACCGTCTTTGCCGTCCTTGCCGTTTTCTGACATCAACTGCCATGACGTGCCGTCAAAAATGAACGACTGACCTAATTTCGTGTCATAATAAGCCCAGCCCGGTGCCGGATTTTTCGGGGCACTGTCCAATGAACCTTTCCAAATAGGAACAAAATTCACAACGTCGGTAATTTCTTCTTTTGTGCAGCCCGGTACAACTGCGGCTAAAAGAATTAAGCCAAACAGAAATAAAAATGAAAATCTTTTCATAAAATTTGATTTTAAAGATTGAATAAATAGAAAAATCCCTTGCGGAGAAAATTATTATTCTCTCCACAAGGGATTTATATGGTTAATAGGCGTAAACGCCCTGTTTTACAGATATAGTTATGTGCGTTGCGTGCGTATCAAAGATACGGAATTTTATTGAGTTTTGCAATTTTTTCATATTAAGGTTGTATTATGTTTAGTTACAGTTGCAAATAAGAATCAAAAAAATGAATAGTGCAAATTTTTAAAGTTAAAATTAACTAAAAATATTTTTTTATAAAACCATTCATTGCCATCGAGACCCACAAAAATAACAAAATTCCTCGCCCACGCTACTCACAAACGCCGCTTTACGAGGTGGTAGAAGTATCGGTTTTGGAGACGGAAAACATATACACATTCACCGTTTATCCGAATCCTGCGCAGCATACTATATTCATAAAAACGCCTGACGGCGGCGCGGCAGATTTTCTTCTATCAGATTTGCAAGGGAAAATTTTACTTAAAGGATTTTCTAATCAAATCAATATACAAAACTTAAAATCAGGTGTTTATATTATCAAAATAAACGGAATAGTAAAAAAAGTGGTGAAGATATAAAGGTGTAGAAATTGCAAATAATCGAAAATACAAAACAAAAATTACTGCCCTACGGAGTTATTTTTTCCAAATCGGCTCAGATTCCCAACCTTTTGGGAATCCCATAGCAAACGGGTCAATAGAAGGATATTTCTTTATCAAATTTGTTACGTTATTAGTAAAGGCATTTTCTGATTCTATGACTTTTTGCAAATAAGCAATGATGACAATTTGTGCATAAAGTTTATTAGTCGGGAAACTAAAATTAGTTATCCAATTGTTTTTCAGTTTTTTAGGCAATTCTGGAACAGACGGGAAACTTCTGTTCCAAATCCGCGAATGATGCGCACAATAATTGCGCATTGCAGATATGGTAGTAATCCAACTTTCCAAAAACAAATGCTGCGGCAATCCTAACTCTCTTGCTATAAGTTTTTTAAGTTTTATATCTGCAAAATTGAAATACAATTTTGACAAAATGCCAAATGTTGCCAATTCAAGAGATTTCCATACCGGCGGGAACGCAGGCTTATCGTATTTTTGAAAATGCTCCTTGATAAAATCCTCTTTTGAACGACTGATTTCCCTGTCCAAAGCGGAAAGATTCTCCAAATACAAACGTCCGTTACTTGTCAAATTCATATCTATATACCAAAATGCGCCGTATGTCTGAGAAAAAATATGTATAAGTTTTGTCCGAAAGGATATTTCGATTGTTTGGATTGCTTGAAAAATCAAATTTCTTAACTCAGTATCGAAATCGTACAATTTTATGATGTTTTCAAAAGTTGTGCCCGGCTTGAATTGATGAGTCGTAACATCAATTTCACAACTCCTCATATAATTTGCAAGTCTGAAATAACTTATATTTGACAGTATTCTTTTTGCAAAATTTTCGTCTGTAACAACAAGACCTCTGTCTTTCAATTGTTGTATCTGATTATCAATGCTTAACGGAATTTTGGTGTATTCCATAGAATTGCAATTTAAGAAAAAATAAAAGCCCCGCCCTGGGACGCTGTTCAAGTGGGTAGCGTGGCGGGTTCTGTCGTTGCAAATATAACGACATTTTCTTAAATCGCCAAATTTTTTTGTATCTTTTTCACCCTCAATAACAAAATCCCTCGCCCGCGCTACTCACGCAAGACAAGGGATTTTTTATTTATATTCTATTCACAAAATCAATTTTTAATTAATTACTCAAAGAACGAACCAGCCGAACTGCCACCCGATAGGTGCGGTTGCGGCTGAACACGCCGGCGTTGCCGCCCGAATCGAAGAACAAGTACCGTGCGGTCTCTGAATTGAGCGGAGACGAAGACCAGTACTCACCGTAAATTTTTGTACCACAAGGCAAAAATACTGCGCCGGCTGCCTTTAAGATTGCCCAATCAGAATTAATGTCTGCCGTACATCCATCAGGTAAAACTAACAAGCCGTTAACGCCATCGATTGTTGTCCATTTTCTCAAATTAGTAGCATTGTCACGTTTGCTATCGCCGTCACCAATCAAATACTTCCACTCGTCCGCGGAAAGCGCATACCATTGATTACCGTCAATAGTCTTATTGTTCCAATTATCTATATCGTTATACGTAAATGTATTTGTATAGCCGTCCTCTGTTAACGTCCACTGGTTCGCAGCAAATTTATACTCATTTGAGTTATTGTTTTTCAACAAGTTGCCGGAACTGAAAACAACTTTCTTGTCTGCGGAAACGGAAAATTCAAATACCTTTGGCGGTTCGTAATCTTTGCCGTCTTGCGCAATCATCTGCCATGCAGTACCGTCATACATAAACGATTTCTTATCAGTGCTGTTATAATAGCACCAGCCTGTTACAGGATTTTCAGGAGCGGTTTCTAATGCGCCTTTCCAAACAATGAGTGTACCGTTTTGTCCGTCTTGCGCAATCATTTGCCATGTAGTTCCGTCATACATATATGACTTCTTTTCTGTGCTGTTGTAATAGCACCAGCCTGTTACAGGATTTTCAGGAGCGTTTTCTAATGCGTCTTTCCATACAATGATTGTTCCGTCATTGCCGTTTTCGCCGATTGTACCATTTGTACCATTTTCACCGTCTTTGTCGTCCTTGCCGTTTTCTGACATCAACTGCCATGACGTGCCGTCAAAAATAAACGACTGTCCTAATTTCGTGTCATAATAAGCCCAGCCCGGTGCCGGATTTTTCGGGGCACTGTCCAATGAACCTTTCCAAATAGGAACAAAATTCACAACGTCGGTAATTTCTTCTTTTGTGCAGCCCGGTACGACTGCGGCTAAAAGAATTAAGCC
>JAFYDK010000024.1 GCA_017544805.1 Bacteroidales bacterium | reverse complement strand
TTCCCTGTTTCGGCGTGGTACGATTAAAAATGTCCAATCCGCCGAAATTCTGTTCGTAGGCGTCTTTTCTCAAAACATCGTAATAAGCCGACAACATATTGAGAAACAGACTTTTACCAAAACGTCTCGGACGAAGAAACATAATGTATTTGGCGGCGTTTTCAAAATAAGTAATATACGCCGTCTTGTCAACATAATACGAATTTTCTTTGCGGATGGTTACGTAATCCGTCTCGCCGTATGGAAGAAGTCTCATGATTTAAGAAAAAAATTAATTTTTACAAAAATAGAAAATTTTTATCACTCAAAAAACTTTTTCCAACTTTACCCGCAAAAAATTTTGCAGTTATTTCTATTTGTCTTATTTTTGCACAAACTCCCGATTTTTCAGTAAAATACGGAGTACAACTCCCGATTTTACAAGAAAATACGGAGTACAACTCCTGATTTCACAGGTTTTTTAAAAGTTAAAATTATGATTAACAGATATTTAACTATAAACGATGCAAAAGAAGACAGTGTTTTCCTTTTTGGAGCAAGACAAACCGGGAAAACGACACTTTTGCTGCAACTTTTTCCCGAAAACAAGTTTTACGACTTGTTGGAAAACGATACATTTGAACGTTTCAGAAGAAATCCGTCGTTGTTAAGACAGGAACTGATGACTTTAAAGGATGGCGACATCGTCATAATTGATGAAATACAACTCATTCCCGAACTTTTAAACGAGGTTCACTGGCTGATTGTCCGCAAAAACCTACATTTTATTCTCAGCGGTTCAAGCGCAAGAAAACTCAAACGCAAAGGAGTTAACACGTTGGGAGGCAGAGCGTTACTAAATATCCTCTACCCTCTCACTTCAAATGAAGTTCCAGATTTTGACTTAATTCGGGCCATAAACCACGGCATGATTCCAAGCCACTACTTGTCAAGTGCGGCAATGATTCAGAAAAAACTCCAAGCATACATTTCTGTTTACCTGAAAGAGGAAATAAAAGCCGAGGCGTTAGTCAGAAATCTAAACACTTTCAACCGCTTTTTAGAAGTTGCAGCCCTAACAAACGGCGAAATGGTCAACTACAACAACATAGCACAAGACTGCGGAATTGACGCTAAAACGGTTAAAGAATACTTTGCAATTCTCGAAGAAACGTTAATGGGTTTTATGGTTCCGGCTTTTGAGAAAACCGTTAAACGCCGCTTAAACCAAGCACCAAGATTCTATTTTTTTGATGTCGCTTTGCCGAATTATCTGTTAAAAAGAACAAACCTCCAACCAGGTTCGGAAGATTTCGGTCATTCATTTGAACATCTTATGATTCAGGAAATCAGGGCTTTTCTCGGTTATAACAATTATGAAAACGCTTTAACGTTTTGGCACACGTATTCGGGCTACGAAGTGGATGCTGTTTTATGCGGCGGAAAAACGGCAATCGAATTTAAATCTTCAAAAGAGGTTCAATCAAAACACTTAAAAGGGTTAAAAGCATTCAAAGAAGAACATCCCGAAGCACGTTTGATAATCGTTTCGTTAGACAAAAGCCAAAGAATTTTTAACGATGTAGAAGTTCTTCCGGCAGAAATATTTTTGAAAAAACTTTGGAACAAAGAAATCATTTAATCTAAAAAAATGTACTGCGATTACGCTTCATATATAAAAAAAAATTCAGAAAAAGGGGTTCAAAAAATAGCCCTAAATCCCGGTTTTAATTGTCCTAACAGAGACGGCAAAATCGTTATAAAACATAAAACGGACGGTTTTTTCATGCCGTCCGTTGTTGTTTTTAAGCCTTCGCTTTTATCTGCGCTGCAAGTTTTTTGCTTTCTTCTTCATCTAAAACTCTAACCTCATTACAAGGTTTATAAAGGTAATCTACAAACTTGAAATTCTGAAGATAAACCTTCGTAAAATCTTTATTATGAAGAATTTTCATAATGTCATACGAATTAGGAAGTTTTCTCTCAACAAGCGTAAATTTTTCAGCACCACAATAATAAACCGTCTTCTTTGAAAGCATTTTTATAATGCCGAACAAAATTAACACTATCCCGAAAATAAACAATGCCATTGTCAATGCACCATTATCAGGCTCTACAATACTTTGAATGTATAACATTGATAATCCGATTATTATAGCAATTATCCATTTATAATCGATTTCCTTTTTGGGGATAATATTCCCATTCGTGATTTTTTCAATATCACTATCAAGAGATAATATTTCTTTTTCCATTTTTTTATAAACTTTTTTTTAATTAACTTCTTTTGTGTTTTTAAGTTAGTTGTCATAAGTTTTATAAAAAAAGGAAAAATCAATTTCGCATAACACAGAAAAAATAAAGATAAAATCCAACTATGAACCGCATGGACATAAAAACTAAAAAGTCGGATTTTTTACATTTGATTTGAGTTTTTAAAATCGAATTTGAAAATACTTTGTCATAACTTTTAAATTTTGACAATACCCTTACCGTAGTAAAAACAACGGAATTTCCAGAGCCGTAAAACGAAGCTTCACTATTGATTTTATTGTCGAAAGTAAATCCTTCGCCGCCGGAAGATTCAGTATTTTTTATAACGCTATTGTCTGAAATTTTTGCATAAGCCTCACTCTCCTGCACCTTAGCGCAAGAACACAACAAAAACGTTAAAAATAATATGAAAACTTTTAGTTTCATTTATTTCTTGAAGACTTTTTCTTAAAAAAAATAGTAACTTTAATATACTTTTGACTATATAATCATCAAAATTTTATTTTCACAAAAATATCTTAAAAAAAATTCCCACCCAAATTTTTTTTAGTTATTTTTTTAGTCGTATCTTTGTCGCCAACTCATGATTTTTACAAGAAAAAAAAGCCATGATTAATAGTTATGTACCACGATTACACTTCATATATTAAAGAAAAATTCGGAACAAGAGTTCAAAAAATAGCCCTAAATCCCGGTTTTAACTGTCCTAACAGAGACGGCAAAATCGGTCTCGGAGGTTGTACGTATTGCAATAATCAAACTTTCAGCCCGTTTTACGGCAAGACCTCCACTCCTATTGCCGAACAATTAGAACAAGGAATCGCTTTCTTTTCAAAAAAATACAAATGCCAAAAATTCATCGCGTATTTTCAATCATACACCAACACGTATGCCGATATTGAAACACTTGAAAAAATTTATTATCAAGCACTTAATAACGACAACGTTATCGGACTAACCGTTGCAACCCGTCCTGACTGCATTGATGAAAACATCCTAAAACTTTTACAAAAAATCAGCAAAAAATACTACACGGTTCTTGAACTCGGAGTGGAAAGTTGCTATGACAAAACGTTAAAGATGATTAACCGCGGACACACTTTTTGTCAAGCCGAAAACGCAATAAAACAAGCCGCAAGTTTCGGTCTTGAACTTTGCGCTCACCTTATAATGTATCTTCCGGGCGAAACCGAAGAAATGATGCTAAAAACTGCGGATATAATGTCAGCACTGCCCATTAAAATCCTAAAACTCCATCAACTTCAAATCATAAAAGGAACAAAAATGGAACAGCAATTCAAAGAAAACCCCGAACTTTTTTCCCTGCCTTCGGCTGAAGAATACGCAGATTTTGTAGCAAAATACGTTTCAAAAACAAGACCCGATATGATTTTTGAACGCTTTATCAGCGAATCGCCAATGCAATTAATCGTAGCCCCAAAATGGAACGGAATTAAAAACAAAGAGTTCTTAGAAAAAATAAAAAAAAGATTGGACAAATAAAAAAAATCACAAAAAATTTTTATGTAAAAAAAATAATACATACCTTTGCCTTTGCAAAAAACAATGCGGAAATAGCTCAATTGGTAGAGTGTGAGCTTCCCAAGCTCAAGGTTGCGGGTTCGAGACCCGTTTTCCGCTCTAAAATTCCTTTTTTACCTTTTTACTTTTAATTACAATTATACTAATATGAAAAAAATTTTTATTACGCTGACATTCTTGAGTTTAGCGGTTTTTGCATTTGGACAAAAACCTGTTAATCCGAATGTTTCAGAAGAAGCAAAATCATTGCTAAAAAAAATCTACTCCCTCAATGGCAAACAAACTCTCGCCGGGCAACACAATTACCCACTTTACAGCGATATTCTTCAAGAGCGCGTCCACAACCTCACCGATAAATATCCTGTTGTTTTTGGACAAGATTTCGGTTACAGCGAACCCGGGACCTTAGACGGTATAAATTTCCGTCAACGAGTGATTGACAATGCTATCAAATGGCACAAACAAGGCGCAATCATAACCCTTATGTGGCACGCCGTACCGCCAAATCACAAAGGAAACTTCACGATTTGGAAAGGCGAACACGGTATTCAATCAAAATTAACTGATAAAGAATGGAAAGAGCTTCTTACTGAGGATACAGAAATCAACAACAACTGGAAATCGCAGGTTGATGTTATCGCGTTTTATTTGAAACAACTTCAAGACGAAAAAATTCCTGTGATTTTCCGCCCGTACCACGAGATGAACGGCGATTGGTTTTGGTGGGGTTACAACGAAGGAAACTACAAAAAACTCTATCAAATGCTTTATAAACGTCTGACCAATTATCACGAAATCAACAATTTGCTTTGGGTTTTCAACGCTAACGAATTAGGCAGCCCGAATGTTAAACAATACGACGGCTTTTATCCGGGCGATGATTTTGTTGATATTCTTGCGACAGATTTTTATTCAAGCGGTTACAAAGGAAAAGATTACGAGCTTTTACAAAAACTCGGCAAAGGCAAACCTATCGCAATCGGCGAATGTGGAAAGTTGCCGACAATCGAACTTTTAAAACAACAACCCAAATGGGCATGGTTTATGTGTTGGAGCGAATTTCTCGAAACCGCCAACAACGATTGGGGCATTAGACACGACCTTTATCATTCTGACCAAGTAATGACGTTGGACGAATACGTAAAATAACTTTAAAAAAAAAATGCAGGTCTTAGAAAAAAACCTGCATTTTTTTTATTATTTTTTGATAGGATCACAAGTTAAATCCACTCCTAATTTCTTGAAAATTTTTCTGTCAATCTCCGACAACATCACAGTTGAATGGACTTGACAACCTTTCAGTCTCGGCAATTGCGCAAGTGCTTTTTTACAATTAGAATCCGTAAGCGAAAGAATAGAAAGCGCAACCAAAACCTCGTCGGTATGCAACCTCGGATTGTTGCCGTGAAGATAACTAACTTTCATATTTTGAATCGGTTCTATCATTTGCGAGGGTATCAATTTTACAGAATGATCGATAGAAGCAAGATATTTTATCGCATTCAAAATAAGTGCTGCCGAGGGTCCTAACAAAGTTGAAGTCTGAGCCGTTAATATCGTGCCGTCCTCAAGCTCTATCGCTGAAGATGGCAACTGCGAACGCTCAAACCGGTCTTTGGCAGCTTTAATAATTTTTCTGTCTTCTACCGTAATTTTTGCCTGACGCATCAACAAACTGATTTTGTCAATTTCACTTTCCACAGCACGCCCCTCCGCTAAAAGATTTAGCGAGGAATAATAACGGCGGATAATCTCCTGTTTGGAAGCCTGACAGCAAATTTCATCGTCAATAATACAATTTCCAGCCATATTAACGCCCATATCCGTCGGCGATTTGTACGGATTTTCACCGTAAATTCCTTCAAAAATAGCGTTCAAAACCGGGAAAATTTCAATATCACGATTATAATTAACGGCAGTTTTTCCGTATGCGTCAAGATGAAACGGGTCTATCATATTAACATCGTTCAAATCCGCAGTCGCCGCCTCGTATGCCAAATTGACGGGATGTTTCAAAGGAATATTCCAAATCGGAAACGTTTCAAATTTTGCATAACCGGCTTTGATTCCGCGCTTGAACTCCTGATAAAGCTGACTCAAACATACAGCCATTTTGCCGCTGCCAGGACCAGGTGCCGTAACAACAACCAACGGTTTTGAAGTTTCAACATAATCGTCCTTGCCAAAACCCTCGTCCGAGCATATCAAAGAAACATTCGTCGGATAACCGTCAATTTTATAATGACAATAAGTTTTAATATTCATACGGTTGAGCCTGTTGATAAAAATCTTTGCACTGCGCTGCCCCGTAAAATGCGTTATGACAACACTGCCAACCATTAAACCGCGCTTCAAAAACTCCTCTCGAAGTCTTAAAACATCTTTGTCGTATGTAATGCCGATGTCGCCGCGAACTTTATTTTTTTCAATATCGTCAGCAGAAATTACGATTATAATTTCAGCAAAATCCCTTAACTGCATAAGCATTTTGAGCTTGGAATCAGGCTGAAAACCCGGAAGCACTCTGCTCGCATGATAATCGTCAAAAAGTTTGCCGCCGAATTCCAAATACAATTTATCACCGAAATGCTCAATTCTCTCCTTGATACATTCCGATTGTATTTTCAAATATTTGTCGTTGTCAAAACCATATTTCATATTGTAAAAAAAAATTTTATTTTGCAGTTAAATTATTATCTTTCATTCTTGAAATATATTGTTGAATTATCGCTTCAATTTGCTTTTGCATGAAAGGCAACTGAGGAAATTCATCTTTTTTGTCCAAAAGATTGTTTTTCAATGAAAAATCTTTTTTGAACTCAAAAATACCGTAAAGTTGCTCGCCGCTGTATTCAATCATCAGTGTATCAAGATAATACATCGAATTGCCGTTGCGGTCGTTGAAAACATAATTCACAAACGAAGAATCCTTTGAGAAAATATCTTTTCCGAACGAAAAATACGGTTTTTGATAATTCAAAAGTCCAAGAATCGAAGGCGTAATGTCAGCCTGCTGAACAAGCCGCGTAGAATCGCATTTAACAGGAAGTTGTCCGCCCGGAGTGTAAAAGAAAATCGGAATCAAAAATCTTCCCATTTCATTGTTATAATCCTCTCTGCAACTTACACCGCAATGATCGGCCGTGAAAACAAAAAGCGTACTATCAAACCAAGGTTTGTCTTTCACTTTTTCAAAATATTGCTTAATCGAATAATCAGCATAACTGATAACTCTGTGCATCGGAATTTCACCACGGGTAAAAGTTTTTTCGTACTCGTCAGGCACTTTGAACGGGTCATGACTCGAGGCCGTAAAAACAGTCAAGAAAAACGGATTGCCTTGTTTTGCAATTTCATCAGTTTTGTCAGCAAAATATTTTAAATACGGCTCGTCAAAAATTGCCCATGTTCCGTCGAAATCATCATCGTTAGCATACTCGTCCATGCCGTAATAAGCATCAAAACCGATAGAATTAGTAAAGCCCTTAAAACCTAAAGTCGTATTGGGCGCACCGTGAAAAAACGCCGTCGTATATCCTTCATTTTTAAGCATTTCCGGCAATCCTTGAAGCGTATTGTTAGAATAGAAAAAATAACAATAAGGATTTATGTAACGGGGAATTCCCGCAAAAGTTGCAGGCATACAATCCACAGAACGGATACCGTTAGCAAAACCATATTCAAAACAATAACTCTGTCCCAAAAGCGAATCCAAAAACGGTGTATAACCTTGATAATCACGCTCTTTGTTGAAAAATCCGGTGTATTCCATCGAAAAACTTTCCATTAAAAAAACTACAACATTGAGTTTTTTCATTTCACCACCGCGAGGATTTTCGTTTTTAATAGGATAAAAAATCGAGTCAAGTTGTTCTTTTTCAAAGAATTTCGGGTCTTTGTAACCTTTTTTGTGAAGTGTAGTAAGAATCGTGAAAGGCGTGTTCAAAACGATACCCGCCTCCAAAGGTTTTTTACAATAAATATCCGCCGAATCTTGTCTTAACGGGTGCATTTTCATTCCAAAACCGCCCCTTAAACCGCCGATTGTCAGGATTATAGCAATTATAAAAAGTACTGAATGTAACGGATAATATACTTTGTTTTCAGCATAATCATCTTCGTGTCTTTTAGTTTTTATAGGATTATAATACAGAAAAACAACAGCCAAAACCATCAAAACGCCGAAAATCCAAACCTTCCAATAACCCGTAATACTATTTAAAAGTATTGCACCGAGATTGTTTTCACCGCCGAATTCCGAAAAAATCGTTGAAGTCGTCCGCCTGCCGCCAAACTCAAAATAAACAATATCAGCAACATTCAACAAAACACCTAAAATATTAATCACTAAAAAAATTATTTTTACAACTCGCTGATAATTAACAGAATCGCGGACTTTCAGCGGTATAAACTGCATTATAATACATATCAAATTCAAATAACAAAGCGCACTTATATCAAATCGTAAACCGCCCCAAGAAATAGTCATCATCTCGCTGAAGGTAACATCCTGAAAACTATTGATGTTCATATAATAAAAGAACCATCTTGAAAGCATATAAACAGCCAACAAAATCAAAAAATTAACAGCCATCACAAAACCGGGCTGCTTTTTTAAAAGGTGCAAAAGACTTTTCATTATTCGATTACGATATTAAGTTCTTTAATTTCTTCAGGTGTAATTGTCGGAAGCTCAGAGGATTTAAGCATTTTCATAAGAACTGCCTGTCCTACTTTCAAAGCATCTTCTCTGGTCTTGAAATAATGATTGCCCTCAATGGCAGGAATAACTGTTTGTGAAATCATTTTTTTTCCGTTAAGAGCAACTGTATAGCCGAAACCATTGTCTAAAGTCATGGTTTCAACACGAAAAATGCTTTCGCCCACAGTAACTTCAAACTCAAGTTCCTTGCTTTTGCTGTTACAAGACAAAACAAAAATCATTGCAAAAAGCAATACAAACGTTTTAAGGATTTTCATTTTCTTTTTTATAATGTTTGGATTTGCAAAAATACAGATTTTTGTTTTAATATAACATTAATTTTTTTATCGGATTTTTTGCCATAGTTAATAACAAAATTTATAATTTTGCTGCAAACATATTTATTAAAATGAAAACTATTTCGATATTAATTCCTTGTTTCAACGAACAGGAAAACGTCATAGCTATAAGCCGCGCCATTGAAGAAGAAATTCAAAAAAATCTTCCTCAATACGACTATGAAATTATTTTCATCGACAACGACAGCCAAGACAATACACGCCCATTGATAAGGGAACTTTGCAAACAAAACCCGAAAATCAAAGCCATTTTCAACGCAAGAAATTTTGGACAATTCAACTCGCCGTATTACGGAATTCTACAAACCATTGGTGATTGCACGATTCCGATATGTGCTGATTTTCAAGACCCTGTGGAAATGATTCCGAAATTTGTCCACGAATGGGAAAATGGTGCTAAAATAGTTGCCGCCGTAAAAAGCGAAAGCGATGAAAACAAACTCGTAAGATTTTTAAGAACTTGTTATTACAAACTGATAAAAAAAATCAGTCCCGTAGAACAAATCGAACATTTCACCGGGTTCGGACTCTACGACAGAACTTTCGTTGAAGTTTTAAGGAATTTAAAAGACCCGACGCCTTTCATGCGGGGAATAGTTGCCGAATTAGGTTACAAAAAAGTAATTCTAAAATACCGTCAGGCAAAACGCCGCGCAGGAAAAACCCACAACAATTGGTATTCGCTTTTTGATGCTGCAATGTTGAGTTTTACCTCGTACACAAAAGCCGGATTAAGAATTGCAACATTTTTCGGAATTATTGTTTCGACAATATGTTTTTTAATCGTGCTGTTTTATTTAGGTTACAAAATTATTTATTGGGATAATTTCAACGCCGGAATGACACCTTTAATAATAGGCGTTTTTCTTTTAGGCGGTTTGCAATTATTTTTCATTGGTTTTATCGGTGAATATATTATGAGCATAAACGACAGAATCAAAAACCGTCCGCTCGTTATAGAAGAAGAAAGAATTAATTTTTGAAAAACGTTTAGGAAAATGATAAAAATCTCTGATTTCATATTTAAATATTTGGTAGAAAAATACGCCATTGAACATTGCTTTATGGTAACAGGCGGCGGTGCGATGCACTTAAACGATTCTATCGGACACACCAAAGGATTAAAATACATTTGCAACCACCACGAACAAGCCTCCGCCATAGCAGCAGAAGGTTATTTCCGATCAAGCGGTAAAATGTGCGTTACCTGCGTAACAACAGGACCCGGCGGCACAAATGCTGTTACGGGAGTTCTCGGTCAATGGTTGGATTCAATACCGGGAATTTACATTTCGGGACAGATAAAAACTTCAACGATGAAAGGCACTTATCCCGAATTAGCATTAAGACAATTAGGCGACCAAGAGGCAGATATTGTTTCAATCGTAAGTTCCATAACAAAATATGCAAAAACTATTGTTAATCCGCTTGATATAAAATACGAAATCGACAAAGCGATGTTTCTTGCTCAAGAAGGTCGTCCGGGTCCTGTTTGGTTAGACATTCCTCTTGATATTCAAAGCGCAGTAGTTGATGAAAAAAATTTACGGGATTTTTCTGCGCGAGAATTTACGGATACTGTTAAACACAATTTTGTGGACAAACAAATACTGCAAATCATTGAAAAACTTAAAACGGCAAAAGCCCCTGTTATTTATGTCGGTAACGGTATAAGACTGGCAAAGAGAACCGAAAAATTCATCTGGTTAGCAGAAAAACTTGGTGCACCCGTTGTAACGGCAATCAGCGGCAGCGACATTATTTGGCATGACCACCCTTTGTTTTTCGGCAAACCGGGCATTTGCGGCGACCGTTTGGGCAATATCATGGTTCAAAATTCCGACCTTCTTTTAATTCTCGGTACGCGAATGAGCATACGGCAAGTAAGTTACGCTTACGATTTGTTAGCACCCAAAGCGTTTAAAATTATGGTTGATATTGACATCGCCGAAATGCAAAAACCGACTTTGAATATTGATTTACCCGTTCACTGCAATTTGAGCGAGTTTATTGACAAATTATCACAAAAACTTGAAAACGAAGATTTTAACTTTTCAAAAAGGTATTCTTCATTTAAAGAATTCGGACATAAAATCAGCCTTGAAATTCCAACAATTTTTCAAGATAATCCATCCGTAGAGGGTTATGTAAATTCGTTTGTTTTTGCCGATGAACTTTTCAGACAACTCGAAAGCGGAGATACAGTTGTAACAGGAAACGGAACGGCCTACACCTCCACATTTCAAGCTATGAAAATAAAAAAAGGCGTTAGAGTTTTTGCAAATCAGGGCTGTGCTTCAATGGGTTACGATTTGCCGGCTGCAATAGGCGCAATAACTTCAAAACCCAGCGGAAAAACAGTTTTAATTACAGGCGACGGCAGTCTTCAAATGAATATTCAAGAACTTCAAACTCTTGTTACTTATCAAATGCCGCTGAAAATTTTCGTACTCGAAAATGACGGTTACTTAGCCATCAAAACGACTCAAAAATCATTTTTTGGCGGAAAATTTACCGGCAGCAATTCTTCAAGCGGCGTAATTTGTCCAAACCTTAAAAAAATTGCCTCTGCATACGGAATAAAATACGTAAGTTGCAACAAAGAAGGCGAACCGTTAAAAAAAATAATTTCCGAAGTTTTAAGTTTCAACGGTACTATAATTTGCGAAATTCACATTCCACCAGAGCAAACCTTATTCCCGAAATCTGCTTCGTATATGGACAAAAACGGTAAAATGACCTCCGCTCCATTAGACAAAATGGCTCCTTTCATGGCAGAAGAATTACAACAAAAATGTAATTTTTCTTCTTAAATTTTTCTTTTCATAAAGAAATAGTTATAGGATATAAAAAAACGGACAATAAAAATATCGTCCGTTTTTTTATATGTTTTCTTCAACAGAAATTCTATTGAACACCTTTCATCATTTTTTTAAGCAGCGGACAGAGTGCAAAAAGCAACACTGAGGCCACACCTGCCATTACAGCAAAGAGCGTAAAAAATTCTGTTAAATTGGTAATTTCAAAACCTAAAAACGATTTTGCCTGACCCTCAGAGCCGGGTAAAAGCGTTGCAAGTCTTCCCGCTAAAATGTTAGAGGCAGCATTAGACATAAACCAAACGCCCATCAACAATGATGCTAATCTGGCCGGAGAAAGTTTGTTAACCATAGAAAGTCCTATCGGAGAAAGACTTAACTCACCGATAGTATGGATAAAATACAAAGCGAAAAGCCACCACATCGAAACTTTAGCATCACCTTCAACACCAGAGGTTGCAACAGCAATCACGATATAACCTATCGCCAAAAGCATAAGACCGATAGCTTGTTTTGCCGGTGAAAAAGGTTCCAATTTGCGTTTGCCCAAAAACTGCCAAAGCATTGCCATTATCGGCGCAAAACAAACTACGACAATCGGGTTGATAGACTGAAACCAAGTCGTAGGCATCGTCCAATCACCAAGAGATCGGTCAACTTGTTTTTCTGCAAAAAGCGTTAATGAGGAACCTGCCTGCTCAAATGCCGACCAGAAGAATATCACAAAAATTGCAATTATATAAATTACACCGATTCTGCATTTTTCGTCAAATGTCAAACCTCTGTCCGTTATAATAAATACCGGCAATGCTAACGAAATCGAATAAATTGCCGCGGAAATATAATCGTTGAAACTTTCAGAGCCAATCGAGAAAAACCAAAACAAGGCTATTGCTCCGATAATACAACCCCAAAGTCTAACCGGAGAATTTTTAACGTCTTCTTTTTCTTGATGATGTGCAACTGCTTCTTGATGAGCAAGTTCGTCTTTTGCGTGACGAAGTTCGCTGTCTTTTGGAGGAAGTCCGATGTGAAGTCCCTCAGGAGTTTTCAAATATTTATCTTTGAAAGCCCAGAATACTGCAACTGACAACAACATAGCAACACCGGCACAGAAAAATCCCCATTTAAAATTACCGGGGTTAGTCCAATTACCGTCGCCTAACGAGCCGCAAATAAGCGGTGCAATAAATGCGCCGACATTGATTCCCATGTAAAAAATCGTAAATGCAGAGTCTTTTCTTGAATCAGTTTTTTCATAAAGGTCGCCAACCATTGTTGAAATATTCGGTTTGAAAAAGCCGTTACCGAATATCAAGAAAAACAATCCCAAAAACATCAATGAAAGCGAAAAACTATTATCCACGCTTGCATCTATCGGTGCATTTTCCTGAAAAACAGCTTGTTTTACAAAACACGCCGAGGCAAACATCAAAAATTGTCCGATTGCCATCATAATACCGCCAGCAATAATCGAACGACGATTGCCCCAATATCTGTCGGCAATATAACCACCAAGCAAAGGCGTTAAATATACAAGTCCCGTATACGAACCGTAAATCTGCGAAGCATTTTCATTATTGAAAAATGCCGCTACAAGATACAATACAAATAAGGCTCTCATTCCGTAATAACTGAAACGTTCAGCCATTTCCGTAACGAACAACAGATAAAGCCCTTTCGGATGTCCTTTTGTATTACTCATTTCTTTTTTTAATTATGATT
This sequence comes from Bacteroidales bacterium, assembly GCA_017544805.1. GTDB lineage: Bacteria > Bacteroidota > Bacteroidia > Bacteroidales > UBA3824 > UBA3824. Next base: position 14,563 of record JAFYDK010000024.1, on the reverse strand, counting down.
TTTCCTATTTTTTTTATAATTTTCTATTTACTTCTGCTCTGTTTGAGGGTCGAAAACCATTCCCGTACAAAGACAATTAAAACGTTTTGTACGTTGAAGAATGTCAAAATTAGCGCAAGTCTCGCATCCCTTCCAAAATTCTTCATCTGTGGTAAGTTGAGAAAATCCTACGGGAACATAACCCAATTCACTGTTAATTTTCATAACGGCGGGGCTTGTTGTGAGTCCAAAAATTTTAGCTTTCGGGTATTTATCCCTTGACAATAAAAAACACTCTTTTTTAATAGCTGTTGCAAGTCCGTGTCCGCGAAATTTAGGATTAACGATTAAACCCGAATGTGAAACAAATTCATCATTCTGCCATGTTGCAATATAACAAAAACCAGCAACTTGAGCATCTACAAAAGCAATAACAGCTTTCCCTTCAAGAATTTTTCCCGTAATATATTCCGGCGTGCGGTGAGCCAAACCTGAATTTTTGGACTTTGCCGCCTCGTCAATCATATCCGAAATTGCCTGAGCATAAACCGTATCTTTTTTTTCTGCGCGAATAATTTTTATTTCTGACATTTTGTTTGCTTTTTTTTAACGGCGCAAAATTAAAAAAAAAATAGGATTTAACACTAAAAACAAACATGTTAAATCCTATTTTTTTAAAAGTTTTTTTTATTTATCGTGTTTGTGACAGCAATGATGTTCGCCTTCCTCGCCGTCATGTTTATGACAATGATGTTCACCCTCCTCGCCGTCATGTTTATGACAATGACCTTCACCGTGACAACAATGTCCGTCATGATGAACATGACCGTGTTCGATTTCTTCCTCAGAGGCATCGCGAACTTTTTTAACCTCAACCTCAAAATACAAATCTTTGCCGGCCATATCGCTATTAAAATCCATTTTAACAGTTTGAGATGTTATCTCCAAAACCTTACCGACCAAATGATTACCTTTGTTGTCCTGCATCGGAATACGATTACCGATATGACAAAGTTCCTCGTTCAAAACACCATCTTTTTGGAAAATATTTATCGGTAAATCAACTACCATTTCATTATGATATTCACCATAACCTTCAGCAGGAGTTAAATGAAATTTCGCAACACCGCCTTCTTCAAGACCTAAAATGTTTTCTTCAAATTTAGGGAGCAACATTCCCCTTCCGAACAAAAATTCCAAATAATTATCGCCTTGGGTTTGATCCACGATTTCACCGCCTTCAGAATTTCTAAGTTTATAGTCTACGGCAACGACTTTGTTCTTTTCTATTTTCATCGTTTTAATTTTTTCAGTGCGCAAATGTATAAAAAAAACGCCTTATTGAAAACAATATTTTTCAAAAAAATTATTAAAAATATTTGCAGATGTTTTTTTTTATTGCTACCTTTGCGCTGCAAAAATAAGGCTGAGTAGTTCAATGGATAGAACGTCGGTTTCCTAAACCGTAAATCAGGGTTCGATTCCCTGCCCGGCTACTTTTTTTTAAAGAAAAACAAAAAGCAACGCAACGGAAATTATTTTTTCTTGTTGCGTTTTTTATTACACATAAAAAAAGAAAAAACATGAAAAAAATCATTTTGTTTATATTGTTTTCTGTATTAATTTTCGGATGCAAAAGTCGTGAAATTCAAGATTTTAGCAGCGATAAAACCGGCATAAAATTCAAAGGTTTTTCGGATTTTGTCATAAAAGAAGACAGTGGAGAAATTTTTAACGCTTACGACGAAGATTTCGGATTTTTAATTCAAAAAATATGGTACGATGACCTTGATTCCAATACCAATTTCATAAAAATTCTCAACGAAAAAACACAACAAATAGCGTTAGAAAAGAAAATAAACATTTCGGTTCAAAACAGTAATGATTTTCAAACTAACACATTAACAGGCATTTACTTTAGCGGTGCTGGCGATGGGAAAGGCATTTATTGGATTTTCGGCGTTTGCGAACCAAGTTATGCCGTCAAAGATGAATTTTGCTATTTTTTCGTAATCTCTTACACCGAAAAATCAGAATTAGAGGCAAAAGAAGTAATTCTGAAAAGTATTGAAACTTCAGCAAAACCGGCAATATAAAAAAAACGGAACGAAAAATGAATTTCGTCCCGCCTTTTTTTTATTTGTGTGTTTATTGTTAATGCGTTAAAATCTCCACTCCGTTATCTGTCATAACAAAAGTGTGCTCCCACTGTGCTGAAGGCAATTCGTCGTCCGTTACCACCGTCCAATTATTTTCGGAATCAATGAAAACTTTGTAAGTTCCCATGTTAATCATAGGCTCGATAGTGAAAACCATTCCCGGAACGAGCAACATTCCCGTACCTTTCCTTCCGTAATGAACAACTTCAGGATCTTCGTGGAATTTTAGTCCTACGCCGTGTCCGCATAAATCCCTTACAACAGAATAACCGTTTTTGTGAGCGTGCGTTTGAATAGCATTACCTATGTCGCCGACAAAAGAAAACGGAACGGCAGCCTCCATACCGATTTCAAGACATTCCTTTGCAACTTTTACGAGCCTTTCTTTTTCGGGCGTCGTCTTGCCGATAATGTACATTCTTGAAGCGTCAGCATAATAACCGTTGAGAATTGTCGTAACATCAACGTTCACAATATCGCCCTCTTCCAAAACAACATCATCTGAGGGTATGCCGTGACAAACTTCCTCGTTAATCGAGATGCAACAACTTTTTGGGAAACCTTCGTAACCCAAAGTCGCCGGAGTTGCATTATGTGAAACGGTATAATCGTGAATCATTTTGTCGATTTCGTTCGTTGTCATTCCTGCATGAATTTTATCCTGAACCAAATCCAAAAGTGCTGTATTAATTACACCGCTTTTTCTTACACCGTCAATCTGACCGGGCGTTAAAATAAGTCCACGCCTAGGAACAAGTTTACCCTTGTTTTGCCAATAAAGTATTTTTTTATCCAACTCGGTAGGTTCCTGACCTTTAGGAACAAACCAATTTGCTTTCTTTTTAAAAAGTCCCATCGTTATTTATTTATTCTCTTACGCATCAATATTAGCGTAAACTGCATTTTGTTCAATAAATTCGCGTCTTGGCGGAACGTCATCGCCCATAAGCATTGCGAAAGTTCTGTCAGCCTCAGCAGCGTTCTCTATCGTAACTTGTTTCAAAGTTCTCGTCTCGGGATTCATGGTTGTTTCCCAAAGTTGATCGGCGTTCATTTCACCCACACCTTTGGAACGCTGAACCGTGCAACTATCTTCTTGTCCGTTTCCGAAATCTTGCAAGGCTTGAAGTCTTTGATCCTCAGTCCAACAATAACGCTGAGATTTTCCTTTCTTTACCAAATAAAGTGGAGGATTTGCCAAATACAAATGACCTTGCTCGATAACTTCTTTCATATAACGGAAGAAAAGCGTCATCGCAAGTGTTTGAATATGAGCACCGTCCACATCGGCATCCGTCATGATGATAATCTTGTCGTAACGGATATTTTTAAGGTTTGCTGCCTGTGAATCATCTTCAGTTCCGATTGTGATTCCAAGAGCGGTGTAAATATTTTTGATTTCGTCGTTGTCCAAAGTCTTGTATTGAACGGCTTTTTCAACGTTCAAGATTTTACCTCTTAACGGCAAAATTGCTTGATACATTCTGTCGCGACCTTGTTTTGCTGTTCCACCTGCAGAATCTCCCTCGACTATAAAAATCTCGGTCTTCGTATTATCTCTTGACGAACAGTCAGCGAGTTTTCCGGGAAGTCCCGCGCCTTTGAGACTACTCTGGTGCTGAACGAGTTTGCGGGCGTTGTTAGCCGCGATTCTCGCCTTTGCAGCAAGAAGCACTTTGTTAACAATATTTCGTGCTGAATTCGGATTTTCTTCCAAATAATTTGTCAAAGCGTCAGAAATTGCAGCATCAACCGCCGGACCAACTTCGGTATTTCCGAGTTTTGTTTTTGTCTGACCTTCAAAAAGCGGCTCTTGAACTTTTACAGAAATAATTGCCGTCAAACCCTCGCGGAAGTCATCGCCTGAGATTTCAAGTTTTGCTTTTGCTAACATTCCTGAGGTTTCAGCGTATTGTTTCAAAGTTCTTGTAAGACCGCGTCTAAAACCTGTCAAATGCGTTCCGCCTTCTTGCGTGTTGATGTTATTGACATAACTATGAACATTCTCTCTAAAACCATTGTTGTATTGCATTGCGACTTCAATCGGAATGCCGTTTTTCTCGGTGTTTAAGTGAATGATTTCGCAAAGTTCGTCTTTTGAAACTTCCAAATAGTCGATAAAATCTTTCAAACCGTTTTCTGAATGGAAAACATCGTGACGGGTGTTTCCGTTTTCATCGGGGCGCATATCGTGAAGTTCAAGATGAACGCCTTTGTTCAAAAACGCAAGTTCTCTAAGTCTTGCCGCCAAAATGTCGTACTGGTAAACATGGCAAGTAAAAATACTGTCATCGGGTTTGAAAGTGATTTCCGTTCCAGTATCTTCGATGTCAGTCTCACCGATTACAACAACCTCCGTAGTGGGTTTTCCAACAGAATATTTTTGTTGATAGATTTTACCGTTTCTCTTGATAACTGCTTCAAAATAAGTAGAAAGCGCATTCACACAAGATACGCCGACACCGTGCAAACCGCCGGAAACTTTATAAGAATTTTTGTTGAATTTACCACCGGCATGAAGAATTGTTAAAACAACCTCCAAAGCCGATTTTTTTTCTTTTTCGTGATAATCAGTCGGAATACCGCGACCGTTGTCCTTTACCGTTATTGATTCGTCCCAATTGATGGTAACGTCGATTTTAGAACAAAATCCTGCGAGAGCCTCGTCGATAGAGTTGTCAACAACCTCATAAACAAGGTGATGCAAACCTCTTTCGCCGGTATCGCCGATATACATAGCGGGGCGTTTTCTTACCGCCTCCAAACCTTCAAGCACTTGAATACTATCTGCGGAATAATTCTCTTCCGCCTCAATAATTTCAGCCTTAGTTAAGTTGTTTTCTTCCATTTATGTTATTAAAATATGTCCTAATTAAAAAGTGTACAAAATTATGATTTTTTTTTGTCAAAAACAACTTTTTTTTAAGTTTTTTGTTTTTTACTCCACAGCGACCCTTTTTAAAAACGACGGACACATTAAAAAAAGGCGGACACATTAAGTCCACCTTTACGTTATTCCACCTTTTCAATATTTTTAACCCTCTTGAATCTCTCCTTTAAATTAATCAACTGACTCTCTCCCAACAAATTAACTGAAAGAACAGCAGAAAATTTTCCGCCCGGCTCCTCCGTCAAACTAAACGAACGAATATGAACATGAAATTCATTGGTCAAAACATTATTAATCGTCATGCTCATACTCAAATCGTATACGCCGTAAAGTTTTATAACACTGTTAATCAAATCTTTAGACGCATCTTTTTTCCATATCGCATTAACGACGCGGTAAGGATATTTCGTTAAAATATTTTTAGCATTCGGACAATCATAACGGTGAATTTTTGTTCCTTTGTCTGCCGTTATAAATGCAAAAATTTTATCGCCCGGAAGCGGTTTGCAACATTTCGCAAAATTATAACCCAACGTGTCAAGATTGTCAATTATCAGATAATCAGTTGTTTTGTCGGTTTCAGCGGTACGGTGTTTTTTCTCCTCTCTTATAATTTGAGGAGGCTCTGGGGTCTCTTCCGTCAAATAACTGATAACTTTGTGCAAATCAATAACGCCTTCGCCGATTTTTTGATATAAATCAACGGGACGGTCTAATTTTAAAATTTTAGTTATATCACTGACTCTCAAATCGTTGAACAATAAACCGTGCTGTTCAACTTTTTGCTTTAAAATCTCTTTTCCTAATTCGGCAAGGCGGTTGTTGCTTGCGTCAATAATTCTTCGGATGCGATTGCGGGTTCTAACATTATTTGCAATTTTCAACCATTCTTCCGAAGGTTTTTGATTGCTTGCCGTTAAAATTTCAACAGTATCGCCATTCTGAAGTTTGTGCTTAAAGGACACAAATTTTCCGTTCAAATGCGCACCCGTACATTTTCTTCCGACCTCGGAATGTATCGCAAAAGCAAAATCCAAGACGGTATCGCCTTTTCGCATTTTCTTTAAATCACCGTCAGGAGTGAAAATATAAATTTCATCGCTGTACAAAGCCTTTTTTTCGGAAGAATTTTTTTGAGAAACATCTGGATTTTCAATCGCTTCACGGATTCTCGTAAAAATATTTCCTCCCGCCTGACCGTCAGTACCGTTTTTGTATTTCCAATGCGCTGCAAGACCTTTTTCGGCAACCTCGTCCATTCTTACTGTACGAATCTGAACCTCCACCCAACGCCCTTCAGGACCGATAACAGTAGTATGCAAAGACTCGTAACCGCTTGATTTCGGCACACTTATCCAATCCCTTAAACGGTACGGATTAGGTTTGTATTTTTCTGTTATAACAGAATAAACCTTCCAACAATCCGATTTTTCGTTTTCAAGGGCAGAATCTATTATAACCCTAATTGCAAACAAATCGTAAATACCGTCAACATCAATATTTTGTTTTTTCATTTTCTGACGGATTGACGAAATGGATTTCGGACGACCTTTTATGCTGACTTTTAATCCTAATTCTTCAAATTTCTTTTTCAACGGCTCTATAAACGCTTTTATATATTCGTCCCTTTCGTGTTTTTTGATTTGAAGTTTGTCGGCAATGGAACGGTAAGTCTCGTATTCAAAAAATTTCAGACAAACCTCTTCCATTTCAGTTTTTATTTTATAAAGGCCTATTCTGTGCGCAATCGGTGAATAAAGGTATTGAACCTCGGTTGCAGTTTTCAAACTTTCAGGGTCGTTCTTGTCCTTGATATGACGGATTTTCATTAAATGCTCGGCAAGCAAAATGATTATCGCACGCACATCGCCGGACAAAGTAACAAGAAGTTTTATATGATTTTCGTTTTGAGATTTCAGTTTTTCTTCGTTGAATTCAGGTATTTTCAAAACACCGGACAAAATGCCCGATACTTCCTCTTGAAATTTTCCTTGAGAAAGCATTTGAGATAATTTGTCATTTTTTATAAACGCATAAGCTGTTAATGCTGACATAGTTACAACATCAGCATTAATTTCCTCCTCCCCGATTTTCAATAACTCCAAAGCATTTTCCTCGGGAGAAGATTCTGCATTTTCAACGGTTTTAACCGTATCCAAAAAAATTTTTCTGTCGTCTTCGTTAAGACTTGAAATATAAGTTTTTAATTCCTCTTCTATCATAATTAATGCAGTTTGTTTTATGCTGCAAAAATACTCATTTTTTTTATCAGTTAACAAAAAGAACTCAGAAAAGTTGAAATATTACGTTTTTTTCGTAATTTTGCACCAAAATTATCAAATGGCAAAGAAACTTTTTATAGCAGAAAAACCCTCCGTTGCAAGGGAATTTGCAAAGGCCCTCAAAGAATCACATTCGCAAATGACGGGTTATTTGGAAGGCGAAAAAACTATCGTTACATGGTGTGTCGGACATCTGGTAACTATGTCTTATCCTGAGGTTTACGATATTAATCTTAAACGCTGGAAAGAAGATACCCTACCCTTTTTGCCAAAGAAGTTTCTTTACGAAATCATTCCTAACGTAAAACAACAATTCGACATCGTATCCTCACTTCTTAACCGTGAGGACGTGGACTGCATTTATGTCTGCACCGACTCCGGGCGCGAGGGAGAATACATTTATAGGTTGGTTGACATGATGGCAAATGTCCCCGCCACAAAGGAAAGAAAACGCGTCTGGATTGACTCTCAAACCGAAGAAGAAATCCGCCGCGGAATACGCGAGGCAAAACCCCTCTCCTCTTACGACGCACTCTCCGACGCTGCTTATTTAAGGGCAAAGGAAGATTATTTAATGGGTATCAATTTTTCAAGAATACTTACAATTAAGTACGGTAATATGTTAAAATCACATCTAAAACTTGATAAAAACGTTGCCGTTTCAGTAGGTAGAGTTATGACTTGTGTGCTCGGAATGGTTGTAAGACGGGAAAGAGAAATCAGAAAATTCAAAAAAACGTCTTTTTACAGAGTTTTAGGAAATTTTTTGGCAGAAACCACTAAAATTCAAGGCGAATGGAGAGCCGTCGAAGGTTCGGATTATTTTAATTCGCCAAAACTTTACAAAGAAAACGGTTTCAACAAAAAAGAAGACGCCGAAAAATTAATTCAAGATTTACAAAACACTGCAAATGAAGCTGTTATCGAAACCATTGAAAAGAAAAAAGAGAAAAAAAATCCGCCACTCTTATTCAATTTAGCAGAACTTCAAAACGAATGTTCAAAACTTTTCAAGATTTCACCCGACCAAACTTTGCAAATCGTTCAGGACTTGTACGAAAAAAAACTCGTAACCTATCCGAGAACCGATGCAAGGGTACTTTCAACAGCTGTCGCAAAGGAAATTACCAAAAATCTTCACGGACTTGCCACAAGAAATGAGTATTTGGAATTTTTAAAAGACATTAAAACTTTCGGCATTTACTCTAAAATCGACAAAACCCGCTACACGGACGATAAACAAATCACAGACCACTATGCGATAATTCCCACCGGCGATGGTTTTCAGGCACTTTCAACTCTCGACGAAATATCGCTCGGTGTTTATGACAGAATCGTAAAACGTTTTCTTTCAGTGTTTTATCCGCCGGCTGAATACAGAAAAGTCGCTATTAAAATGTTAGTGGGAAAAGAAGCGTTTTTTGCTAATTTCAAAGCATTGGAAACTCCAGGATATTTGAAAGTTTACGCCAAAGATTCCAAAATGCAATCCGCTGAAGACAAAACTCAAAAAAGTCAGGAAGGCGAAGAAGAAATTTCAGAGGCCGGAATTGAAAACGTCAGCAAACTGCGCAAAGGTTCAAAACTGAAAATCTCCGGCTACGAAATAAAAGACGGTGAAACCACTCCGCCTAAACGTTATAATTCGGGTTCGCTGATTTTAGCGATGGAAAATGCAGGACAATTTATCGAAGACGAAGAATTAAGAGCTTTGGTAAAGGGTCGCGGCATCGGAACCTCCGCAACAAGGGCTGAAATTTTAGCTAAATTGGTAAAAATCAATTATTTGAGTCTTAACCAAAAAACTCAGATTATAACACCAGCAAGACTCGGAGAATTGGTTTACGAGGTCGTTAAAGCCGCTATAAAACCGCTTCTAAACCCCGAATTAACAGCAAGTTGGGAAAAAGGCTTAACAATGGTGGCTGACGGAGTTATCAAACAAGAGGAATATCTCGTTAAATTGGAAGATTTTGTAACAAAAAACACTAATCTTTGCAAAACTTTAGGCAATTATGCACCTTTAGCACGAATTTTTTCGTTAGTGGATTATTGTTATAAATAATTATAAATCAAGGTGTTAATTTTTTGTTTAGAAAAAAGTGATTTTTGTATTTTGAAATATCCGAAAAAATAATATACATTTGCCTAAAAAAATTTTAGACAATGGAAAACACGGATATTATAGAAAAGTTTCCCGGACTTATTAAAATTGCAGCTACTTTTGACACTCCGGAAGTAGAATTGGACGTTGAAAACGGAATTTTCAGAATAAAAGGTAATTCATATCCTGAAGATCCGGTAACGTTTTATCGTCCTGTGCATCAATGGTTTGAAAAGTATGCTGAAAATCCCTCGGACAAAACTGAATTGCAAATTCATTTCAAATATTTCAGCACGTCATCAACACAGATTTTTTTCGATATTTTCCGCGTGTTAGAAGAAATCGGCAAAAAAGGAAAAGAAGTGTCTATCAAATGGTTGTATGATATTGATAACGAAGAAACCAAAGAAAACGGTGAAAATTATTCAACCCTTTTCGACGTTCCGTTCGAGTTTATGGCCGTTGAACCTCAAAATGAGACTCTCTAACAAAGAATAAACCAAAACCTTTTTATAAAAAAACACATCAAAAAAAATCCGATACGTTTCCCATAAAAAAAACACTTTCATTCCACGAATAAAACTTTTAAATCGTATATATATGAAAAGGCACAACACATTAATTATGAGTATTATAACAAGTGTTATCACCGCTGCCGGCTGTAACGGCGGTGCTGAAAAAAATCTGCCGCAACTCGGCAAAAACACCGATCAGGAAGTCATCTCAGCAATGACTTTAGATGAGAAAATCCTATTGCTTTTGGGCTGCGGTCAAGGCGGTGTTGATGAGCCGATCGCTGTCGTCGGCACAACAGAAGATATTATCCCCGGAGCTGCCGGCACAACGCATGGCATTGAAAGACTCGGTATTCCGCCCATGGTTTTAGCTGACGGTCCAGCAGGTCTTAGAATAAAACCAATTAGGGAAAATGATTCATCAAAAACTTATTATTGTACAGCTTTTCCTATCGCTTCAATGCTTTCAAGTACATGGAATCAGGAACTTGTAGAACAAGTCGGAGAAGCTATGGGTCAAGAAGTTAAAGAATACGGAGCTGACGTAATTTTAGGTCCGGGCGTCAATATTCATAGAAATCCTCTTTGCGGTAGAAATTACGAATATTATTCGGAAGACCCCGTTTTAGCAGGAAAAACCGCAGCCGCTATTATAAAAGGTATTCAAAAAAACGATGTCGGAACCTCAATAAAACATTTTGCAGCTAACAATCAGGAAACTTTCAGAACAAGTACAGATTCAAGAGTTTCACAACGGGCATTAAGAGAAATCTATTTGAAACCTTTTGAAATCGCAATTAAAGAGGCTTCACCGTGGACTGTTATGACCTCTTATAATTATCTTAACGGCGTATATACCTCTGAAAGTAAAGAACTTAACGATTCTGTTTTGAGAAAAGACATGGCTTTCAAAGGTCTTGTTATGACAGACTGGTTTGCCGGAATGGATGCCGTGGCTCAAGTTAATGCCGGCAACGATTTGATGATGCCGGGCATTGACCGTCAATTCAATCAAATAAAAGAAGGTGTTAAAAACGGCACGTTAAGCGAGAAAAAAATCGACGAAAACGTTGAAAGAATTTTGCAGTTAATAAAAAAGACTCCGAGATTCAAAAATTATAAATTCTCCGACAAACCCGATTTGAAGGCTCACGCTCAAATCACACGTCAGTCTGCCGCTGAAGGTATAGTTTTGTTAACAAACAAAAAACTTTCGCTGCCTCTCAATAAGGAGAAAAAAGTCGCAGTTTTCGGCACTAACAGTTATGAATTTCTCTCCGGCGGTACGGGTTCCGGCGATGTTAACGAAGAATACATCGTTTCGCTAACTCAAGGATTGAAAAACGCAGGTTTTGAAATCGACGAAAAATTAGCAAAAATTTATCAGGAAAACATTGAAAATCAGCGCAAAGAACGTAACGCCGACCCTCAAAAAAACAATGATTTCTTTTATCGTTTTATGCCGGAGAACTTTTCGATTTCCGACAGCGATTTAGCACAGTATGCCAAAGAAAATGATTTTGCAGTTTTAACAATAGGTCGTTGCAGCGGTGAGTTCAGAGACCGCAGAATTGCCGATTTTTATCTCTCTGACATCGAAAAACAACTTTTGAAATCAGTAGAAAAAGCATTTCAAAAACTCGGCAAAAAAGTTATCGTAATTCTTAACATAGGCGGCGTTATCGAAACTTCATCATGGATTGAAACTCCGGATGCAGTGCTTTTGAGTTGGATGGGCGGTCAAGAAGGCGGCAATGCAGTAGCAGATATTTTAACAGGAAAAATTAATCCCTCAGGTAAACTTCCCGTAACTTTTGCAGTTGATTATTTCGACTATCCGTCAGCAAAAAATTTCCCTTACGACTACGAGGCTAACAACAAATCAATGTTCGGACGCGGTGCAGAACGCGGAAACGAAGAAAATATTGATTACACTAATTATAAAGAAGATATTTTTGTAGGTTACAGATATTTTTCATCGTTTAACAAAAAAGTACAATTCCCGTTCGGTTACGGTCTGAGTTATACGGAGTTTGAATTTTCTAATTTGAGCGTTAATGCTGATAATAAAGAAGTTACATTAAAACTCTCTGTTAAAAACGTAGGAAAAATAGAGGGCAAAGAGGTAGTTCAAATTTATGTTTCAGCACCGCAAAATGGCGTTTCAAGACCGCAAATAGAACTAAAAGCATACGCAAAAACCAAACTTTTAGCACCCTCAGAGGCTCAAGATTTAACTTTAAAAATACCTTTGGAAGATTTGACGTATTTTGACACAGAAAAATCTTCATGGGTTTTGGAAAAAGGCGTATACAGCTTTTCAGCAGGAAATTCTTCGGCTAAGTTATTGAAAACTCAGAAGTTAGAAATCAACGAAGATTTATTGATAGAGTGTTCAAACGTTCTGAAACCAAGGCAAGAATTTGAAATTCTCAAAAAATAATAATCATACGGCAATTTTTTTTTGAAAAAAAGTAATAAAAAGTTCAAAAAAAATTTTGCCGTATAAAAAAAAAGCTCTACTTTTGCACCGAAATTTTTAGTAACAAACATTTTAAATAATTTTATGCAAAAAAATTACGAAGCCGTTTTCATTATGACTCCCGTTTTATCTGACCAACAGATGAAGGAAGCGGTGGATAAATTTAAAACTGTTCTAACCAACGGCGGAGCAGAGATTGTCCACGAAGAAAATTGGGGTTTGAAGAAGCTTGCATATCCCGTTAACCACAAAACAACGGGTTTCTATCAATTGCTTCAGTTCAAAGCAGACCCTGCATCAATCAAAAAATTTGAAGTTGAACTCAAACGTGATGAAAGAATCATCCGTTGGTTGACCGTATCGTTAGACAAACATGCTTTGGAATATGCAGAAAAACGTATTCAAAGATTAAACGGTCAGAAACAAGCTCAAGCTACAGAAGCAGCTCAAGAGCCGAAAGAACAATCAAATGAAACTTCAGAATCTAATAAGGAGGAATAAGCCATGGCAGAACAGAGTGAAATCAGATATTTAACTCCCCCGACAGTGGAGATTAAAAAGAAAAAATATTGCCGTTTCAAGAAAAACGGTATCAAATACATCGATTACAAAGACCCTGAATTTTTGAAAAAATTCTTGAACGAACAGGGTAAAATCCTTCCCCGCAGACTTACGGGAACATCTCTGAAATTTCAGAGAAAACTTTCAGTGGCAATTAAACGTGCGCGTCATCTCGCATTGTTGCCTTACGTAACCGATTTGTTGAAATAATAAAAAAACTATTCTGAACAATGGAAATAATATTAAAACAGGATATTGCAAACCTCGGCTCTAAGGATGATGTAGTAACCGTAAAACCCGGCTACGCAAACAACTACCTTATCCCTAAAGGATTTGCAACCGTTGCAACCGAATCGGCTAAAAAAGTTTTGGCCGAGAACAAAAAGCAACAGGCTCACAAAGAAGAAAAACTCCGTAACGACGCAACTGAAAAAGTAAAACTTATCGAACAAAAAGAAATTAAAATCGGTGCTAAAACAAGCACAACTGGTAAGATTTTTGGTTCAGTTAATACAATTCAGATCGCTGAAGCATTGGCTAAAAAAGGCATTGATGTTGATAGAAAACAAATCACCATCGCTGACGAAGCTAATATTAAAGAAATCGGCAAATACAAAGCCGTTATCAAAATTTACAAAGACATCAAAGCAAATATCGAATTTGAAGTCGTTGCAGAATAATTTTGAAATTACTTTCTGATTATAAAGTCTTCTCTTGAAAAATTTGACTAAAAAATAAGAATCAATTTTTTTCAAGAGAGGATTTTTTTTATTATTTAACCTCCACCACACCCCTACTGTCTGCAACAGCGTCGTGAGGAATGATTTTGCCGTTTTATACTTGAATCGTATCAACGACAGTCATCTTGAAATCGTTCTGATTAATCAACACGAATGATTGCGTCAAAATCTGCGTTACCAAAATCGCCCTCAAAACGATAATGGATTTCATATTGTAATTGTTAGTAGTTTTTTACGACACAAAGCAACAACGAATTTTTTGTAATTGTCAAAAACAATGCGTACATTTGCACAAAAGTATTAGCAATGGAATCTGTAACTCCCTTAGGCTCAGAGATAACAATCGGCAGCATACGCTTGAAATCCAACGTGTTGATGGCACCGCTTGCAGGATATACCTGTTTTCCGTTTCGGCTGATGGTAGAGCGGCTCGGGGCGGGAAGTGCCTATACCGAAATGGTGAGCGCAGACGCTTTGAAATACAACAACCGCGCTACCACTCAACTCCTCTACACCGACAATCGCGAAAAATTGAAGTGCGTGCAACTCTTGGGCTCAATCCCAACGGTTTTTGAACGTGCGGCAAAAAGCGAACTCTTAGCACCGTTTCAAATTATCGATATAAATATGGGATGTCCTGTGCCACAAGTAGTTAAGGCTGGCGAAGGTGTTGCATTGATGGAAGATTTGCCCAAGGCTTCAAAAATCATTGAGGCTTGCAAACGCAGCGGAAAGGTAGTTTCGGTGAAATGCCGCATTGGAATGAACCCCGAAAAGATTGTGATTGAGGAGTTTGCGCGGATGTGCGAATCATCAGGCGCGGATATGATTACCGTTCACGGACGCACTCG
>JAFYDK010000023.1 GCA_017544805.1 Bacteroidales bacterium | reverse complement strand
TTTTAATTTTTAATTTTTAATTGTCAATTGTCAATTCCTAATTGTCCCTCCAGTTTTGCGATTTCTTGTATTCAAGACCTTGGAACATAGAAGAATTAAACGCAAGAGTGAAGTTGTAACTCTTTAATCTTCCGAACGGTATGATATAAAAACTGAGGTTGAAACAATGTAAATCTCTTGTTACGGAAACTCTTGTTGATGTCATTTTTTTAGCATCGAAATCGTAACCTGAGCTAAGAGAAACGTGCCATTTTTCGGTAAATGTTATCGAACCTGAAAAGTTCAAAGTCTGAGTTATGGTCGGGGCTTTGAGATTCGGGTGCGAATAGTTGAAACCGTAATCCGCTGATAATGACCACGGACAAGAATAATAGTCGAATTCACCGTCTTTTTCTTTTTTAGAAAGTTTGGAATTTTTGCGGGTTTCTTCAACTTCTTCTGCCGTCGCAGTGATATTTCCCTCCTCGTCGGTTTCGGCTTGAGCGGGATCTTCACCGTATTGATTAGCGGCATTTTCTTTTTCTTCTTTTTTCTTCTTGCCTAACGTTTTGGAATCGAGTGAAAAGCCTGTGCTGATTCTTGCAGCTGTCAGGCGTGCCCATTGTCTTCCTTCGGTTTCTTGAATTGAGTAATATTTTGTGCGTCTGCCTAAAGAGTCCAACTGATAGGGATCGAATGTTCCAGAAAAGTTGAGCGTCATTTTATCAAACAGACGGGTGCTTCCGCTCATGGAAATATTTGAGAGTTTCATACTGTCGGCAGCCATGTTGTAACTTCCTGAAAAATTGAGACTTTCAAGAATTTTGATTTTTGTGTATTTGCCGTCAATAGTATCGTTTTTGCCTTTGACTTTCATCTCGAAATTATTTCCGAGAGAGAAGTTGAGCGATGCACTTTTTCCTGAAGGCGGTGTGCCGTAAACACCGTTTTGATAAATACAATATTTTTTTTCACCGGTTAAATCGCCCGGGTCAAGTTCGTAAAAACCAAAAACATCTTCCGAAAAGTCAGGACGCCATGAAACGCCGATGCTTGGTGTCAAAACATGACGGAAAGCTTTGATTCTCTTGGCGTTGTTGAATTGGAAAATACCGTAAAGTTTTGTACTTGCCGAAATTGACGCCGAGAAGTCAAAACAGTGTCTTAACGCATCAATGGTATCGGTAGAGTAAGAATATTTAGCGTCGTTTTCGCCCGACAAATCGTAATAATTACTTGCATAGCGGCTTAAATAACTTGGATATAATCTACCGGTGTAATTGATTGAGGGTGAAACGTTTATGTATTTTAACACGTTGAATGACGTGCTGAGCGGTATAGAATATTTCAAACCGTATTTCATTTGTTTGAACATCTCTTGCTTAAACAGAAGCGAATCGGCGATTGTTGGAACGGAGTTCGTAAAGTTCATGTTGAAAGAGCTACCGATTTTTTCGTACCAACGCAGAGAGCCGACTTGGACTTTACGTTTGAACGGGAAAAATTTTTGAACCGAAAACGACATTGTCGGAGCCGTAAAAGCAAGTGTTGAGTCGTAAAGGTTTTGTGTCATGTTGGCAGAGGCGCTGAAATTGGCAAATCCGCCGAACATTTGTTTTTGATAACTTACGCTCGAAGATGTCGTACTTTTAGCATAATCTTGGACTGAGGTTGCATTGTAGCGGTCATAATTCTGTTTATCGTAAGAAATATTTGCGCTGAAAGAACTTGTCGGATTTGCTTTCGCGTCTTGGTTGAAAGAAAATCTTAAAAGATACGAATTTGTCGAACTATATTTAATGTCGGAATTCGTAGAGGTCATAAATTCTTTTTCACCGTAAACGTTTTTGGTGAATTGAAAATTCAAACTTCCTGAAAATTTGTATCTTAATTTGAATTTAGAACTTGCCGTCATACCCCAAGAACCGTAAGTGTAATAACTTGCAAGTAACTCTAAATCAGCATAATCGCCCATCGAAAAATAATATCCGCCGTCCCTTAAATAAAAACCGCGTCGTGATTCCTCACCGTAACTTGGAATGATGATTCCGCTATGAGTTTTTTTGGAGCGCGGGAAGATTCCGAACGGTAAACCCAAAATGTAAACCGGTACGTCCAAAAGTACGAAATATGCCGGACCAGAAATGATTTTGTCGTTAGGAATCATTTTGGCCTTTGTTAATTCCAAATAAAAATGTGGGTGAGGCAAATCGCAGGTCGTATAACGTCCGTTTTTAAGGTGTATCTCTTTGTTAGCGTGCATTTTAGTAACTTCGCCGAAAAGATACCCGCTTTGCTGTTCGGTTACAACATCGTATACGAAACCCTCTTTCGATTTGAAATTATATTTTATGATTTTCGCCTCGAATTCGTCTTTGTTGTCTTTGAAGACGGGAGTTCCTATCGTTTCGTTTTTAGCCGAATCATAACGCCCCTCCGCATAAATAGAATTGTTTTCCATTTCCATCCTCATATAATCGGAGGAAAGTTCCATTCCGCCGGTTTTAACTTTGGAAGTTCCGTAAAGAAAAACTCTCTTGTCGTCGAAAGAAATCAGCATCGAATCATCGCATGCGTATTCTATCGGCATATCAACAATGGATTTCGGTTTTTTCTTAATTTCAAGGGAATCAACCGTAACCTGCACGGAATCCGTTCCTGCTAAAAGGCTGTCTTTATGGTTGTTTGACAGACTGTCAGCAGAAAAATCCTGAGCCGAAACTGAAAGCCGTAAAATCAGCAATATCAGTATAATAAATATTTTTTGCACGAATTTTGCCGTTTTTTTGGTTAATGGCTTTAACTTTGCATGTTAAAACAAAGCGCAAAATTAAAAAAAAAAATGTAAATCCGAAATTAAAACATTTCGTATTTTTATAAAATTATAACGTTAAATAGAGAATGAAAAAGAGTATTTTACTAAAGTGTATTGTTTTACTGTGTTTTTTGACAGCGGATTTTATTGCATTTTCGCAGCCTCAGGAGCATTATAAATTGCGGAAAATCTGTATTGATGCCGGACACGGAGGCAAAGATCCTGGTGCAATAGGAAAAGTTTCAAAGGAAAAAAATATTTGTCTTTCAATAGCATTAAAGGCAGGAAAATATATCTCGGAAAATCTTCCTGACGTTGAAGTTATTTACACCCGCGATAAAGACGTTTTTGTGGAACTCGGTAAACGTCCCGATTATGCAAATGAAAATCAAGCCGATCTTTTTATTTCGATTCATATTAATTCCTGCAGCAACAAAAAAGTTCACGGTGCATCGACTTACGTGGTAGGAGAGACCCGCAAAAACGATAATTTTGCATTGGCTTTAACGCTTCAGGAAAACGGTGGCGAACTTTTTCAGCTTTCTTCCGAGGATTCCATTATGTTGGCCGGACTTAATAAAGTTCACAAAGAGCAGAGTTTGAATTATGCAGGAAAGGTTCAAAAACAATTCCGCGAGCGAATGGGTAGAAAGGATTTAGGCGTTAAGGATGCTAACTTTGCGGTTCTGTGGAGGGCTCAAATGCCTGCCGTTTTGATAGAATGCGGTTTTATCAGCAATGCGGCTGAAGAAAAATATATGGCCTCTTCTGAAGGTCAAGATTATTATGCTTCAGCAATTTACCGCGCCGTTAAGGAATACGGAAAGGATTATGACCCGCATTTTTTGGACAATGCTAAAACTTATGTCCCGGGTGCTAAAACTCAGCAGAATGTTACGGTTGAGCAAAATGTTAAAACCGATAATAATCAAAATGCAGAGTCTAAGGTTCAAAACCAAACGGGTGTAACCTCTAAAGAAAATAATGTATATTATAAGGTGCAGTTGAAATCCTCGCCAGTAAAAGTTTCGCTTTCCGATAAATCGTTTAAAGGTTTGTCTGAGGTTGAAGAAAATTTTCTTGACGGCAGTTATAAATATACCGTCGGCAAGACTCAAAGTTATTCAGAAATCGTAAAACTTCAGAGTGAGGTGCGTAAAAAAATTCCGGACGCTTTTGTTATCGCTGTTAAAAATGGTAATCAAAAAATATCCATAACGGAGGCCAAGAAAATATTATCAGGGAAATGACATTAGTTCATTTCCTTTCAAATTTCTTAAAAATTATTTCTAAAATAAGGCTGACTAAAATATATAAACAAGCGTAAATCGCTGTTTTGAACATAAAATCTTTCGGCAAAATGTTTTGCGGGAAATATTTATTGAATGCTATTATAACGAGAATTGACAAAACTATCCTCAACACGTGTTTAAGGAAATCAATCCATGAAAAATTGAAATTAATATTGAATTTACCCATATTTCTTTCTCTAAAAAGAAAAAAGGCTGCATTTTATTGCAGCCTTACGTTGAAAAAATAATTCTAAAAGTGACCATGCTGAGGCTCGAACTCAGGACCCCATCCTTAAAAGGGATGTGCTCTACCAACTGAGCTACATAGTCCCAAAAAAAGCAATATGATTACGGCTTTTGTTCACAAGACTTAAATTAAGTTAAGTACAACGAACCGTATTATAATTCATTAAATTAAAACAAATGAAGTGACCATGCTGAGGCTCGAACTCAGGACCCCATCCTTAAAAGGGATGTGCTCTACCAACTGAGCTACATAGTCTAACCTAAAATCGAAATATTATGGATAAAAAACCATTTCAAATAACACTCGGAGTTGGTCTTTATTGTTCTTGTTTTATTAAGAACCCCGTCCTCCGTTTTTGCGATGCAAAGGTAGAGTGAATTTTTAAATCTGCAAAATTTTTTTGCACTTTTTTTTCTAATATTTTTAGTTTTAGCCTCTAACATATTAATTATCAAGAAATAAAAAATTGAAAAAAATGTACATCGAAACCTTCTAATTAAAAAAAAGAAAAAAAGTTGAAAATTTTATTGCTGTTATAATAAAAAATATTACTTTTGCGCTGTAAATTTATTTATCGGAACTAAATTAAATTATTAATAAATAATATATACAATGAAAAAGCACAATTTTTTCGCAGGTCCTTCGGTTCTTCCCGACTATACGGTAGAAGAGACTGCAAAGGCAATCATGGATTTTAACGGAACAGGTATTTCGCTTATGTGTATGTCTCACAGAGACAAATCATTCGATGCCGTTATGAACAGAGCTGTTGAACTTTTCAAACAGGTTCTTGACATTCCCTCTGGTTACTCCGTAATTTTCTTGGGCGGCGGTGCAAGTTTGCAGTTTGCTATGGTTCCGATGAACCTTTTGCGTTCTAAAGCTTTTTATGTTAATACCGGTACATGGGCTAACAAAGCTGCTAAAGAGGCTAAACTTTTCGGTGAAGTCGATGACCACGTTTCAAGCAAAGAGGCTAATTATACATACATTCCTAAAGGTTTTGAAATTCCTAAAGATTGTGATTATATGCACATTACAACTAATAACACAATCTATGGTACTGAAATCCTCGAGGATTACAATTCGCCGATTCCCGTTGTTGCAGATATGAGTTCGGATATTTTCTCTCGTCCGTTAGATGTTAGCAAATACGGTCTTATCTACGGTGGTGCACAGAAAAACCTTGCTTGTGCAGGTGTTACTTTTGTAATCGTAAAAGACGAACTTTTGGGTAAAGTTGATAGAGCAATCCCGACAATGCTCAACTATCAGACCCATATCGACAAGAATTCTATGTTCAATACTCCTCCGGTTGTTCCTATTTATGCCGGTGTTAAAACTCTTGAATGGATTATTCAGAACGGCGGTGTTAAAGAAATGGAAAAACGCGCTATCGAAAAATCTACAAAACTTTACGATGAAATCGACCGCAACAAATTATTCAAAGGTACGGTTCAGAAAGATTCACGTTCGAGAATGAGCGTATGTTTTGTTATGAACGAAGAATACAAAGATTTGGAAGCCAAATTCTTGGACTTCGTAAAAGCAAGAGATATGGTCGGCTTGAAAGGACACCGTTCAGTAGGCGGTTTCAGAGCATCGCTCTACAACGCACTTCCTATGGAAAGCGTAGATGCTTTGGTTCAAGCAATGAAAGATTTTGAAAAAGAAAACTAATTTTTAATGCGTAATTCATAGTGCATAATGCATGATGAATAATTTAATAAAGAAAATGAAAATATTAGTTGCAACAGAAAAACCGTTTGCTGCCGCTGCTGTAAACGGTATCAAAGATATAGTTGAAAAATCGGGTAACACTTTTGCTTTACTCGAAAATTATACTGACAAAAAACAATTGTTGGACGCCGTTGCTGATGCTGATGCTCTCATTATCCGCTCTGACAAAGTTACTAAAGAGGTACTCGATGCCGCTAACAACTTAAAAATCGTTGTTCGTGCTGGTGCTGGTTATGATAACGTTGATTTAGAGGCTGCTACGGCAAAAGGTGTTGTTGTAATGAACACTCCGGGTCAAAACTCTAACGCTGTTGCCGAACTCGTTTTCGGTCTTTTGGTTTTCGCTGTAAGAAACTTCTACAACGGCAAATCAGGTAGCGAACTCAAAGGCAAAAAACTCGGTATCTTGGCTTTTGGTCAAGTAGGAAGAAACGTTGCAAGAGTTGCAAAAGGTTTTGATATGGACGTTTATGCTTACGACGCATTCTGTCCGAAAGAGGTTATCGAACAGGCAGGCGTTAAAGCAGTTGATAATCAAGAGGCTTTGTTTGAAACTTGCGACATCGTATCGCTTCATATTCCCGCAACTGCTGAAACCAAACAGTCAATCAATTACGCACTTTGCTCTAAACTCAAAAAAGGCGGTATCGTTATCAACACCGCAAGAAAAGAGGTTATCAACGAAGACGAATTGATAAAACTTATGGAAGAACGTACTGATTTGAAATATATTACCGACATCGCTCCTGATAAAAACGAAGAATTTGCCGCGAAATTCGCTGGCAGATATTTCGCTACGCCTAAAAAAATGGGTGCTCAGACAGCGGAAGCTAACATCAACGCGGGTCTCGCCGCGGCGAACCAGATTGTTGACTTTTTCAAAACCGGCAATAAAAAATTCCAAGTCAACAAATAGAATTGTATTACAAAATAGAAAAGGGAGGCCGGAAAAACCTCCCTTTTTTGTTAATTTTTGATAACTGCCAAAAACTTCTAATTGTTTTTGTAGTTTATAAAAAAAATCAAACCATGTCAATTGTAAAACCGTTTAGGGGATTGCGCCCCGATAAAAAAATCGCAGAAAAACTTTCATGTCTGCCATACGACGTTATGAACTCGAAAGAGGCGGCTAAAATGGCTGAGGGTAATCCCTACTCGTTTTTGCACGTTACAAGGGCGGAAATTGATTTGGACGAAAACATTGACCCTCATTCTGAGGTTGTTTACAACAAGTCAATCGAAAATTTTAAAAAGTTTCAGGATGAAAAATATCTCGTAAAAGATTCTGATCCAAAGTTTTACATTTATGCTCAGACGATGAACGGCAGAACTCAATACGGAATTGCAGGTGCTGCTTTTTGCGAAGATTATCAAAACGAAATTATCAAAAAGCACGAACTCACACGCCCCGACAAAGAGGACGACCGTATGGTTCACATCAGAGAAATTAATGCTAATGCCGAACCCGTATTTCTTTCGTATCGTGCTGTACCTGAGATAGATGCAATTGTTAAAAATATCGTTGAAAATCAAAAACCGGAATACGATTTTATCTCTAACGACGGTTTCGGACATAAATTTTGGGTTATTGACGACAATCAAACTAATCAAAAAATCGAAAAGCTTTTTGCGGAAAAAGTTCCTGCACTTTATGTCGCTGACGGTCATCACCGCACGGCAGCCGCTGCAAGGGTCGGTATTGAGAGAAAATCTCAAAACAAAAATCAAACGGGAGAAGAAGAATACTATTATTTTTTGGCCGTGATTTTCCCTGATAACCAGTTGAAAATCATGGACTACAACCGTGTCGTAAAAGATTTGAACGGCCTTTCGGAAAAAGATTTCTTAGAAAAACTTTCAAAATCGTTTGAAATCACCAACAAAGGAAAAGAAGTTTATTCTCCGCAAAAACTTCACGAGTTTAGTATGTATCTCGGCGGAGAGTGGTTTAAACTCTCGGCAAGAGAAGGCACTTTTGATGATTCCGACCCGATCGGAAGTCTTGATGTTACCGTTTTGACAAAGCAAGTGCTTGAACCTCTGCTCGATATAAAGGATTTAAGAACTTCAAAACGTATAGATTTTGTAGGCGGAATTCGCGGTCTTAACGAATTGAAAAAACGTGTTGATTCTGGTGAAATGAAATGTGCCTTTGCACTTTATCCCGTTAGCATGGAGCAACTTTTGAACATTGCCGATACGGGAAACATTATGCCACCGAAGACAACTTGGTTTGAACCCAAACTTCGTAGCGGCCTCGTAATTCATACGTTGGATTAAGAGAAAAAAAATAACTGCGGAAAGCGTAAAAAAAAATCGTAGTTACTACTAAAAATAAAATTTAAAGTTTTTAAGATTATGAAAAAGTTTTTGTTATTGGCGGTAGCCGCAATTTTAGTCGCGGCGATGATTCCGACGGAATGTGCCGCTCAGAAAAAATCGAAAAAAGAACTCAAGGCCGAGGCTAAGGCTGCGGCTGATTCTGTCGCACAACTCGAAGCTTCACTTGTAGACGGCGTTGAAATGACATTCAAATATACCGACCACAATTTCGGAACTATGGAAAGCGGTTCTGACGTGTCATACGTTTTCGAGTTTGTTAATACCGGCAAAGCGGATTTGGTTATTACCAACGTTTCGACTTCATGCGGTTGCACAACTCCTGAGTGGACACATGAGCCTGTGCCGTCAAAATCAAGAGGGTCTATAAAAGTAAGATACGACTCCAGTAGAATCGGTAGTTTTTCAAAAACAATTACCGTTCATAGTAATGCATCAAATTCCCCTGTCGTGTTGTCGATAAAGGGAAATATCATAGTTAAACAGAATTAAAAAAATATGCCTAAAATATCAAAGACGGGCAAAATTATGCCTGCCTCCCCGATTCGTAAACTTGTTCCTTATGCTGAACAAGCTAAAAAAAGCGGGGTGAAAGTTTATCATCTTAATATCGGACAACCTGACATTCATACGCCTGAAGTAGGTCTTGCAGTCCTTAAAAAATATGACGGAAAAGTTGTCGAGTATTGTCATTCGGCAGGTTTGGAAAGTTACAGGCGTGCGCTTTCAAAATATTACGAAAGCATAGGTATTGAGGTCAATTACGACCAAATAATGGTTACTTTCGGTGGCTCGGAAGGTCTTATTTATGTGTTAATGAGCTGTTTAGACCCCGGCGACGAAATGATTGTCCCCGAACCTTTTTATACAAATTACAACTCGTTTGCAACTATGGCGGGCGTAAAAGTAGTCCCCGTTCCTTCAAGTTTTGAGAACGGTTTTGCATTGCCCCCGATTAGCGAATTTGAAAAAAAGATAACACCGCAGACCCGTGCAATTATGATTTCTAATCCTAACAATCCCACAGGCTATCTTTATAGTATGCAGGAATTGTTGCAAATCAGGGATTTGGCTTTGAAATATGATTTGTACGTAATTTCTGACGAGGTTTATCGCGATTTTTGTTATGACGGAACGCGTCATATTTCGATAATGCAGATTAAGGGCTTGGAAAATCATGCAATTTTAATTGATTCAACTTCAAAGCGTTACAGCGAATGTGGTATTCGTGTTGGTTTTGTTGTCACCAAAAATCAAGACGTTTTGAATACGATTATGAAATTTGCTCAAGCAAGATTGTCGCCGCCGTATTTCGGACAGTTAATCGGTATGGCATCGCTTGATACTCCGCAAGAATATTTTCAGGAGGTTAGGGCTGAATACGTTAAGCGCAGAAATTGTTTGATTAACGGTCTTAATAAAATTCCGGGGGTTCTCTCGCCTATGCCCAAGGGTAGTTTTTACACGATGGCAAAACTGCCGATTGACGATTCTGAAATTTTCTGCCGTTGGATGTTGGAAACATTCCGTTATGAAAATAAGACAGTTATGATGGCTCCTGCAGCAGGTTTTTATGCAACTCCGGGTCTCGGTCGCGACGAAGTACGTCTTGCATACGTAATTAACACCGACGATTTAACCAAAGCATTGAAATGCTTGGAAGAGGGTTTGAAAGAATATCCGGGATATACGTTGCATAGATAGTATTAAGACAAAAAATATGTTTTAGGAAAGACCGGACTTGAAAAAAAAATTTTAAGTTCGGTTTTTTTTTATTCGTTTATAATATTTTCAACTTTTGATTTGATTTGTCCGTCATAAAAAATGGTCGTTATTTCATCACCTTTTGAAACCGATTTTACGCCCGTGATAATTTCTCCTGAAGAATTTTTCATAACAGCATAACCTTTTTTGAGGATATGTTTTGGAGAATTCATTTCAATTTTGGTTTCGATTTGCGTTAAAACGTGCTTTTGTTCGGTTATGACACTTTGTATGCGCTCTCCGATGCGTTGAATACGCATTTTATCATTCATTCTACGACGTTCAAAATTGATTTTGAAATTATTTTTGATGTTGTTTTTAACGGTTTCCAATTTGCTGAGCCTTAGCGGACAAAAGTTTTTCAGATTGGTTATAAATCTGTAACGTAATTCGTCAGTTTTGCGCTGATTATAATTCAATAATTCTGTTAAACGTCTTTTTATACTTGAAACGGTTTCGTTTAACGAGGTTTCGCACCATAAAGTTCTGTCTATCAAGAATTGAGCAACGGCTGTCGGGGTTTTTAGATGCGTATGAGCCACCAAATCCGCAACCGATTCGTCCCTTTCGTGTCCGATTCCCGTTATAATCGGCAGAGGAAACTGACATATATTTTGACAAAGAATGTAAGAGTCAAAACAATTTAAATCCGTTTTGCTGCCCCCGCCTCTTATTATCACAACGCAATCAAAATCTTCCGGAGAATTATAAATATCTTCTAAACTTTTGATGATTGATTCTTCGGCAGTATTTCCCTGCATTGAAGCTTCAAAAAGGCGGGTGTAAAATTTATAACCTCTTGGATTACTATTCAACTGATTGCAAAAATCACCGTAACCTGCTGCTCCTGAAGAAGATATAACGGCAATGCGTTTTATCAGCAGCGGCAAATCTTTTTCGCGGTTCATGTCAAACACTCCGTCATTTTTGAGTTTTTCGATGGTAATTTTTCTCTGCATCGCAAGCTCTCCGACAGTATATTCCGGCAAAATATCCGAAATGTTGAGACTTAAACCGTAAAGTTCATGAAAACTGACCTGCGCTTTCACCATTATTTTCAGACCTTGCTTTAGGCTGGAGCCCGTAACGCTTTCAAAATACGGTTTTATCATTCGGAATTTATTCGCCCAAATTGTTGCCCTTATTTGCGAGAGTATTTGATTGTTGTCAAGCGGAGATTTTTCTATTAATTCCAAATAAGCATGCCCACTTCTGTTGATTGTAATCGACTGAATTTCAGCTATTACAAGATAAAAACGCGAAATATTTTCCTCAATTGTGCGGCGTATAAGACCCGTTAATTGAGAAAGGCTGATTGCTTCTTTGAAATTTTCATTCATAATTTTATTCTTCTTCTATTACGAAAACGTCTTCGTCTTCGGCTTTCATATAATATTGCTCACGGGCAAATTTCACGAGGTTCTCGTCGCTGGTTTTCAATTCGTTGAGCATTATCGAATAACGATCTATCTTTTCAAGATAAAATTTTTTCTCTTTTTCCAAGCGGTGCGACTCCACAATGTCCGAAATCGACCTGCACAAATTGTTTTGGTCGAAAAATAAAACCCATACCACAAAAAATGCTGTTACCCAATGGTATTTGTATTTTCTAACGTGAGCAATAAATAATTTTATTTTCGGTAATATGCTTATCATTTTGTTTTTTTCTATGAAAAACTACTGGTTGCAAAAGTAAATAAAAATTACTTTTTATCCAAAAAAATTGCTGTAAAAAAGCTCTGATAAAAAAAAAGAAAAAAAACTTTAGAATTTTTTTTTTCTTTGAAAAATATTTCCTTACTTTGCGATGTGAAAAGAAAAATTAGATAATAAAAAATGATGAATTTTTCTACATATAATTATTGGTGGTGGCGCTTGCGGAATTTTAAAAAATCGTGAGGCTTGCACTTTTCATATTTTTTATTTGTGAATTAATTTTAAAAAAAAAAGAAAGGTCTGTCGAACTCACGGCAGACCTTTTTTAGTTGAAAAAAGTATAAGAAAATGTCAACTGTATTAGACGAAATTGTAGCAAACAAAAGGTTGGAAATCAGCGAATTGATGAAACAAATTCCTGTTTCTGAGTTGAAAGACGAACCGTTTTTTTCTCGTGAGACTTTTTCGCTGAAAAACTCCTTAAAAAACTCTTCAACGGGTATTATTTCGGAGTTTAAACGCAAATCACCTTCTAAAGGTGATATTCATCAAGGCATTGAGCCAAAGGAGGTTGTGCCGCTTTATGAAAAATACGGATGCTCTGCGGTGTCATGTTTGGCGGATAATAAATTTTTTGGCGGCAGTTTTCATGACGTTGTTCAGGCCAGAAAAAATCTTGAAAAAACACCGCTACTTTTCAAGGAGTTTTTAATAAATCCTTATCAACTCTATTTGGCAAAAGCCTCTGGTGCCGATGCCATTTTGTTGATAGCCGCTTGTTTGGAAAAATATCAGTGTCAGGAACTTGCGTTGGAGGCAAAGGAACTCGGACTCAACACTCTTTTGGAAATTCATTCAGAGGACGAGCTTTCCTATTATGATGAAAGTTACGTAGATGTTTTGGGCGTTAACAATAGAAATTTGAAAATTTTTAAAACCGATATTGAAATTTCAAAAGCTATTGTTAAAAATCTGCCTGAAAATGCTGTAAAGATTTCAGAATCAGGAATTTCCAAGCCAGAAACGGTGGCTGAATTAAAAAAACTCGGTTTTAACGGTTTTCTTATGGGCGAAAATTTTATGAAAGAGGAAAATCCGGGTTTAGCTCTTAAAAGTTTCATTGACAATGTTTTAAAACTTTTATAAGATGAAAATTAAAATTTGCGGTTTGAGGGACAATTTCTTGGAGGTTGCTGCTTTGAAACCTGATTTTCTCGGATTGATTTTTTATGAGAAATCGCCGCGTTTTGTTCCGCAAAATGTTGATAATCAGTTGAAACAAAAAACTTTCGGCTCTCAAAAAGTCGGAGTTTTTGTTAATGAATCCGAAGAAAAAATTTTGAAAATTATTAAGGAATTTAACCTTGATTTCGTTCAACTTCACGGCAATGAAACGCCGGATTTTTGCGAAAAAATTCGTGAAAAAATTCCTGTTATCAAAGCATTCGGAGTTTCTTCAAAAGAGGATTTGTTTGCTGCACAAAAATATTACCAAAGTGTTGATTATCTGCTTTTTGATACCAAAACTTCAGGTTTTGGCGGTTCGGGCAGAAAATTTGACTGGAGTATTTTGAATGAAGAGGAAATCCAAAAACCTTTTCTGCTTAGCGGCGGAATAGATTTGGACGTTTTAGACGAAATTAAAACATTGAAAATCAAAAATTTAGTCGGTGTGGATTTGAACAGCCGTTTTGAAATTTCACCGACGTTAAAAGATATTGAAAAATTACAAAAAGCAATTAAAATTTTACAATAATGAATAGAATAGAAAAACTTTTCCAATCAGGTAAAAAAGACATTTTGTCAGTTTATTTTACAGCCGGTTTTCCGAACCTTGATGACACTGTAAAAATTATTAAATCGCTTTCAGACCATGGTATTGACATGATTGAAATAGGCGTACCGTTTTCAGACCCGATGGCTGACGGTCCTGTAATTCAGGCGAGCGGTCAAAAAGCCTTAAACAACGGAATGAGTCAGAAAGTATTGTTTTCACAGTTGGAAAACATTCGTCAAGTTACTGATATTCCGCTTATTATGATGAGTTACATTAATACGGCAATGCAGTTTGGTTTTTCGGATTATTGCAAAAAATGTGCGGAAGTAGGAGTGGACGGTTTAATTATTCCCGACCTTCCTTCAGAGGTTTATCTTTCTGATTATAAGAGGTTTGTTGAAGAAAATTCGTTGGATTACATTCAACTAATTACCCCTGAAACCTCTGATGAAAGAATCCGTGCTATTGACGATATGAGTCGTGGCTTTATTTATATGGTTTCGTCGGCTTCTACGACAGGTGCACAGCAATCTTTTAGCGAGGCTAAACAGCAGTATTTCAGCCATATAGAGAGCATGAACTTGAAAAATCCTACGCTTGTAGGCTTTGGTGTTTCCAATAAGGAAACTTT
Organism: Bacteroidales bacterium; assembly: GCA_017544805.1. Classification (GTDB taxonomy): domain Bacteria; phylum Bacteroidota; class Bacteroidia; order Bacteroidales; family UBA3824; genus UBA3824. Next base: position 3,104 of record JAFYDK010000023.1, on the reverse strand, counting down.
CAGAGCGGCGGCAGACCATTCAAGGGGATGTATTGTAGGCAGTGCGTTTATAAAACTTTTGAGCACTTCAAAATCAATTGACGAGGCGGTTGAAACATTGATAAAAAATTTGAAGTGATTTTTTTTCTTTAATTTTCAATGAGTTAAAAAAAAAATGCAAATTTTCTTATTTTTTTAACAATAAATTAAACAATCATTCGTTTTTTATGTGTAAGTTTGCTGCGTGATACATGAGTTGCGCGTATAGCAGCTTTTCACTAAAATTAATTTATTAACAAAGTTTTAAACTTAAAAAACGTTTTAAAAAAATGAAGAAAGTATTCAAAACAGCGGCATTTTTGCTCGCAATGGGTCTTATGACCTCAACATTCACATCTTGCGGTGAAGACGATGAAAACGATGAAGAAAAAATTGCACAAGAAGATGCTGAACTCGCTGAGTTGGTTAATTTTGACGGTTTGAAAGCTTATGCACAAGCTACTGGCAAAATTAAAATTGAAGGTGTAATTACGTCTGATAAAAAACTTAAAGAGTTTGAAGTTATTGATGCTAATGACAATGTAGTTGCAACGCTTGGTGAAAAAGACGCAACAACAAAGGAAAAAGAGGTCGATGAAAACGGTAAGAAAGTAAAAAGGTATACTATGACCGTTACTTCAACTGAAATTCCGGTTCAGATTTTGAAATTCAGAATCAAAGCTGGTGTAAAAAGTCCTAAAACTTCTGCTGCAATAGGCGAAACTCTTAAAGTAACTATTGGTTCCGCTTCTTCTTCAACAGGTTCATATCTTTCTTTGGCTGATAATACGATTTATACGCAGTCACAAGCTAAGGATAATGCTTCAAAAATTGATGTTATCGCAGAGTCTGATGGAAAAGCAGGTGATAAAAATCGTCAAGTAATAGGTATTAAGAGAGCATCTAAAGCTAAAGATGCAACGATTGGTGACAACGCTGGTAAAACTGCACTCTTTGATGGTGATGGTAAATCAATAGAAGATGCTTCTTATGTATTAAAAGGTACTATTATTACCGATGGTCCTGATGACGCATGTATAGCTAAATTTACCGTAACTCCTAATGCTGATGGTACAGCTGCTATTGATGGTGTTATTATCAAAAATTCAGATAAACTTCCTTTGGATGTAACAGCATTCACATTCTCTAAATAATTTTAGACGAAGTTTTTAAACACAAACAATATTAAAAAAGTCCGTAGTGAAAACTGCGGACTTTTTTTGTTGTTTGAAAAAGATTGGTTATATTTGCGCAGAGTTGGAAAAAAAATAAAAATGATTGATTATGAATGCAGCAACATTAGAAATAAGGAAGAAAATAGACAAGCGGATAGCAATTTTATCGCCTGAACAACTTTATGGGTTATTATTTTTATTGGATTCGTTTATTACGGTTCCTCCTGTTTCTCCTCAGGAAAATGTGTCTCTCAAGTCTGACAAAGGTCTACCGCCCCGAAATCCGAAGTATGGCGGTCGCAGAATTTCGGATGAAATAGCGGCTATGTTTTTGACAGGACCGGAAAATCACGATACAGACGAAGAGGTTGATGAAAAAATATGGGAATACATCAAAGAAAAATACAAATGAAAAAAATATTCTTGGATACAAATATCGGCATAGACTTGCTTACCAACAGGTCGCCTTGGGTTGTACCCGCCTCAGAAATAATGTCGTTGGCAAATGAGAATAAAATTTTAACATTTTGTTCGACATTGTCTTTGGCAACAATCAACTATTATATGTTGAGGGAAAAATTAGCACGTGATTTGATAATTACTAAATTGGGTAATTTTATTTCATTGTGTTTCCCGATTTCTGTTGATGTCAATGTTGCGAAATCCGCTCTGAAATCTCCGTTTAAAGATTTTGAGGATGCTATGCAGTATTTTTCTGCCGTCAGCGAGGGTTGCGATGTCATCATCACCCGCAACAAGAAAGATTTTTTGGAGTCAAAAATTCCTGTTATGGAGTCGCAGGAGTTTTTGGACAGTTTTTATGGAGAAGATTAACTTGCTTGTTTAAAAAAGATTGGTTATATTTGCGCAGAGTTGGAAAAAAATAAAAATGATTGATTATGACAGCAACTGAATTGGATTTAAAAAATTCCATATCGGAAGATTTGAACAATCTTACTGAAAATTCACTTAGAGAAATCGCGGTTTTCGTAAGAAAAATGGTTATACGAGAATATATCAAGCGGTATGGTGTAAAGGATTTGCCTGTTTCTCAGAGAATCAAACAAATGCGTATGGGGTTTGATGTTAATATAACTGATGAAGAACTTGAACGGATGCGTTATGAATATTTAAAAGAAAAATACAAATGAAAAATATATTCTTGGATACAAACGTCATTGTAGATTTGTTGCTTGAACGCAAGCCGTGGATTGATGATATAGAAAAAATTCTAACCTTATATGAGTTTGATGTCGTAGAGGAATTGAATTGTGCGTCAATTTCTTTGAGTACGGTTTTTTATTTGATGTCTCGGGCAAAAATTTCGCGTGACAAAATTATAACTAAAATGAAATGGTTCAGGACGTTTTGTCATGTAACGAGTGTTGGCGAGAATATTTTTGATTCTGCGCTTGATTCACAGTTTGATGACCTTGAAGATGCTATGCAGTATTTTTCGGCGTTGAAAGGAAAGTGTGATGTCATAATTACCCGAAACAAAAAAGATTTCGCTGAGTCTAAAATTCAGGTTTTAGAACCGCAAGAATTTTTAGATAGTTTTTGTAAGGAAATGGGAGAATAATTTTTTTTAGGAGCCGTTTATTGAAGTAAGGAATAAAAAAAAGTCCGTAAGAAAATGAGAAGTTTCTTACGGACTTTTTTTCTGAAAAAAATTACAATTTGAAATAATCAGCGTATGTGTTCATGTCTTTGTCGCCTCGGCCGGAAACTGTTATGACCACGTTTTCGTTTTTGCCGAATTTTAATTTTGGGAGCATTGCAAGGGCGTGCGCACTTTCAATAGCGGGGATAATTCCCTCTAATTTAGTAAGTTCCAATGCTGCTTGCATAGCTTGAGAGTCTGTTATGGCGAGAACTTTTGTTCTACCCGTTTTTGCAAAATGTGCGTGC